>NCCR01000023.1:70541-73801 GCA_002279765.1 Verrucomicrobia bacterium 12-59-8 | reverse complement strand
TCGCGATTCGAACGCCGCCTAATGTTGAGGCAAGTAAAGGAGCGGAAACGATGAAATTGGTTCAGGAGTTTGAATGGGCCGATTTATACGATAATATTTTTAATTTAATGAAACTTGTTTTCATTCAGTGCTTTAGCCTCGGTGACGTCGGCGGAGGGCCTAAGATTCTCCGTTCGGTGGCCGATCACGCGCCTGTTTCCGTATCAAGTGTCTGCACCGGGTTTGGTCGTAGCCAATCGCTTTGGTCGGGATCGGAAGCGCTCATTCCTATCCGCCCTTCGCTAGGTCGGTTGGACCGCACCCGCTTTCACTGGATCGGTGGATATGTAGAACTACTCTGGCAGGCTATGTTTCAGCGCCGTCTTGAAGAGCATTTGCTTCTTGTTGGGGCGACCGATGTTCATCTACTACCTCATAGTTGGGGGGATTTTGAAGTTGGCTACCGTGTTGCAAGGCATCTTGGACTCAAGGTGCATGTCAGCATTCACGATGACTTTCTTTACACAGCCGGAAGTCATCCGTACCTCAAACGAATGGAGCAGGTTTTGGAAAACGTGTGGAGGGAAGCCGCAACACGCTTTGTGATTTCTCAGGAGATGGGGCGCGAATATTGCACTCGCTATGGTGAACGGCCTTACGTTGTTCATACGGACGGATGTCCTAAACTCTCTCGATTCAGATTTGAACCTCCATCCACTGAGGTTAATCTTTATTTTATGGGCATGTTTCACAATACATACATCCCCAATTTGATCGCTTTGACAACGGCATTGGAAAAGCACCATGCAATGATCGCTCAGGGGCGTCGCCTCCGATTCACCGTCAGGACTCACGGTTTTATTGCTTCTAAGTATCCAGGCGGAGACCTTGTCAAGGTTCTGCCTTTTGCTAGTCCCGAGACCGTGGAAACAGAGATGCGCTTGCAGCACCTTCTTTATCTTCCGCTTCCATTGGAGCATGATTGGGAAAGCTTCTGCAAGTTCAGCCTATCAACCAAGATGGTCAGCTATTTGGCGGCTGGGGTCCCCATTCTCTATCACGGGCCTCAATCTTCCGCCGCAGGTCAATTTCTTCGACGGAACGAGGCTGCCATTCACATGAACACGAATTGCCCAGAGACCATCGCACAAACGATACGAAATGCTATCAGTGACTCTGGCAGGCTGGTTTCAATCAGTGAAAATGCACAGGAAGTGGCGCGTCGGGATTTTGATGCAGAAGCTCTCAAAGCGATGTTCTGGGCTGCCATTTCAGGAGAGTGTAGAAACATGCCTAGCTTTCAATATAGACCATGAGTGTAATATTCCTTCGTGAAATCATTAAACGGGTGCTGCCGGCCAAGATGGTCTATGCCATTCAGCAGTGGAGTCTTCGGCGGAGCATTGCGAACTATCCCAGCCGCGTAGTGTGCCACCAGTACGGCATGCACAAATTGTCAGTGCGGCTCAGTGACAGCTTGGCTGAGGGCTGGTATGATCGTGATTGGAATGAGCCAGATGAAATTACACTGCTGAAGAAAGGACGATTGAAGCCTGGTGCCGTGGTTTTCGACCTTGGCGCTCATCAAGGAGTTGTCGCCATGTTGCTGGCACGCGAAGCGGGTCCGTCAGGCAAAGTCATCGCGGTCGAAGCCACTCGTCACAATGCTGAGATTGCCAGAGAGAACTTGCGCCTGAACCAAATCGAAAATGTGAACGTCATCCATGCAGCGGTAGCTGAGAAAGATGGATGTGAATTGTTTTTCACTGCAACTTTGGATGGGGCTGTTCAGCATGACGGGGCTGGCGATCGCGTTTCCACTGTCAGTATCGACTCATTGGCCCGAGAACATGGGATGCCTGACGTGGTGTTTATCGATGTCGAAGGCTACGAATGCCAGGCACTTGCGGGGGCTCATGAAGTACTGGGACAAGGCGCTGACTTTTTTGTGGAGGTCCATGTCGGAGCCGGATTGGAAGAAAACGGCACTGTCGAGCAGGTGTTTGGTCAATTCCCCTCGTCGCGTTATCTATTGCAGGTTTCCACAGGAGAAGAAATGCCCTTTTTCTCCTGGAAAGAAGGCGGCGCTCTTCCTTCCCACAGATTCTTCCTCTCAGCGACGCTGAAAAGCTAAGCCGTCTGCACTGGAAAATACAATTGCGACATGAACAACCAGCCGTCCATCTCACTTGTCATACCCTCTTTCAATCGAAGGGGAGTGTTGGTGAAGTCGATCCAAATGCTTTTGGATCAAACTGTGCCTGCACACGACATCCTCGTCGTGGATCAATCGACGGAGATTCCGCCGGAGGTTTCCATTCAGTTGGAGCAATGGCACACAGAGAAAAAGATACGCTGGATTCGGCAGGAAGCACCCAATGCATCTATGGCCCGCAATCGGGGAGCCCTGGAGTCATCCGGGGACATCGTCGTGTTTCTTGATGACGATATTGTGGTGGCTTCCGATTTTGTGGCATCCTATCAAAGAGCGTTCACAGATCCTGAGGTTCTGGCTGTCTCGGGTCAAATCCTCGAAGGTGGGCGTGAAACTGTTGTGGCGCTCGATCTTCGGGCCACAGATCCCAACATCGGCTGGTTATTTTGTAAACGTAACTATGACAAGCCCATGATTGGCAACTTTGTTATCTCTGCGAATATGGGGGTGCGCCGGGCTGAGTTTCTTGCTGTTGGTGGAATGGACGAACGTTTCATGCGCGGTGCCTTTCGTGAGGAGTCCGATTTTAGCCAGCGATGGTGGAAAAGCGGACGGGTGATCCACTACCGGCCGGATGTGAGCTTGTATCACCTGGGTGGAGCAGGGGTGGCCGATGGTGGCGCGCGGCACTGGACGCGCAAGACACATTGGATGGGCTGGCACCACTACTTTGGCTCCTGGTACTTTTTATTGAACCATGCGACCTGGAAGTCCCTGCCTTATCTTTTGGCCTTAGATCTCCGCAGTGCGGGTTTCAACAAGCGCACGTTGAAGACGCCGTGGATGATCCCTTTCCATTTTTGTCGGTGGCTTTCCGCTTTCCCTTATGCACTTTGGTGCCGCTGTGCAGGACCCAGGTTGATCGGTCAAGCTCACAGTTCTCGTACCGCATGATGGCTTCGCAAGAACATGGTGGGGTTGAGCTCGCATACATGGGAGTCCACGAAATCTTTCAGATGGCCATCGCGGCGGAGGAGATGGGCTGTCTCTCTGGTTTGCAGTGCTCGATTTTTGATGCCCCGGGCAAGTGGGGGCGGTTGTTGTCCCGCTTTGCCTACCTGCCAAT
>NCCR01000023.1:0-70463 GCA_002279765.1 Verrucomicrobia bacterium 12-59-8 | reverse complement strand
AACTGGCCCGGCAGATGATCAAAAAGGTGTTCAAGCACAGACGCATGGACCCTTTGCCCTACCTTCAGGCTTTTGAGCGTCAGGCCGCACGGAGGTTGCGTCACAGCGATGCCCGCATCGCCGTGGCGGCGGAAACCTGCGCGCTGGAGTATTTTCGCGCTGCCAAAGAACGTGGCATGCGCTGTGTGCTCGATAGCCACGGCATCCCGGCCCCATTCATGGACGAGGTTTTGCTGCGAGCTGCGGCAGAGTTTGGCCTGCCCAAGCCTCCGTTATGTGATTCACCTGCGATGACCCATCACAAAGAGCAGGAGCGGGAGCTGGCTGACGTGATCCTGTTTTGTTCTGAACTGCAACGGGAACACTGGGTGGGCCTGGGCGTGCCAGCGGAGAAGTGCCGGGCCATCCCGCTGTGGGTGGATACCGACTTCTGGAAACCGGAAGAGCGCACGCACACTGAAGGCCGGCCCCTCAAGGTGGCTGCCGTCGGCTGCGGCAGCCTCGCCAAGGGCCTGCCGTATCTCCTCCAGGCGGTTTCGCCGCTTGGCGCTGCCGTGGCCTTGACCTTGGTGGGGCAGGTGGATGCAGCTCTGCAGCCGCTGCTGCAGCAGTGCCCTGTCCAACCCAAATACCTGCCTTACATGAGCCGTCCGCAACTGCGTGACTTCCTCAATTCGCAGGAGGTGCTGGTCATGCCCTCGCTGGGAGACTCCTTTGGTTTGGTGGCCATGGAGGCTATGGCCTGCGGGTTGCCGGTGGTCGTCACCACGCACTGCGGGGTGCCTGTGCCAGATCCCGCCTGGCGAGTGCCGGCGCTGGACAGTCGTGCGATCACTGAACGCCTGAGCTGGTATGAAGGTGATCGGGATCGTGCGGCACGAGAGGGGCGGGAGGCCAGCTTGTTTGCCGCGCAGTTTTCGCCTCAGCGTTACCGGGATCAGATCAAGGACGTGTATCGTGGCCTGATTGAGGCAAATACGGAGGTTCGCCCACTGTGAGAATCGTGGTGTATTCGCCAGCTTTCCACCCGATGCTCGGGGGGCTGGAAACCGTGGTCCAAGTACTGGCTGCTGAGTGGAGCCGCATGGGACATGCGGTGACAGTGGTCACGGGCGCACCCAATTCAGAGCCTGACACCTTTCCCTTTCAGGTATTGCGCGGTGCGGGCTTTTTGGACATCGCCCAGGCGGTGAGGGCAGGGGACGTGTTTGTGCATGCCAATGTGAGCCTTTGGGGTTTTCTTCCCTGGTTGTTTTGTGGATTGCGGCGCCCGGTCTGGGTGGCCACCCACCATGGCTGGTATGAAGATTTCGGCAGACCCGTGACGGTGCTCAACCGGCTCAAAAAGTGGCTTTGCCGTTTTGCTGCGGCCAATATTTCCGTCAGTCGTTCGGTGGATCAGTTTCTTGGCGTCAATGGGCACGTCATTCCCAATCCGTATGACAGCCGGCAATTTCGCCGTTTGGAGGAAGTGCCCAAAACGCAGGACTTGGTTTTTCTCGGTCGCCTTGTGTCTGACAAGGGCGTGGATGTGCTGATCCAGGCGCTGGCGCTGCTTCGTGACCAAGGCCATCGGCCCCGGCTCACCATCATCGGCTCTGGTCCGGAACGCGGGCCGCTGGAACAACTCGCCGTGCAATGCCAGGTGATGGATCAAATCACCTTCACGGGGGCGCAGTCGGGCGAGCAACTCGTGCGGCTGCTCAACGAGCATCGCATCCTGGTCGTTCCCTCGCGTTGGAACGAGCCGTTTGGGGTGGTGGCACTTGAGGGCATTGCCTGTGGTTGCTGGGTGGTGGGTTCCTCGGGGGGCGGCCTGCCGGAAGCCATCGGCCCTTGTGGCAGCACGTTTGCCAATGGCAATGAACGGGAACTGGCGCATGCATTGATGGAATGCCTGGGCCGTGTGTGCTCAGCCGACGCTCACCGTGTACTTTCTGCCAGCCATCTGGAACGTCATGAGGCCTCTTTCGTGGCACAAGCTTACGTCCATGTTTTTAACGCAGTGGCTAGGCATTAAAGCGGGATGAGGAACCATTTCACATCTCTGAGGATGGCAGACGAATGAGCTCCTGTGTGTCAGCAGATTCGATGTTGCCGTTGCAGCGTCTCGCATGGCCCGATCTGGCCAAAGGCATGGCCATGATCCTGGTGGTGATGGGGCACGTACTGGGGGGGCTGATGGCGGGGCACTTTGTGCCCTTCTCTCCCTTGGGGAGCTGGTTCTATGATTGGATCTACTTGTTTCATGTGCCGACGCTTTTTTTTGTTTCGGGCTGGCTGGCGGAGTTCCGAACAAGGGTGAAGGGCCCGGCACCGATGACGTCTTTTCTGGCCACCTTGTTATATCCATATTTTTTGTGGGGCCTCATTCTTTGGGCGGTGCAATTAGCTGCTTCCGGCACTGGCATCGCCAATGTTCATGCTGATCCTTGGGGGCCTTTGCGCATGTTCTATGCCGCGAGCGCCGGTCCTTGGTTCCTGCTCATTCTGTTTTTGCTGCATGGTTTGAACCATTCGCTGCAGGCTGTGTGTCGCAGGCCGGTCTGGCTGATCGTGATCAGTCTGGGGGCCTTTGTGGACTATGCTTGCTGCAGTTTTGTCGAGTTTGACTCAACGCGCTGCCGCTTCGAACTTAATGCCGTGTTTTACGCGCTGGGGGTCTGGCTGGCTGCCAATGGCACGCTGGTTGGCTGGAAGGTGCCGAGCACGGGGACGCTGCTGACTGGAGCAGCGTTGCTTGGGCTGCTCGGCTGGATGTGCTGGCAGAATTCGGAACTCCCGCCCTGGTCCCGGCTGCCCTTGGGGATCGCAGGCATCGCAGGCATCCTCGGCCTGTCGATGGGGCTCTCTGCGCTGCCAGGTACCAAATGGCTCGGTTGGCTGGGGCGGCAGTCGTTGGCCATCTATGTGTTGCATGGGTTTGCGCCGCCGGTGACCCGCTGGCTGCTGACACGCCAGTTGGGAGTCACGGATGCATGGGTTCTGCTATTGACCGGCGTGGCGGCGGGTTTGCTATCTGCAGCCAGTGTTGCCTGGGTGGTCAATCGCTGGCAGCTTGGCTGGGTCTTTAGCTTTGGGCACAGACAGAACCATGGCTCACAGATGCTGAAATCATGACATTAGGCGTCCTCATCACGAATTACCAAGCTTGGCCAGCAACTTTGGCCACGCTTGAGGCTGTGATCGCGCTGTGTCCGGAGGCCGCAGAGCTGGCTCAGATCATCGTGGTGGATGATGCTTCGGATGCTCCTTCCATGTGGGACAAGGATCCGCGCGTCTCCATTCATCGGAATGCAGTGAATCTCGGGTACGTTCGCAGTGTCAATGTCGGCATGGCATTGATGCAGGTGGACGTCGTCATCTTGCTCGACTGTGATGCGCGCCCGCTGACCGCATTCGCAAAGGAGGTGCGACGACAGTTTGCCGCAGACGAAAAGCTCGGGGCTTTGGGATTCACGCAGACGGACGACTCGCAGGTCCTGCGCCCTTCGGGTGAGCCTACGCCCACCTTGCGTGAGTTTATTGTCGGTCCGGCTTTTTTCAGCCGCCTGCCAGCTTTTGTGGGCCAGTGGTTACTGCCCGCGGGAAGGCTTCTGTGCATCCATTCCTGTTGCATGGCGGTCCGCCTTTCCGCCTTTCACAAGGTAGGCGGATTCGACGAAAGCTTTGATTTTTTGGATGGGGACATGGATTTCAGCTGGTCCCTCTTGGAGCATGGCTGGAATACGAGGATCACACCTGACATCCGGTGCTTTCACCCAGGTGGCGGCAGTCCGCAGAGCACGGCCCAGCGCGTGCTGCGCTTGCATCGCAACCGCTGGCGGCTCCTTTGCAAGCATGGGCGTGTGCGCTGGCAGACGCCTGCCAAACTGCTTCTGCAGTTGCGTCATGTCGTTGAGGTAGGTGTGCTTGCGATGCTCTGCCTTACTCCTTTGGCCCGGCGGTTCAGGACCAAACTCATGACGCGCTGGCAGCTGTTGACCTCAGTGACGGAGGGTTATGTCAGGTGATTGCAGTCTGGTCTGTGCATGCCTTTTCTAACCGTCCCGGCCTCCGTTTTGAATATCAAAATTTTATTTCGATCTAACCTTGTCTAATTTTCGCGTGCATCCTTATGAACAGGATGTTGCAGGCCCTTGTTTTATATTCCTCCCATGAGCCTTGATTCCCGCCATCACTGCCCCCTTTGGACGCCGCTGCATCTGCATCGAAAACTGCTGAGAATTTATATAGAAGCCGGCGTAGTTCTTTTTCTGAACCAGCTGCGCGCCGATTTTCCTGGCGAAAAATTGCGCATTTTGGATGTAGGCTGCGGCTACCAGCCCTATCGCAATTTTTTTAATGCAGCGGACGTGGAATATCTTGGCGCGGACATTCCATGGGCTGATGTGCAGCCGGATGTGGTCATCGACGAAGAGACCGGCAGAATTCAGAGTGAGAACGGGGCGTACCATGGATTGGTTCACTTCCAAACTCTTGAACATGTGCCGCAAGCCATGGAACTTTTGCGGCAATGTCATGCTCTGCTTATTCCTGGGGGGCGTATGTTTTGCACCGTGCCTTTCGCTTTTGAATACCATCCTGTTCCAGGGGACTATCGAAGGTGGACCACCGAAGGTCTGCGCTTAGAACTCGAAATGGCAGGTTTTCAGGTGGTGAAGACAGAAAACGTCGAGGGAGATCTTCCTTCTTTGTTAACGATCATTGAAATTTATCTCGCCTCTGTTTGGGGCTATGTACTCACCAAGCCGCTGTTCCTGGTTATGAATCTCTTCGGCTGGATGCTGCGCAACACAAAAAAGACGACATTGCCTCTCACCGTCGGAGCTTTCGCCCAAGTGAGGAAACGTTCGCCATTGGAATGATGTCCTGGTCTCACCCTGCTTAGTTTACTGATTCATGAGCTCTGCCGCGCAATTCCTGAGAAAATTCCCCCGAGTGTTTGATCCAATGGCCCGAGTTGCTCGTGTCATTGGTAGGCAATCGCCGATTTACCGTGTCATGTCTAAAGTTAGCCTCCTGAAGGGGCCGTTTACCTTCCTTCAGATCGGGGCCAATGATGGTATTTCCCAGGATCCCTTTCGTGAGTTCATGATCCGTCGAAATGCGCGCGGCGTCACTGCTGAACCGGTGCCGGAGTTTTTCACGGCCATGAGTCGCAATTACAGCGCTTATCCCCATGTCTCACCTGAGAACTGTGCCGTCGGGTATCCCGCTGGGCGTTTGCCCTTTTATGCCTACGCTGCCGCGTTTTTAAAATCCAAGAGTGATTCTAAAGAACTGGCGGGTCTGGCCAGTTTCAGTCGAGAAAAACTGGTGCAGTGTCTTGGTCCTGATGAAGACCCAAATGCATGCATTCAAGAAATCATCATACCCGTGCAGACTGTGGAGGACATCATGGTGAAACATGGCTTTGATCGATTCGACTGCCTGTTCATGGACTGTGAGGGCCATGAAGAGAACATTCTCACCCAGCTTGACTATGAAATGGTCAAACCGCGTCTGATTGTCTTTGAACACACCCACTACGGTGAACGAGCCGAGCGGATCGAAGCGCATCTTTCTGCCAGAGGGTTTGCCTTTACCCGACTCAGTCATGACACCGTTGCTGTGCGGTGACGCCTTGGCGAGAGCAGCGTGAATCTTGTTCCATGCAGATATTGATCTCTCATCTGACTGGAAATTTGAACAGTTGTGCCGCCGCCCAGGCCTATGCTGAGGCCGGCATCCTGGCTGAGTTTCACACCACCCTTGTGGTTCCTTCCTGGCTGCGCCGATTGAGTGTGGGAATGGGCTGGAAAAGCGGGATCTGGAACCGGCGACATTTTCCTAATGAGGTACGTCCTATGCTCCGTGCCCATCCCATGCCAGAGCTGCTGCGGCTGGCCTGCCGGAGTTCTGCCAGATTGAGGCACAGCCGATTCGGCAGGAGGCATGGTTCCTTGGATCAAGCCCTGCTGCGGTTTGACCTCGCCGTCAGCCGTGCGCTGGTGAAGAGGCGCGGTCTGCGGGCGGTGCATGCCTACATGGACACAGCGGAGCAGACTTTCCTGGCGGCTCGCCAGCGTGGCATCCGAACCATCTATGAACTCCCCACACCTTACTGGCGTTTTACGCGTGAGATGGTGAAGGTTGAAGCTGAATGCCAGCCAGACTGGGCCGTGACCCTACCGGTCATGGACGAGGACAGCGAAGCCATGCTGCGGCGGGATCGCGAGTTGCAACTGGCGGATGTGGTGATTGTCCCAAGTGAGTTGGTGCGTGACAGCCTCAAATTGGCGCCGCCTTTCCCAGCCCAGGTCTTTGTGGTCCCCTATGGCTGCCCTGAACTCTCGTTAGCCATCTCCGATCCCCCATTTGCAGCGGCATCTCCGCCTCATCCCCTCCGCGTTCTCTATGTCGGCAGTCTGAACCAGGGGAAGGGGCTGGCCTATCTCGCCGAGGCGATGGCCAATTTGGGCGAAGTGGCCACCTTGACGGTGATTGGCTCCCGCACCAGTGTTGCTCCATGTGCGGCTCTCGGCCGCGTACTCGCCGAGCATCGCCACCGATCAGGACTCAGCCACGCGGAGGTGCTGGCGGAGATGCGGCAGCATGATGTTCTGGTGCTGCCCACCCTCTATGAGGGGCTGGCGCTGGTCCTGCTGGAGGCCATGGCCTGCGGACTTACAGTAATCACTACAACTCATTCGGGCCTCGCAGGTCTGATCAAGGATGGGCGGGAAGGTTTTCTTGTCCCCATCCGCGATGCAGCCGCCATCCTTGACCGCTTGCGGCAGTTGGCCGGAGATGGGGGGCTGTTGCAGGCCATGCAACAGGCGGCTCTGGACTGGAGTCGGGAGCATTCATGGCAGCGCTACCGCGAGCAACTCCGGGAAGTGGTTTTACATTAGCCCGCTCGTTCCGCCATGAGGGGCCTATGCTCTTCCTTACGCTCATTCCAGGCAATGATGATTTGCAGCCTGCGCCCTTTGCGGGTCATAGTGTGGTAATCCCTTTTTGACATGAAACTGAGCGTTCAACAAATGATGATGCTGGGTGCCTTTGGCACCGCATTCATCGTCCTCCTGGCCATGATGAACTGGCGACGGGCGGTCTATGCCGCAATGATTGTCGCCCTGTTCGAAGGAGCCATCCGTAAATGGATTTTCCCGCAGGGCTCGGAACTGGTCTATTTCTTCAAGGACATCATTCTGTTCGGGGCCTACATCAAATTTTTCATGTTTCCAGACCCCGACATTAGAGCTTGGCGGGTGCGGGTGCCGGGCACGCTGATCGCCATCGTCTGCATCACCTTGGTCATGTTTGGCGCTCTGAATCCTAACATCGGCTCGATCGTTCTGGCAGGTTACGGCCTCAAAATCTATCTCTGGTACATTCCATTGGGTATCATGATGCCATTGTTATTTCGCAACGAGGCAGAAATGACGAAGATGCTGTTCCGTTACTCGCTGTTTGCCATTCCCATCTGCCTGCTCGGGGCTGCCCAATTTGTCGCGGGCCCAGGTTCATGGCTCAATGTGTATGCCGCCACTGATTATGCGGACATGCATCATGTGGCCACCTTTGGCGCAGGGATGGAGGCGACGGCTCGCATCACCGGCACCTTCTCCTACATTTCCGGCCATGCGGTGTTTGTGCAGTTCTTTTTCATTCTGTCCCTGGGCTTGCTGACGGGTATCAATGACAATCGCCGTTGGCTGCTGCTGCTGGGCAACCTGCCCCTCCTGGTGGCCAATGGCTTGATGGCCGGTTCGCGTGGCGCAGTTTACGGCATGCTTCTCGTAGGGGCCGTTGTGGGGGCCACTTCCACTGTATCTAAAGTGGGCAAGGGCCGAAGTGCAATGCCCTACCTGCTGCTGGGCGCGGCCCTGATCATGATCGGGGTCACTGTCTTCTTCGGCAAAGCGTTGAAAGCCTTCGAGACCCGGCGCACCACTTCCGATGACACCACCCTCGGTCGCTTGATGTATCCGGTCAACTCAGTGTTGGAGGCCGCCAAGGAGGTGGATTTGATGGGCTTTGGCATTGGCATGTCCCACCCGGCCTCCATGGCGATGCGCAGTGCCCTGAGGATTGATCAGCCGAAAAAGCGCTGTCCGGTCTATGATGCCGAGACCGGGCAGGTGCTGGCGGAATTGGGGTGGCCGGGCTTTCTTGTCTGGTATGTGTTCCGCATGGTGATGGTGTGGCAGTGCTGGCTGGCCTTCCAACGTTCACCACCCTCCATGTTTCGTTCCCTAGCCCTCGGCTTTTTCTGTTACCACTTGCTGCTGCTTCCGAGCAGCTTCATACTGAACCACACCGCCAATGTGTTTGCCTGTGCGGCCTGGGGATTCTGCCTGATTCCAAATCTGGAATGCTTAGTACGCAGAACTCGACCTATGCCGGTTCCGCAGCAGGTTCTTCGTGGCCGTGGCTCACGAGTGCCGAGACTGCATGGCTAGCCACAGAATCTTGCCAGTCTTTCAAAGTCCTGTTCTACCATGAGTTTGCAGAAATCCCGATCCGATCCAGCACGTGCAGCATGAGTGATGATTCTCCCGAACTTTTGGTGGTGATGCCCGTGTTCAATGAATCGGCATCAGTCCGCAAGGTGGTGAATGAATGGTTCACAGAGTTGGAAAACTGGACGGGGAAGTTTGTTTTTCTCGTAATCAATGACGGTTCCACCGACGGCACCGACGCGATTCTACAGCAGTTGAGGGGCAAATTTGGCGAGCGGTTGGAAGTCATCGAGCGTGAAAACCGAGGACATGGCCAGAGCTGTCTGCAAGGTTACCGCATTGCAATAGATCGCGGTATTCCTTATATTTTTCAGCTCGACTCGGACGGTCAGTGTGACCCGCAGTATTTTTTTCGTTTCTGGCGGAACCGGGACAAGTTTGATGTGATTTACGGCGTGCGCAGACGTCGTGACGACGGCTGGCGGCGTGTGATTGCCAGCATGGTTTTGCGGCTAACGCTGCTGGGGTTTGCCCACGCCAACTGCCCCGATGCCAATGTGCCCTATCGTTTGATGCGGACTGCTGCGTGTGCTGACTCAATCAATCGCATTCATGCGCAGTTCTTCCTGGCCAATGTCGGTTTGGCTGTTTTGCTGCGGCACCAGCCGGGTGTTCGACAGGGGCTCGTAACGATCCGCTTCCGCGAGCGTTATGGCGGAGAGCCTTCTGTCCCCCTGGCTAAATTTGCCACCCGTGCTGTCGAAATGGTACGCCAACTGCGTGACCTGCTTCATTGAATTATGCCTCTGTCCTCCAATCGCTGGCTGCAACTGATCACCCTCGCCGGACTGGCACTGTTGTGCTGGAACGCCGGAAACACGACGGTCTGGGATGATGAAACCAACGGATTTTTTCTGGCCAAGGAGCCGCTGCCGCAACTGCTGCAATTGATGGCATCCAATGTGCATGAAGATCCGCCACTGTATGATCTGGCATTGCATTATTGGCAGCAATGGGCGGGTTATGATCCTTTCAAACTGCGCTTGCTTTCGATTGGTTGTTGGATTTTTGCCCTCTGGGGGCTGTTCAAGTGTGGTGAACGTTGGGGGGGACAGAGGGCAGGGTGGCTGGTGCTGGTTGTCGCCGTATGGATGCCCTATCATTGGATGTTTCCTGCGGCCATTCGCTGGTACTCCATGTTTGCTGCTTTGGCAGGTTGGAACCTTTATGCGCTGCTGCGTGCAATGGCACTGCCGCACAACCGAACCGGCGCAGAATTCCGATTCAACTGGGGGGATTTTACGGTCTATGTCCTCTCCGGTGCAGCGATGTGGTACTGCAATTACAGCGCTCCAGTGGTGTTTCTGGCTCAGGGGGCCGCTCTGATGTCGACCGTAGCTTTGAAAAGAGGCCCATGGCTGTGGATGATTTCCGCGTGGGCTGTTATTGGGCTGCTTTATTTACCTTGGTTGCCGGTGTTCTTTCGGCAATTGGGGCTTTCTGCCTCAGCTTTCTCACTTCCGCATACAGTTGCTTCACTTTATGCCATCTTTGCTGGTGAAGTCTCAATTCCCTATGAGTGGTGGATTTCGCTTCCGGTGGCCGTTACTGCCGCTGCCACCTTGGCGCTTGGGCTGCAAACTCGCAGCATGACGCGGTTTGTGGCGGTGATCGTGGTGGTTATCCTCGGATTGCTGGTGGTAAAGAATGTCATATGGACCAAACGATTGCTGATTTTCACGCCTTTTCTAGCATTGCTGATAGGCATTGCGCTGGCTTCCATTTCACGCCATAGCCCCCCGGCACAGCGGTTGGCCAAGGCGGTATTTCTTGTGGCTGCAATGGCTGCCTTGATTGGCAGCCTGGCAAATCTTATTCGCCGCGATGGCTGGCTTACCTATCGCTGGCTGGTGCCGACTGGTGAAGTTGTAGCTGAAATTCAAAAAGAACAGCCCGGAAGCTTGATCCTGTCCAATTCCAACAGTGTTGCCTTCTACTGTCATGACCCTCTAGGGTTGGGTTTATTCGGGCGCTTTCCGGAACGCGTTGTGGAGATGGAAATGATGCCATTCCATTCTCTCCTGGCAGCGGATACGCTGAAACTTATCATGGGCAGGCTTAAGCAGACCGAAAAGGCGGTCTATATTCATGACAGTTCGAGTGCTGTCTGTTCGAGTGTCATGCCTTGGATTGAGAGCCAGATGCAAGCGGCTGGATTTGCCAAAGGGGCGGTCGTGCCGCTAGCCATGGCTTCTGCTGGTTATTTACAACACCATCCTGGGACGGGTGGTCAGATCGCGCAGATCGACAGAGCACGACTTGTGGTCGCTTACTTTCAGAGAGTTTCTCCTGTCTCTCATCCTTGATACCGCATGACAACGGATGTTCTCATTGTTGGAGCTGGTTTTGCCGGGCTCGTCATGGCCGAACGACTATGCAATGCAATGGGGTTGCGTTGTCTGGTTGTAGACAAACGGGCACATGTAGGCGGGAATGCTCATGATGCCTACAATGATGCGGGGGTGCTCACGCATGTCTATGGTCCGCACTACTTCCGCTCCAACAGCTCCAAGGTGGTGGATTATCTTTCGCGGTTCACCGAATGGCTGCCAACGAATTATGAGATTCGTTCTTTTGCGGATGGCCGTTTCTGGCACTTTCCCATTAATCTCAATACTTTCGAAGAGCTGGTTGGCAGGCCAGCAAACGAAGAGGAGTTCAAAGAGTATTTGGAGCACAAGCGTGTGCCGATTGCCAAACCGCAAAACTCGGAAGAGGTGATTGTTTCGCAGGTGGGTTGGGAGTTGTATGAAAAGTTCTTCAAAGGGTACACTCTCAAGCAATGGAAAAAGCATCCACGCGAACTGGATGCGAGTGTATGTGGACGCATCCCCATCCGGACCAACCGTGACAACCGCTATCTACAGGAAAAATTTCAAGCGCTGCCGGCAGCGGGGTATCATAGACTGTTTCAAAACATGATCGAGGCAAGCCCTAGGGTGCAGATCATGTTGCGGACTGATTACCGGGAACTTCTGCCAACGCTGCGGTTTCGGCATATGGTTTACACCGGGCCGATTGATGAGTTTTTTGACTGCAGGTTTGGAGCGTTGCCATACCGTTCGCTGCGGTTCGAGACGCATTCTTTTGAGGCGGATGCCCTGGCATCACGGGTGGCCATTGCAGGCAAGCGAGGTTTCTGGCAGCCTGCCATGCAAGTAAATTACCCAAACGAGCATGAGTTTACCCGCATTGTTGAGATCAAGCATGCCACCCAGCAACGCTGTGAAAACACTTCGATAGTGTATGAATACCCGGACGATTACGGTCCTGGGAAGGAGCCTTACTATCCAGTTCCCACAGCGGACAACAGCCGTCTCTATGCGCAATATGCTGAGCTTGCCGCCGCAACTGCAGGAGTCAGCTTTATCGGTCGGCTTGCGACCTATCGCTACTATAACATGGATCAGGTGGTTGGCATGGCATTGCATGAATTTGAAAAAATACAGCCTTCGCTGATCTCAACCCAGCTAGGTGTGCTCCACTAGGGATCACGCTAACGAGATGCGATTTTAATGTCATTGCCCGAGTTTCCCATCAGCATCGCGGTGCCGGCTTGCCGGCGGTTTGAGCAGTTGCAGGTGACTCTGACCCGGCTGCAGGCCTGTGACCCGCCGCCGACGGAAATTCTGGTGCATCTGGATGGCAATGACACCGCGCTGCGTGCTTTGGTGGAAGGTGAGTTTCCAAACGTGCGGCTGCTGCACTCATCCGTGCTCATCGGTCCGGGGGGCGCGCGCAACCGGCTCATGCGTGAAGCGCGCTGCTCCTGGGTGGCGCATTTTGATGATGATTCATTTCCTGCGGACGAGGATTTTTTTGCACGGGCGCGGAAGCTTATTGCGAGGTATCCAGAGACGGCGGTGTTTGCCGCCACGATCCTGCCGGTGGAGTCAGCAGATTCATTGGGACTGTGGCTGCAGGCCAACTACTTTGGCTGCGGTCATCTGATGACGCGTGTTTCATGATCACCCTGCCCCCATCCGCGAAACCGAGGACACGCAGGTGGCGATGATGATCAACACGGTACTGTTCCCACTGCTGCGTTATCCGCTGCTCCTGCTGCCGCAGGCTTGTGGCAGCATCCTGCGCCGCCTGCTTCGGCTGGCGCTGAGCGGGGAGTGGCGTGTCATCCTGCGTTCGCTGTGGGCGCTGCCTGGGGCTATGGGCCACTACATCCCTCTGCGTGCGCCCGTGCGGACGACCACCGCCTGGTCCTGGCTGCTGCTGCGACGTGAGCCGCTGAGGGTGGCTCTGGCTGTTACTTTCTTCCTCTTTTCCTACTCATGACTGATTCAGCTTCCCATGAGCTTGGCCTGCAGGACACCCCGCGCCTCAGCGTCTGCGTCGTGACCTATCTGACATCCCCCTACCAGGTGGAGTTTTTCAATCAAATCGCCGCCAGTCGCGAAGTAAGGCTGCAGGTGATCTATCTGCGCCGCGAGCATGATTTGCATCCCTGGGGACAGGTGACGCTGAAGCACGAGCATCTGGTGCTGGAAGGCCACCCCGAGGTGATCGGGCAGGCCTTTCGCTGGGTGCTGGAGGCCAACCTGACGGTTTGCAACTATTACACCCATTGGTTTGCCCTGGCCGCACTGCACCTCAGGCACCTCAGCACTCGGCCCTGGGTGTTTTGGGGAGAGCGTCCGGGATTCCTGCGACTGGGCTGGTTTGGACGTCTGGCCCGCCGAGTCTTGCTCTATCCGATTTCAAAAAGCGCCGCGCCGATCTGGGCGATCGGACAGGCCGGAGTGGCGGGTTACATGAATGATTGGGGCTCCGACAAAACCTACGTCAATCTGCCCTACTTTTCGGACCTGAGCCGTTTTCGCAATCAGCCACGCACGGTTCGGGCCGAGGAACGAGTGGTTTTGTATTCCGGCATTTTGAACTCGCGCAAAGGCGTACTGGGACTGGCCGAAGGATTCCGGGCTGCCGCCAGCGCCCACCCCAACCTGCGCTTAATCATTTTGGGATCCGGCCCTTTGGAGCAGAGGATGCGTGCGATTCTTGAGCCTGTGGCTGCTCAAGTGTTGTGGGAGGGCTTTCGTGAGTGGCACGAACTCCCGGCCTTCTACGCCCAGGCGGATGCCCTATGTCTGCCCACACGGCATGATGGATGGGCCATGGTTGTGCCAGAGGCACTGGCGGCGGGTTTGCCGGTGATCACCACCATGGACTCGGGGGCGGCATTGGAACTAGTGACGCATGACTTTAATGGCTGGGTGCTGCCGAATTCGGAGTCTCATTCTATCGAGAATGCCATGTGTCGGCTGGCTGACCTGCCATCTGCCGACTTGGCTCGTTTCAGCGCCGCTGCCCGGGAGAGTGTCAATAGCCATACTTTGGACGAGGGGCGCAGCAGATTTGTGACTGCTGCCTGTGAGGCCGTGGCGGCTTATGATAACAAATCCGCCTCTAAGGCCACATTGGATACTTCCCACAAGTGGCATGTCGAAAAAAACCAGAAAGTCACGAATAAAACTTTCATTAGAGCTGCGGCGGATAGTATGACTTTGGCTGTTTTTAGGGTCAATCAACTCGGCGACAACGTCGTTTACCTGCCTGTCGTACAGTCGCTCGTAGCGGCGCACCCTGAATGGCGCATAGTTATGGTGACAAGCACGACTGCAGCCCGCTTGTATGAGGTCTGCTGTCCTCAGGTGGAGCTTCATGTGCATGAGGCTTCAAAGTTTACCAGCGCCTGGCGCAGGCCCTTGCAGTTGGTGCAAATGGCCGCCGAACTGGGCGCTTTGAGACCGGATGCCTGCTTGCTCGGTGATGATCAAGGCAAAGTGGCGCATCTGCTGGCGCTGCTAAGCGGCGCGAGTCTTTGTATCGGGCCAAAAACTTCGAATGTGTTGAATTACCTGCTACATCATCGTGAAGCGGCCATTGCGAATGAGTCCGTGGCTGAGCACAATTGGCGCATCGCTAGGGCGCGGTTTTCGCTGCCGGAAAACATGCCTGCGCCAGATCTTTCAGGATTTGGCCGCGATGACTCAAATGCGATTGTGATTCATGCAGGCGCGAGCCGTGAGTATCAACGCTGGCCATTGCGCCATTACACTGAGCTGGCAAACCGGCTGGTGAAGACACATCCTGTGCGGTGGATATCCCAGGGAGACGATGTGGGTCTGAGTCCGGCCGTGCAGCGGGTGAAAA
Organism: Verrucomicrobia bacterium 12-59-8; assembly: GCA_002279765.1. Next base: position 55,785 of record NCCR01000023.1, on the reverse strand, counting down.
CAACCTCTTTGGATGAACTGGTGCGTGTGATTGCGGGGGCACGTTTGTTCGTGGGCAACAATTCAGGCCCTATGCACCTAGCCTCCGCGCTAGGTACTCCGGGGGTTATTTTGATCGGACCGTCCTCGCCAAGCTGGGATCCAGCCTGGCATCAGGATCGCTTCATACTGCTGCGCGAGCCACGTATTAGCTGTCAGCCCTGCGATGCAGTGTGGAAGCCTGCGAATCGTTGCCTGAACACTCTGACGCCAATGGCTTGCCTGAATCGCTGGAGTGTCGATACCGTGTATGAGCAAGTGGTTAGGTTTTGCAGGTCATTGTAAAAAGCAGGGTCGTCTGCAGTCATTCTTTGTCCTGTCCCTTTCGAACATGAACCTGTCCATCATTCATGCCATTCACTCGATTGATCCCAGTCATGGTGGCACGACGGAAGCCGTGAGGCTGCTGGCGCGTACACCGGACTCGGTGAGATCGACGGTGCTGAGCGCGGATGACCCTGCGTCCGGGTGGGGCAAGGACTGGCCCTGCCAGGTACGTCTGCTGGGACCGGCGAAAACCAAATTTGGCTGGACGCCGAAGTGGGAGGCCGGGCTGCGGGATCTGCTGCAACCCGGCGCCGTCGTGGTGGTGCATGGCCTCTGGCAATATCATGCTTTGGCTGCTGCCAGGGCGGCGCGTGCCGCGCATGTGCCGGTGCTCATTTATCCCCACGGCATGCTGGACCCTTGGGCGCTCCGGCAGTCGCGGTGGTTGAAATGTTTCACCTGGTGGGCGTTCAACCGCCAGGTGTTCAGACAGGCCGCAGGCGTGTGCTTTACCACCGAGGATGAGCGTCGTCTGGCCGCACCCATGCTGGGGAAGATTCGGGGGGCTCAACTCATTGTGCCGCTCGGGGTCGAAGAGCCGCCGGATTCACCGGAGGTGCTGAAAGCCGAGTTTGAGAGCGCCCAGCCTGCGCTGGCTGGAAGGCGGGTGTTTTTGTTTCTGGGGCGGCTGCATCCCAAAAAAGGCTGCGACATGCTGCTCCAGGCCTTCGCCGCCTGGCAGGCGACCGATGATCCCGGCAAGACGGTGCATCTGCGATTGGTTGGCCCGCCGCACGCTCCGCAATATCAGGCGGAGTTGGAACAGCAATGTCTGGCCCTTGGACTGAACATCGGGCAGGATGTCTCCTTTGCGGGCAATGTGGCGGGGCGTGACAAATGGCGTGAACTGGCTGCCGCTGAAGTCTTGGTGCTGCCCTCGCATCAGGAGAATTTCGGGATCGTAGTGGCCGAGGCGCTTGCGTGCGAGGTTCCCGAGCTGTTGTCCGACAAGGTGAATACGGCACCCTCCATTGCCCAGCATGGAGCAGGACTGGTGGCAGATGACACCGTGGCGGGCACCCTGGAGTTGCTACAGGGTTGGTCACGCAAATCCGCCGATGAGAAGACCGCGACCCGGCGGCAGGCTCGGCAGTTGTACGTGAGGCAGTTTGCCATCCAAACCGCACGCAGCCGTTTTCTGGATGTCGTGAAAGCGACGGTGACCCAAGGTTAATTCCCGTTTCGGCTTTGTGGATGAATGGTTCCGCACTGAAATTCGTTTGAGCAACCTCCATGTTAAGCTAAAGCCATCCCCAATCAGCTAGGAACCCAACCACATGTTACAAGACAATCTCATTACCGTCGGCGGTGCCGGCGGTTTCATCGGCGGTGCACTGGTCGCCGATCTCCTCCGTCAGGGCCACACGCGCATCCGCGCCATCGACATCAAACCGTTTAGCGAATGGTATCAGAAGTTCGATGAGGTGGAAAATTTGCAGCTCGACCTGGCTGACCTCACCAACTGTCATGCTGCGGCCAAGGGTGCTCATACCATTTACAATCTCGCGGCAGACATGGGCGGCATGGGCTTCATCGAAAACAACAAGGCGCTGTGCATGCTCAGCGTCCTGATCAACACCCACCTCTGCATGGCGGCCAAGGATGCTGGAGTGGAGCGTTTTTTCTACGCCTCCTCCGCCTGTGTTTACAACGGTGACAAGCAGAAGGAGTATGACATTCCAGCGCTGAAAGAGGAGGACGCCTACCCGGCTCTGCCTGAAGACGGCTATGGCTGGGAAAAGCTTTTCTCCGAGCGCATGTGCCGGCATTTCCGCGAGGACTTTGGCATTGCCACCCGTGTGGCACGTTACCACAATGTGTATGGCCCGCTGGGCACCTGGGACGGTGGTCGCGAGAAGGCTCCCGCAGCCATCTGCCGCAAGGTTGCCCTGGCCAAAATCAGCGGCAATCATGACATCGAGATTTGGGGCACGGGTGAACAGACGCGCAGCTTCATGTACATCACCGACTGTGTTTTCGGCACGCAGATGCTGCTCAACAGCGATTTCGTTGATCCCATCAACATTGGCAGTGCTGAAATGGTCAGCATCAATCAGTTGGTGGATCTGGCAGAGGACATCGCGGGCATCAAGCTCAACCGCAGCTACAATCTCGGTGCTCCCAAGGGCGTCAATGGCCGCAGCAGCGACAACACCCTGATCAAAAAAGTCTTCAACTGGGAGCCCAGCACCCGCTTGCGTGACGGGCTCGAAATCACCTACAAGTGGATTTACGATCAGATCCAGCAAGGGGCAAAATCACTTTGAGCGTAACCATGCCACAGAGAGCAAAAAGAGCGCGACAGCGTTTTGGAGTGCTCCAGCCCTCTGGAGCTTTCCGTGGGCCTGCAGACGTGCGAAAGCGCCGGAGGACCAGCGCAGTCCAGGACGCTGTCGCGAACCTTCACCCGCTGGTGAGTTTGAGCCTGCATTGTGCAAAGACTTCGAGTGCTTGGTTGCGGCTGAGCGGAACGCGCGGGGCTGAAGGGTCTCTCTGAATTTGGATAGCTGCATGCGTATTCTCCTGCTTAACCAGTGCTTCCATCCGGATCACGTCTCCACAGCGCAACATCTCACAGACCTCGCTGTGGCGCTCTCAGACGCCGGACACCAGGTGACTGCCGTCAGTGCCAGCCGCGGCTACGATAATCCCGAGATTCGTTACCCGGTGCGTGAGACCTGGCACGGCATCGACATCCGCCGCATCTGGACACCAGGACTCGGTAAAAAGGCCAAGTGGCGGCGGTTCGTGGATTTCGCGATCTTCTGGGGCAATGCGAAACGCATTCTGTTTTTCCTGCCCCGGCAGGATGTCACGGTCTGCCTGACCTCGCCGCCGCTGATCTCCACACTCGGCACGGTCGTGGCAAAGCTCAAAGGTGGCGCGGTGGTGCCTTGGGTGATGGATTTGAATCCCGACGAAGCTGTGGCCGCAGGCTGGCTGAAGGCTGGGGGCATCGTCGAGCGCACACTCACGCTCATTCAAAACTGGAGCTTCCGGTGTGCCTCCCGCATCATCGCGCTGGATCGCTTCATGGCGGAGCGCCTGCAGGCGAAAGGCGTAGGCACCGAGGTGATTCACACCGATGCGCCGTGGTCACACGATCAGGCGATTCAATACGACGTGGCAGCACGCGAGGCCTTTCGTGCGGAGCACGGTCTCACCGGCAAGTTCGTCGTCATGTATTCCGGCAATCACAGCCCCTGCCATCCGCTGGATGCCGTGCTGGCGGCGGCGGCGGAGATGAAGGGGGATGAGCGGCTGCATTTCCTGTTTGTCGGTGGTGGCAGCGAGTTCAAGAAGGTGCAGGCATTTACCCAGGCCCAGGCGCTCAAAAACATCACCTGTCTGCCGTATCAGCCGATGGACAAGCTCTCCGGCTCGCTCTCTTCGGCGGATCTGCATCTCGTCGTGATGGGCGATCCTTTTGTGGGCATCGTCCATCCCTGCAAGATCTACAACATCCTCACACTTGGCATTCCGTTTCTGTTCCTCGGTCCTGATCAAAGTCATGGTGCCGATCTGGCGCGGCGCTTGAATGATCCGGCGCATGGGCGGGTAGCGCGCAACGGCGACGTGCCTGAGATCATGCGACAAATTCGTGCTGCCATGGCTCTCGGCACCCGGCCCGTGAATGGGGCGGCCAGGGCGCTTGGTGCGGAGTTTTCCCACTCAGTGCTGTGTCCGCGCCTGGTGCAGGTCATTGAGCAGGCTGCAGCACGCGCTTGATCAGGTCATAGCTGGCGTGGCGCTCGACGTCAGGGAAATCGTGCTCGGAGTCAGGGTGGACGATTTGCAGGTGTGACTCCGCCTGCAGCAGCTTGAACAAGGGCAGAGCTGCGTCCGCGATGCGGTCCACACTCTGCCAGCGGAAGTTCGCATCCCGCAGCGGAGCGTTGACGAAGACGTGGCGCGGGGCGAGGCAGGCGATCAGTTCGTAGTGGTCCCACGGGCAGTCCTGCGGATGGCCGAGGTAGTCCGCCATGCGCAGCATGTACCGCTCCTGCACGTAGCCTTTGATATTGCCGTCGTAGTAGTCGAGCAGCGAATCAAAGCCGCAGCTTGAAACGATGACCTGAATGCGGTCATCAAAAACGGCGGTGAAGATGGCATTGTGCCCGCCGAGCGAGTGGCCGATGGCGGCGTAGCCGTGCTGGTGATCAACGTAGGGCAGGGAGTCCAGGTAGTCGAGCCCGCGCAGGTTGTCCCAGATCGCCTTCATCGTGCCGCTGGGCATGTGGAGCGCTTTGAGATCGGGCTGATAATCGGCCAGCAGGGGGTAGCTGGGTGATAGCGTGACGAAGCCAAGCTCGGCCAATTCCTGTGCATATTGCCGGTGCTGCTTGCCGCCGAGACCCACGACCACTTTGAAGCCGATCTTGTTCTCAGTCGGGTGCAGGCAGAGCACCGCGGGTGCCTTCGTTCCGGCGAGAGCTGTTTTGGGAATGCAAAGATAGGCCGGCACCCTGCCACCGGGCTGGGAGGTGTAGGTGATCAGCCGCCGCACGTAGCTGCCGCAGTCGGTTTCCTCCAGCGTCTGCGGCTCCAATGCACAGCGCAGTTCCGGGCCGGGCAGGGGACCAGCGACCTGCTGAAAGCCCGCCAGCGCTTCCTCGCGGCGGGATTCCCACTCAGCCGCGCTGGTGGCGACCTTTTTCGTGCCGTCCTTGGCGTGGTATTCGAGGAGGTTCGTGCGGCTCAGGCCACGAATCGGTGGAATGTCCGCCGCGAGGGCGAGGCAGGGCAGGAAGAGGGCAAACAAAACGCGGCGCATGAGAGCCATACGCCGCGTCAGGGGGGAATATTTAGCGCACCTCGTTTAGTCGTCCCGTCGTCCGCCGCCCAGCAACATCATGGCGTAGTAGAGGAAGGTGCCCAGCGCGCTGATGAAGGCAGCCACGTAGGTCAGTGCTGCGGCGTCCAGGACTTTGCTCATCGCAGCGGTTTCTTCGCCCGGAGCGATGGCCCCGGTGCTGGCCAGGACGCGTTTGGCACGGGCTGTGGCGTCAAACTCCACTGGCAGTGTGATCAATTGAAACAGCATCACGATGCCGCAGCAGAAGGCGAGAACGGGCAGGGCGATCCTCGGCATGAAGTAATAGGACGCCATGAAGGCAAAGGGAATGATCTGCCCGGCGATGGTCGTGATGCCCACGGCCGCCATGCGCCACTGCAGCGGCGCATAGAGCTTCTGGTGCTGGATGGCGTGGCCGCACTCATGGGCCGCCACACCCAGCGCGGCCACATTGGTGCCGTAGTAGTTTTCTTCGCTGAGCATCAACTGCTTGTTGGTAGGATCGTAATGGTCGCTGAGCTGACCGCGGATCGGGCTGATGGTCACATCGCGGATGCCGTTGATGTCCAGAATGCGCTGGGCGATCTGCGCACCCGAGAGGCCGGAACGCGCCGGCACCTGGGAGTAGCGTGCATAGGCACTCTTCACACGCCAGGAGGCGAGGACGGACAGGGCAAACGTGCCAAGTGTCAGGAGGAGGTAGAAAGGATCAAAGTACATGGTTGAGCGATGGGGTTGGTACTGAATACGCATCCAAGGCCGCTTTGGGAAGCACGAGGGCATTGCAAAACTGCGCGTACTTTGTCACACAAAATCCCGTGTTGCTTCCCAGCGGGCCTGCGATTGAATCAGTGTTTCATGGAAAACACCGACTCTCCACCCGTCCAGGCCTTTGAGCCGATACTCTGCCGCGTTACGCCCTGGTATTTCCGCCGCATGGGCATGCTGGCCGGGCTATGCCTGATCTTCGGTTTCGTCTTCCTCTACGACGGGCTGTGGGGCTATCCCAAGGTGGTGGCCATCGCACAGAAGATGGAGTGGTTCACCAAGGAGTACCTGCCTTCGTATGAAGCGGCCAAGAAAGAGGGGCGTCTGGCGCAGTGGATGGAAGATGCCAAAGCCAAGGGCCTGCCTACGGGGGTGGATGGCGACTCTCCGCGTTGGAAGAGCTACGCGGCGCAGAATGGCTGGCCGGAGGAGCCGAAGCTCTACAGCGACCATGAGATCGCCGAGCAGTTCTACTTTGCCTACGGCTGTTTTGCGGGTGCGCTGATCACGGGCCTGCTGATCCTGCTGAATCGTGGCAAGCTGCTGCGTGGCGAGGCCGACCACTGGGTGACGCCTGAAGGTGTGCAGATTCGCTACACCGATGTGTTTCGCGTGGATAAGCGCAAGTGGGAGCACAAGGGGCTCGCGTATGCATGGCACCGGGGGCAGGGCGGTAAGGAAAAACGTGTGGTGATCGACGATCTGAAGTATAGCGGCGCTGAACGAATTTTGGAACGTCTGCTGAGCCGTTTCAGCGGTGAATTGATCGAAAAAGTCAGTGAGCCCGAGAGCAGTGAAGCCGCACCTGCCGAGGCAGAAAAATAACAGCAGGAAGATGAGTTTAAAAAAGGCGGGAATTTCCCCTTGCCAAAGCAAACTCAGCCGCTAAAGCTCCGCCCCATCCCAACACCCCCAATCTATGGCTGAAAACATCACAGAAAAAGTTAGAGACATCATCGTTGAACAGCTTGGCGTGAATCCCGAGCAGGTCACCCAAGAAGCTAAGTTCATCGAAGATCTCGGAGCCGACTCACTCGACACCGTCGAGCTGGTGATGGCCTTTGAAGAAGAATTCGGCATTGACGTTCCTGACGAAGAGGCTGAAAAGCTTCAGTCCGTGGGCGACGTCGTCCGCTACGTCGAAGAAAACGCCGAGTAATCCCGGTCTTTTTTAGAACTTCAAAACAGCCAAGTGGTTCATTCCGCTTGGCTTTTTTGTTGTGGGTTTTTGGGGGGAGACGTGTGGCGTGTCGTGGACATTCGCGTGTGGCGGGGCATCGCAGCCTGCGAAGCGCCCTCCTGCCGATGGCGGAGCCATCCATGAACGGCAAGGTTCTTCTGGGCCTGCTGCGTCACGTCGCCGTCGGCATCTCCATGAATGCGGCGTGTCCCGCCAGCACCTGCCGCTAAAACCTCAGCACATACTCGCCTTCCTTCTGCAAATGCAGGCGGTCGCGCACGGCCATTTCCAGGTAGGTATCGTCGCTTTTGATCCACTCCATGCGGCGCAGGAGTTTGTCGCGGTCGGATTGCAGCACGTCGCGCTGCTCTTTGAGCTGCTCCAGTTTGGTACGCATCGTGTTCTGCGTGTCGATCGGGTTGTCGCACAGGACATACACGACGGGCACAATGAGCAGCAGCAGAACGAAGCGAGCCACCTTGAGGAATGCGCGCACCCAGCTTTCCCAGCGTGACTGGGGTTCGGATGCGCGCACTTCTCGGTAGTTCATCGGGTCTTAGACTTTCATGCGGCCACCAAAGATGGCGTTTTCACCCAGTTCCTGCTCGATGCGCAGAAGCTGGTTGTATTTCGCGATACGATCGCTGCGGCTCATGGAGCCGGTCTTGATCTGGCCGCAGTTCGTGGCGACGGCGAGATCGGCGATGGTGTAATCTTCGGTTTCACCGGAGCGATGGCTCATGACGGCGGTGTAACCATGACGGTGGGCGAGCTCGACGGCGTCGAGGGTCTCGGTGAGGGAGCCGATCTGGTTCACCTTCACGAGGATGGAGTTTGCCACGCCCTGGTCGATGCCCTTCTGGAGGAATTCGACGTTCGTGACGAAGAGGTCATCGCCCACGAGCTGGGTGGTGGCACCCAGTTCCTTGGTGATGGTGCTCCAGCCAGCCCAGTCGTTTTCGGCGCAGCCGTCTTCGATGGAGATGATCGGGAACTTCTTCTTCAGCTCGGCGTAGTAGGCCACGAGTTCGGCGGCGCTGCGCTCGGACTTGTCGGACTTCTTGAAGACGTACTTGTCCTTGGCCTTGTCGTAGAACTCGGAGGAGGCGACGTCCAGGGCGATGAAGATGTCTTCACCGAGCTTGTAGCCAGCCTTGTCAATCGCCTGGGCGATGACTTCGAGGGCGTGGTCGGCGCTCTTGAGGGTAGGAGCAAAGCCACCTTCGTCACCGACGGCGGTGCTCAAGCCCAGATCGTGCAGGATCTTCTTGAGGGCGTGGAAGACTTCGGAGCCGTAACGCAGAGACTCAGAGAAAGTCGGTGCGCCTTTTGGCATGATCATGAATTCTTGGAAGTCGATCGGGGCATCGGAATGCGCGCCGCCGTTGATGATGTTCATCATCGGCACCGGGAGCACCTTGGCGTTCGGGCCGCCGATGTACTTGTAGAAAGGCATGCCCATGGTGGCGGCAGCCGCCTTGGCCACGGCGAGGGAGACGCCCAGGATGGCGTTGGCACCGCACTTGGCCTTGGTCTTCGTGCCATCGACTTCGCGCATCGCATTGTCGATGCCGACCTGATCCGTGGCGTCTGCGCCGATGAGGGCGTCAGCGAGTTCATTGTTCACAGCATCGACGGCCTTGAGCACGCCCTTGCCGGAGAAACGCTTCTTGTCGCCGTCGCGCAGTTCGAGCGCTTCGTGTTCGCCGGTGCTGGCTCCGGAGGGGACTGCCGCACGGCCCATGGCTCCGCCTTCGATGTAAACATCCACTTCAACAGTGGGATTGCCGCGTGAGTCGATGATTTCGCGTCCGATGATGCGAGAAATGGTGAGTTCGTCCATGAGGATAGATTATTTAAGTTTTGCTAATAATTAGGATTTTTCAAGAAGGTTTCCAGAAATCTCCCGGGGAGGGAGTTCATTGCACGGGCGGAGCGGCCTCTCAAATGGTAGTTTTTGACGATGCAGCAAGACGCGGGCCACGAGCCCCTGTGGAAGAAGGAGAAATGCCCCGTGCGCTGGACAGAGCTCGAATTTGGAGATTAGAAGATCGACGCTAGGTGTGGTCACTTAATGTTGTGCCTGTAAATTTAGCGGAACAAATGTCCAACAATCGCTGCGAGATCAATGGATGGAGGGAATCTGCGAGCGCATACCGCATACAAAACGGCAAGAGCTATGATTAGGCGCGATGAGGCCAAAATAACAGCGGGGAGGCCGGTCAGCCAAATTCTGAGACGGCTTTTTCATCCCTCTTGGGCGATTTGTTACGCTTTGTGCTCATAGGAGGAAGAGCTTCATACACGGCTGAAGCGGCCTCTCAAATGGCAGTTCTTGACCATTGAGCAAGACTCACGCCAGGATCTCCGGGAAGCCCTCGGGGAGCATGGTGGCGCATTGTGTTATCAAAGGTGTTTGACTTCTCAAAAACGTGACCCAAGACTTATTTCATCCTCGGGTGCTTCGTCGTGAAGAACGCGTTCGCCTGAGGGGGACAGCGCCGCCGGCAGTGAAGAACTCTGACCAGCGCAACCTGCAAGCCGGCACCGCCACCCTGTGGCGCTCCTGGGTTATCCCTGGACCGTCGGCCTTTTCCTGAAGCCTGACCCTTCGCATCTGCTCCGCACTCCTGCGGTCTCTGCGCATTCTCATGCCAGCATTCAACCACACACTACCACAAAATACGACACACTGCTATGAATACGTCCTCAAATGAAACCCTGCCATCCGATGAAACCGTGCTGCTGACCCCGGAGCAGCTCGCCCGCAGGCTCAATGTCTCGCGCCGCTGCCTGAGCAACTGGTCGCGCGACAAGATCATCCCCATGGTAAAGATCGGGCGCGTCTGCCGCTTTGACCTCCAGAAGGTCAGCGCGGCGCTGGCGCAGTACGAGCGCGCCGCCGTCACACGCTGAACCCTCAACGCGCTTCCCGTGAAGGAGACGCAGCCCGCATCTCCCTTCACGGGGCGCAACCCACCCACTTACCCAAGTATGTCCATGAAACTTAATCTTGCTCGTTTGGAGAAGATCCGCCAGCGCGGCTCCAGAATCATCGCTCGCTGTCCGGCCTGTGCCGGGATCAATTCGCAGGCCTCTTTTTCCTCGCCCATACGGCGTCAGAAGCCCGTGCAGAACGCGCCGCTGCTGCCCTCCGCTGCCTTGACCCGCGAGGCGCGTTGCAGGGCCTCAGACAGCCTGGAAACGCAGGCACGCATGGCCTCGTGGCGGCTTCGGCTGCGGCCTGATATGAACACCGCAGGCGAGTCCGATTTCCTCGCCATGGTAGATGCTGGTATGGAGAATCTCACGCTCGCAGGCAGCGCAGCCGCACTGCAACTCTTCACCCTCCGCCACTCATGAAAGACCTGCGCAGCTACCACAATGCCCTGGGGCCGCAGGCCCTGGCCGACCTCGTCAGCGATCCGGCGAACTACACTGTGGTGGATTCCACCGCCACCCTGAGCACCGCGCCGCCAGGCACCGGCGCAGAGGGCAGGGAGATCGCCATCACGATCACCGGCCCCGGCGCTCCGGCCACGGGGAGCGCGGTGGATTTCACGGAGCTGGATGCACGGTGCATCCGCCTGGAGCAGCCGCCGCCTCAGCCCGTCCCGGTCTTCACCCTGCTCTCGCAGCAGATCTGCACGCCGGGAAATCTTACGGTGATCTCCGCCCAGGCCAAAGGCGGCAAAAGCGCCATCGTGGGCGCGATGGTCGCCAGCACCGTCACCGTGCCGCCCCCGGCGGACGCGGATGACGACACCCCCGACTGGGAGCCGGAGTGCGATCTGCTGGGCTTCACCGCCGCCGCGCCTGCAGGCCGCGCCGTGGTGCTGTTTGACACCGAGCAGTCGCCTTATGACGCGTGGAGTCTCGTCAACCGCGCGGCCTTGCGCGCCCACGTCAGCAGCATGCCGGATCATTTTCGCGGCTACTCCTTGGCGGATGTTTCCACCGAGAAACGCCGCGCCTACCTCGCTGCCGAAATGCAGCGCGCCCACGAGGAGTGCGGCGGCATCCACAGCGTCTTCATTGATGGCGTGGCCGACCTGTGCAAAAGCCCCAATGACGACATCGAAGCCTTCGCCTTGGTGGAGCACCTCGCGCAGCTCGCCATCGCCTACAACTGCCCCATCATCGTCGTTTTGCACGAGAACCCCTCCGGGTTTGAAACCGGCAAGACACGCGGCCACCTAGGCAGCCAGCTGGAGCGCAAGGCGGAGAGCAATCTGCGCATCGCCAAGGATTCCCGAGGCGTCCCGCTGGTCTTCTCCGAGCGCTGCCGCCACGCCTGCATCTCGCGGGAAAACGGCCTGCGCTTTGAGTGGTCCGTCCCGGCCGCCATGCACGTCACCGTGGAGGCGGAGACGAAGGAGAGCAAAGCGGAGGTCGCGCGGCAGACGGAAGGGATGGAGTGCCAGGCGGTCTTCGCCGGGCACCTTGGGCAGATGCCTTACAGCGAGCTGAAGCAACGCATCATGACGCAGGTCCACGTGGCTGAGCCGACCGCCAAACGCCGCATCAAGCTTTGGCTGTCCCTCGGGCTGATCAAGCAGGGATCAACGGCGTGTTATCTACGGGCTTGAAAAGCCAGGATCAGGATCAAACCAGGATCATGATCCTGCGTTGATCCTGATCCCAATAGGATCACAGGATCAGTACCTATATATAGGTACTGATCCTGTGATCCTAGACCCAAACCCCAACGGGGTGGTGAAATGAGCCTGTGATCCTGTGAACCTCCCGCCGGTGCCCCCCAGATGGGACTGCGGGACTTGGCAAGTCCGGCTCCTTGGGCTGGGGGTGTCCTAGGCTGGACGGTGTCTTCGCAAATAGAAGAATGCACACTGGAGGAAAGATGCGGGGGGGCAGGTCGTGAGGGTGCGAGTTTTTGCAAAGGGGGAGAGTGAAGAGGAAAGCAGCCCGCGCTGGGACGACGGATTCCAGGGAGGCGCTCAACGCATCCCTACCAGCCCTGCAGGGTGCGGCGCGCGAAAGGGGAAGGTAGGGAACCGCTGCTGCAGGCCCGTGATTTAGGGGCTGTCGCGTCGCAGGCGCTCAAAAAGCTGCGCCTTCCTATGATTTGCAAAGACAGCGCCTGGCCGAAGAGTTCGGTGATCAGCATGCCATGACCTTTTGACTGCCTGACCCATTCCTAGATCACTTCAAGCTCAACCCAGACTGCCCCGGCGGGCGGCACTGATCTCTTCAGCGTTGTCGTCGGTGAGTATCAAGCTGATCGTGGACTCCATGTTATTTGGTGGTGAGCTAGTAAATCCGTTGCGCTATTGGTATTGATGTCTTGATTGGACTAATCAAAAAGATGAAAGCCAATCATTCGCTCATGACTCGTTGTCTCTCTCGGTGCGTCGTTGCGCTGCTGTTGATGAGTTCTGCCCGAGGTGACAGCCTCTCCCAGTTCGTCGAGACGTTGGTGCAAAGGGCGGAAAGCTGGAGGACCGCTCCGCTGCCGGGTCGATGGAAACCTCTGGCGGGTCCGCCCGGCCCGTCGCGCAAGGAGGCGCAGACAGCGGAGCCTGTGTTTGGCACGGTGGCGCAGCGAATCGTCGCCACGGAAGAGGCGGGGAAATTGACGCGGCTCGATGTGTTGTTCATGGAGCGCGGGGCCGCTGCGGCGGATGACGCTTACATGCAGGCCATGCGCCAGGCAGCCTCCAGAGCCTCCGCCGGGGTGCAGTCCAAGGTGGGCAAACCGGGGCAAATCCTGAAATCGGCTGCCGGTGCTGCTCCGGGGACGGTGGTGCAGGAATGGTCCGGTGGAGTGGCCACGATCCGCCTCACGCTGGAGCCCGGTTCACGGCTGTATCTTTCCATGATTGCACCCCAGACCCCGGCGGCCATTGCCTCCACGGCGACATCTTCCGCAGCCGCCAAGACCAAGCAGGCACCGTTGAAGTCACGGCTGGAAGAAAAGGCGAATGGAGATGTGATCCTCACCGGCCTGCCAGACCTCCCTCGGGTGGATGACAACTCGAACTACACGCTGCGGGCGGCCGAATGCCTGGCCGGGTATTATGGCTGGACGATGGATGTCCGGGCCGTGGCGACTTCCTCTGGGTGGTCACCCAAGGCAAGCCTGGACACCACCTATGACGTCATGGAGGCTTTGGCCAGGGCTGCCAAGGTTGACTGGACCGCGTGCCTCATTGATGATCTGCGCAAGAAAGATCAAACGCTCGACCTGATGGAGGCTAGGCGTTGGATCGACAAAGGGCGGCCCATCGTTTACAGGCACATGTATTCTGAGCTCAGGGAGCGCTTCCTTTTTGACTTTGCCAAACAGTACGAGCAAAACCCCAAGCTCGAACTCCCCGGTCCCAAAGACCCTGCTGAAAAAAGCAAATGGCTGCGCTGGGAGGGCAATGCCAAATTCTACGGCATTACGGCGGTCATCTTCGGCTACAACAAAAAGCGCGGGGAGTTCATCATCAAGTACCCAGGTTACACGCCGGGAAACCAGATCATCCGCATGAGAGAGGAGGAGCTGGCGGCCTCATTGCTCCGGGTCTATTACATTTCACCGGATTGATAGCGGTCTTCCATTCTGGCGTTCCCAATAGACCTTGAGATCCAATCAAGGAGCGCCAACCCATCGCGTCTGCCGTTGCTGGCGCCATTGGATAGAAAACGCGCGGCTGTGGGAAGCCTTGAAACCCGTGCCTAGGCACAGGGAGTTAACGCGTTGGCTGCCCAGGCACCTGGACCTGCACTTGTGGTTGCCCCGGCACCTGCACATTTGCCTGCCCAGGAAGCTGCCCTGGCTGTTGTCCGGGCGGCAGCACCGCTGGCTGCAACTGCGTCAGGGCTTGCGATGGGGCGATCCAGAAGACTTGCCGGTGGCTGTCATCTCCTGCCTGGGTCATGACAAGCTCTAGCATGGGAGGGTGCTGATAGGCGGTGGGGGTCGTGGTGTTGGTTTCCTCGGTCCAGATCGTCGCCCATTGCTGGGTGGCAGGCACATAGACGCGCCATTCGCATTGCAGCAGGTCGTCAAACAGCATGACCTCGTAGCCGCTTTTCGCGTCTTTCTTGTCCAGCGGGTTGTTGCTGATCGGCTGGCAGGAGACGAGCAGGCGCAGGCCGCCACCAGCCAAATTTTGGGTGAACAGGGTCACGATGCAGTTCGGGGTGCCATCGAAAGGCGAGCTGACGTTTTGCAGCTCGAGCTGGGTCAGGTACTCCCCGCCAGACTGCGTGGTTTTTAAATTCAAAGCGGCGGTGGCCGGCAGTTCGGAAAACAAATGTTCGCAGAACGTGGTGAAGGCTTGTTTGCGTGTGTCTCGGCGTTCGGCGCGGTGTACATTGTCAGCCAGCGTCAGCGTGCCCTGCGCCAGGGTGTAAACGGCGGAAATCACCAGGGCGGTGATCCCCAGAGCGATGACCACTTCCAGCAGGGTGAATGCCCGTGCTCGTGCTGGCGGCAGCCGTCGTGTTTTCATGGTTCGAACAGCGGAGGATAGACCCAGGTGTCTGCGCTGGCCTGCTGGGGTGTACGACCTTCGAGCCAGTCTGCCGTCACACGGACTTCAAAAAGTCCCTGCACCGGCTGTCCGTCACGATCCAACAATTCCAGGGCGGTGCGCCTCACCGTGTAGGTCATGTCACCTTCCTTGATTTTCACTTCCTCCAGCGGGTTTGGGGCGGGCAGGCGTGTTTGTTCGAGCAGCAGTGAGCGGAGGCGTTCCTGCACCGCAGCTTCGTGGCGTCGCAGCAGGGCCTGTTCGCCGAGCTGGTGTACTGCCTCCACCAGGGCCACCACGGCCATGCTGAAGACCATCAGCGCGAGCAGCGTTTCCAGCAGCGTGAAGGCCCGTCGTTTCACAGGTTTTCCTCCAGTTCCAGAAAGCTGCCGGTCAGCGGGTCCAGTGTGGCGCTGACCCAGGACTCGCCCTGCTGCCAGCGCAGGGTCAGGGGCTCGCAGAGGCCGCCGGGGCGCAAAAGCAGGTGCTGGCCTTTGGCGGTGATATAGACCGAGGCACCGAAACGCTTCAGCGTGAGCTTGGTGTTCTGCCGCATCGCTTCCAAATCCACCTCCTGCGCCTGCGCCGTGGCGAGGGTGCGCGTCATCGACTGCATGAAGACCCGCTCCGCCTCATGGGCCACACGCAGCAGGTCGTGCTCCGCTGTCATGCGCTGTATCCCACCGACGCCGATGCCGATGATGAGCGCTGCGATGGCGAGCACCACCATCATCTCAAGCAGCGTGAAAGCGGCGGTGCGGGGCGGCATGCTCATGGGGATGGCCGATTTACCAGTTGCCGATGTCGTCCTCGGTGTTTTCGAGGCCGTCGGCACCCAGAGAGTACACATCGTAGCCGCCAACATTGTGCTTGCCTGGATTGCGGTAAACCAGCTTGCGCCCCCAGGGGTCCATGATTGAGTCGGGTTTCACGAGCTGGGTCCAGCGCCGGGGTTTGGGCTCAGCGGTGGGCCGTGTCACCAGCGCCTGCAGGCCTTGGGTCTGGGAGGGGTAGGTCTGGTTGCTGATTTTATAGGAGGTCAGCGCGGATTCGAGGCTTTGGATTTTGGTGCTGGTGGTGACCTGCTGCGCATTGCCTTCGATGCCCTGCACCATGACGGCCACAGCGCCGAGAATGAGCGCGATGATGAGCAGCACGACCATCATTTCGAGCAGAGTGAAGGCCTTGGAATGGGATGTGGATGGGCGGAGATGTTGCATGGCTGGGTTGGGATTAACGGTGGTTGAGCTGGCTGAGGGTGGAGAAGACGATGTTCACCATCGTCCAAACCATCCCGCCGACAAGGGCCGCCATGAGCAGCAGGAGGCAGGGCTGGATGAGCGCGGTGGCGCGTTCGATCACGCGAGAGAGCTGGGTGTCCATGCGCGTGGCCGCTTTGCCAAGCACCTCGGCAAGATGGCCGGTGTCCTCGCCAATGCGTATGACATCAATGGCCTGGGAATCGAGCGCCTTGGTCTTTTTCATGGCATGGCTGAGCGAGGAGCCCTCCTGCACCAGGGCCTCCGCCTGCGTGAGCGCGTGCTTGAGATGCATGTTGGTCACGGCACGGCGCACCAGCTCCAGCGCCGGCAGCAGCGGCACGCCGCCACGCAGCAGACTGCCCAGCGTTTCAAAAAACTGGAGTTCAAAATGCGCCCGGGTGATGTCGCGGATGGCGGGCACGCTGATCATGAGCCGGTGCCACCAGGACAGAAAGGCTGGCGTTTTGCGCACAGCGACGAGGATCATCGCCAGCAGCGCGATCAGGATGAGCAGCGCCCACCAGTACCCTTTCAGGAAGTCCGAAAGCGCCAGGCTGACTTTAATCATGAACGGCGGCTCTTTGCCAGTGCCGGAGAGCAGCGTGGCCAGCTTCGGCAGCAGGTAGGTCACCATGACGATGGCCAGCGCCGCGCCCGAGCTGAACAAAAACGCCGGATAAATCAAGGCACCGGTCACCTTGGCCTGCACCGTTTCCATCAGTCGCAGATGCTTGGCCTGGCGGTCCATGATGTCGTCCAGCGCACCGCTGTTTTCCCCCGCAGCAATCATGTTGCAGTACAATTCATCAAACGAGGAGGAGACCTGCCGCAGCGAGGCGGAAAGCGGCACGCCGTTGCGCACGAGTTCACGGACCTGGGTCGCCAGGGTGCCCAGCTTGGAGGCGCTGCGGTTTTCCATCGCCTGCAGGGCCTGCTCCACCTGCAGTCCTGAGGCCAGCAGATCGCCCATGTCTTCGGTGAAGCGGATCACATCGGCCTTGGTGATGACCAGTGGGGTGTTCTCGGTCGGCTGGGCCTTTTTTTCCGGTGCGCTGGAATGAGACTGCGACTGAATGGAGCGCGCCTGCAAGCCCCGCCGCGCGAGCTGGCGCAGGGCATCGCTGCGGTCCATGGCTTCAATGGAGCCGGCTTTGACCGATCCGTCAGCAGACAGGGCTTGGTAGGCGAAGGCGGGCATTATTCAAATTCTTCACTGGTCACACGGGCGATTTCTTCGAGGGTGGTGACGCCCGCGATTGCTTTTTGCAGCCCGTATTCGCGCATCGGCACAAAGCCATCCTTGCGCGCCTGGGCCTGCAACTCCGACTCGGGAGCACGTTCAGAAACGAGGGCCTGCATCGCCGAGGTCATGAGGGCGATCTCGTAGAGCGCCACACGGCCGGAATAGCCCGTATTGCGGCACTGCTGGCAGCCACCCCGCGCTGCGCGAAACAGCTTGAGGTTTTTGGCTTCGGGAAAGCCGAGCTTGAGAAACTGATCCCGCTTGTAGTTGGCGGGCTCTTTGCAGGCCGGGCACAGGCAGCGCACCAGCCGCTGGGCGATGAAGGCCCGCACCGCCGAGCTCACGAGGAAGGGCTTCACACCCATTTCAATCAAACGTGTGATGCCGGCCACGGCGTCATTGGTGTGCAGCGTGGAAAACACCAGATGTCCCGTCAGCGAGGCGCGCACGGCGATCTCCGCCGTCTCCAGGTCACGAATTTCACCAACCATGACGACGTTGGGATCACCGCGCAGAATGCTGCGCAGGCCGCTGGCGAAGGTGAGGCCGATCTCGTTCTTCACCGGGATCTGCACGATGCCGGGGAGCTTGTTTTCCACCGGGTCTTCGATGGTGACGATGCGGCGGTGTACGCTGTTGAGCTGGGAGAGGAAAGTGTAGAGCGTGGTCGATTTGCCTGAACCCGTGGGGCCGGTGACGAGCACGATGCCGTTGGGCTTGGCCAGCAGGAGTTCGATGCGCTGGCGGTGCTCTTCGCTCAGGCCAAGACGATCCAGCGTGAAGCGCTCCTGGCCCAGCAGACGCAGGCTGATGGACTCGCCTTCCACGCTGGGAATGCAGGCCACGCGAACGTCGATCGACTGGCCCTCGGCCTTGAGATTGATACGACCATCCTGCGGCAGCCGCTTCTCCGCGATGTCGAGCTTGCTCATCACCTTAATGCGCGCAATGACCGAGGCCTGGAGTGATTTGATGTTCTCCGGCACGGGGATTTCATGCAGGAAGCCGTCGATGCGGTAGCGGATGCGCAGGCTGTCCGGCTGGGGCTCCACATGGATGTCGGTGGCCTTCTGGGCCAGTGCTTCGCGGATGATTTGATTCACAAACTTGACCACAGAGGCGTCTTCATCCTCGTCGTCGATCACATTGGCCTCATCCCGCAGGTGCTGGTCATCCGTGCCGCCGCCGCCAGCGGCGATCAGGGCGTCAAAGGTTTCCGCACCCACACCGTAGAGCTGCTGCACGGAGTTGAGCAGTTCGCTGCGCGGGGTCAGGCACCACTTCACCGGCATCAGCGAAATGCGTGCCACCGCTTGTTTGGTGATCAGGTCAAACGGGTCATGGCAGGCGAGCAGCAGCTTGCGCTGGTTCTGCTCCGCATCCCCGCTGAAACCCACCGGAAACACCTGATGCCGGATGGCGAAACGCGCCGGGATCAGGCGCTTGAGCTCCGCCGCATCATCGGGCTGTGGCTGCGGGGCTTCCACCCACTGCCAGCGCAGATATTCCGCCAGATGCCGTGAAAAATTCCGTTCATCCACCGCACCGTTCTCTATCAGGGCGAGCGCCGGTGAAATACCTCCGGCCGCCGCATGATCCAATGCGGCCTGCATGTCGGCAGTTTCGATGCCAGCTGCCTGCGCGACAGATTGTAGAATGACGTTCATGCCTGAAAATTAAAGATGGGAATGCCTGACCAGATGCCCGCCTGTCACGAATCCAACCGGCGCACAGGGAGACTACTGGAAATTCAATCCATGGGCCAACATTTTTACAGCAGCCCGGCCATTTTCACAGTCAGTCTGCGAGGATGAAGGTGACGAATTGTTCACCCAATATCCATCGTGCCGATTCCCATCAAAACCAATCGGGTCACCTGCTGCCTAGAAGCATATCCTGCGGAGGCCCGCACTCAACCAAACAGAGCGGTGATCGGCCTGCCCTTGTCCGCGACGGTGAAGGGGCGCTTGCTCGGGCTGTAGAGCACCTGATCCAGCGGAATGCCGAGGCCATAGGCGATGGTGGCGTTGAAATCAGGGATCGTCACAGGATTGACGGCGGCTTCGAGGCCGGTGTCATCGGTGGCACCATAGACCTGCCCGCCGCGAATGCCGCCTCCTGCCATGAGGCAGGTGAAGCCCCGGGCGTGGTGGTCGCGGCCGTCATTGGCATTGATCTCTGGGGTCCGGCCAAATTCCGTGGCCAGCACGACCATCGTCTCCTGCAGCATGCCGTGGGCTTCCAAGTCCTGCAGCAGGGTGCTCAGCGCGGAGTCGAGCTCGTCACACAGTTCCGGGACACGGGTGAAGTTGGCATTGTGGGTGTCCCAACTGCCAAAGGAGACTTCCACAAAACGCACCCCATGCTCGACCAGGCGGCGCGCCAGCAGGCAGCCCTGGCCAAAGCGGTCGCTGCCGTACTTGCTGCGCAGCGCTTCAGGCTCAGCGCTCAGGTCAAAGGCGGCGAGTTCTTCGCTCTTCATCATCTTCAGCGCGTCGTCATACATGTCAGCGTAGGCGCGCACGTTTTTGACGTTGTAGGTCTCGGCAAACTGGCGGTCCAGCAGCTTTGCGGTGTTGAGGCGGCTGTTGAAGCGCTCTTCCGTGAACCACTGGTTGGTTTTAACGTTGTCGATGCCGCTCTCGGGATCGTTGATCATCAGCGGTGCGAAGCGGCTTTCGAAGAACCCGGCTCCTGGGTGGCGGCTGTCATTGCCGATCATCACACTGCCGGGTAGGGTGGGATTCCCCCGGTCCTGAAACTTCTGCAACCACGCGCCCATGGAGGGGTGGCGGATGCTGCTGCGCATCGTGTAGCTCGTGTGCTGGTAGTAGTTGCCCTGCTCATGCGCGCCCTGCGTCGTCATCATGCTGCGGATCACCGCCAGCTTGTCCATCTGCCGCGCGATCAGCGGGATGTTGTTGGACACGCGGATGCCATCGACATTGGTGTTCATGACCTTGGTCAGGCCCATGACGTCCGCCTTCTCCGGCTTCGGATCAAAGGTGTCCAGATGGCTCATGCCGCCATTCATGTAGAGATAGATGACGTTGCGCGCCGTCGCCGCCTGCTTCAGCGGTGATGCTCCCTGGCCAGGGGCGGCCAGAATGCGGGAGCCCAAGTGCGAGGCAGTGCTGACACCAAGAAAAGTCTTGGCGGCACCCGAGACGAAAGCACGACGGCTGAGATCATTGCGGAGAGGATTCATAAACAGGGCAGAGAAGGGGATGGGGGATGCGGCCCTTTAACGCAGGCAGGCGGCGGACTTATCACAAGATTTGCGTTCTTTGTCCCACGGAGGTCAGGCCTCCGGCCTGACAACGGCCCGGGGCTTCCAGCCTTCGGCTCCAAGGCGAGACGCCCCGATCCGTCTGACGGGCGGGACGCCCATCCTCCGTGGTGCGGCTTGCTACCCCGGAGCTCTTCTCCCAAACTTCCGCTCCAGCTCGCTGGTGGAAATCTGCACCAGCGTGGGTCGGCCATGGGGGCAGCAGTAGGGCATCTCGCAGGCGAAGAGGTCTTTCAGCAGCGCCTGCATCTCGGGGATGGAGAGCACGTCGTTGCTCTTCACCGAAGCGCGGCAGGCGATGGTGGCGATGGCGTCTTCGCTCAGGCGCAGGCTGGAGGATTTCGTGCTCAGGCTGCTGAGTTCTTCGATCACCTGATCCAGCCAGGCGGCGGGGTCATCCGTTTTCAAAAACGAGGGCAGGGTTTCCACCTTGAAAATGTTCGGGCCGAAGGGCTCGATCTCGATGCCTAGGCGGTTGAGCGAGGGCAGATTCTGCTTCAGCAAATCGGCATCTCTGGGCGTGGTTTGCAGCGTGACGGGAAGCAGCAGCCGCTGGCAGGGCACGCCGCCGGATTCGATGGCGCGGCGGAATTTTTCAAAGTTCACCCGCTCGTGCGCGGCGTGCTGGTCCATGAGCACGAGACCTTCTTTGCCTTCCATGAGGACGTAGAGTTTTTGCAGCACGCCAATGATGCGGTACTCAGGTGGCTCGGCGGGCTCGGCTCTGGCCGGGGTCGGCGATTCTTCCTCTTCCTGAGCTTCTTCGGGTGCCGCTGCTTTCGGGGCCTGAGGCTCAATGACAGGAGCGCTGCGACCGGCGGCGATTCTTTCCAGCACGTCGGCCACGCGATGAGAGACGGCTGGCTGCGGCTGTGGGGTGGAAGCCGGCGCAGGTGAGATGTTGCGAAGCGGTGCGGACGAAGCCGCCACCGGCATGGCAAACTGCTCCTGGCGGCTGTCTGGCACCAGCGGCATTCGCGCTGCAGCAGGGGTGGCTGGCACGGCACGAGCGGGCGCATGGCCCGTGGGCAGCTTGGCAGCGTTTTCCAGCGTGCGGCTCACGCAGCGGGAGATGGCGTCGCGCACACTGTGGCCATCGTGAAAGCGAACTTCTTTTTTGGCCGGATGCACGTTCACATCAAACGCGTGCGGGTCCATCTGGATGAACAGGAAGGTGACCGGATGCTGCCCCTTCATCAGGGCAGTGTGATAACCCTCGCGCAGACCGTAGGAAATGCTGGCGCTTTCGATGGGACGACCGTTCAGATACGTCGTCTGCATCTGGCGGTTGGAGCGGCTCATGCCCGGCCCGCCGATGTAGCCGGAAACGGTCACGCCTTGCAGCGTCGTTTCCTCGACTTTGAGCAGGCGGGAGGCCAGTTCATCACCGACCAGTCCCCGGATGCGTTCGAGCATGTCGCGGGTGGCTGGGAGGTGCAGCACCAGTTCGCCATTGTGCGTCAGCGTGAAGGCCACCTGCGGATTGGCGATGGCATGCAGCCGCAGTTGCTGCTCCACATGGGCGAATTCCGTGTTCTCCGTGCGTAAAAATTTGCGGCGGGCAGGCACATTGAAAAACAGCGAGCGCGCCTCGATGACCGTGCCGGGAGCGCCGCCGTGGTCGCGCACCGCCATCAGCTTGCCGCCGTTGACTTCGATCTCCGTGCCGACCAGCGCCTCTTTTTCACGGGTGGCTAGCCGGAAGCGCGACACGCTGGCGATGCTGGGCAGGGCTTCACCACGAAATCCAAAGGTGTGAATGGCTCCGAGATCCTCCTTGGTCCGTATCTTGCTGGTGGCATGTCTCTCCAGACACAGCATGGCATCCTCCCGGTCCATTCCAGTTCCATCGTCCACAATTCGAATCATCGCGATGCCGCCGCGTTGGGCATGCACCTCGATGTGGCGGGCGCTGGCATCCAGGCTGTTTTCCACCAGTTCACGCACCAGGGCGGCCGGACGCTCCACGACCTCTCCTGCCGCCACCTGGCTGGCGAGTGCGTCTGGGAGAATGCGAATTTTGGCCATGAATTTCGATAAAGTGTGTGGTGGGGAGCGTAGCCTTTATTGCCACACAAGAATATTACCTTGGACGCCGGATGCGGATTTGCAATCTCCGCACTTCTCCACCATCTGGCTGCTGCTTCCAATTGTATTGCCTCGCATGATTTCCCTCACCTCCAGCGCCGTCGAACATCTCAAGTCCCTTATCGCCGAAAAGCAGGCGGATGCTAGCACCGGGCTGCGTTTGCGCGTGGAGAAGGGTGGGTGCGCCGGCATGCAGTATGTGATGGCTTTGGATCAATCCAAAGCCGACGACGCGGTGCAGTCACAGGATGGGGTCTCGATCATCATTGATCAGGAGAGCCTGCATTTTCTGCGTGGCTGCCAGATCGACTACGTGGATTCGCTGGCGGATGCCGGATTTAAGCTCAACAACCCCAATGCTGCCCGCAGCTGTGGTTGCGGCACCTCATTTGAACCGCAGACTACCTAACTTTAAGACTCAGAAAGCTTGACTTCTTGGCAATAATTGAAGCAATCTTGTTGCCAACTTATTCACAAAATTTCCTTTTCAAATTCCGTCAATATTGTAGAATTTGAACACAATCATTCCATAAAAACTAAAATTTTCGCAAATCTGTCATGCAAATCCGATTTTTGAGCGACGGCAATGAGTACCGTTCATACGGTGGCGGGAGCTTTTCCAAGAAGAAAGACTCCGGCGGCATCTTTTGGTGGACAATCCTCATCACGCTGCTGATGGGATTTGCCACCTTCTGCTGGTTCTTCAGCATCATGGTGTTCGCGCACCCTGAAAAACCGTTCAATTACCGGGTGCTGGCACGTTTCGACAAACTCGATCCATTGCGCAAGTTCACCAACTACACGGTGCCACAGGGCAAGTTTCTCCCTGCGCGCGATCTGCTTGCCGAGTTTTACGCTTTCAATCACGAACAGCTCGCGGTGAAGAATGATCTTCTCAAGCGTTCCTACATTCGCAACTACAAGCAGGAGCAGCCGCTGTATGTGAAAGGCAGCTTCCAGGTGATCAATGCACGTCCTCTCACCCAGCAAGATGTCATCACCGAAGGCTGGGTGGTGCGTGCACGCTCGGCGGACATTGAAGATGTGGACATTGAAATCGTTCTGCCGGGCAACAAAGACAAGGCTGATCCTTATCAGGCTGGCGACACTTTGGTGCTGGATCAGAAGAGCACCTTTGCAGCGGCGCTGCATGTGCAGAAATTTGATCAGGAGCGCGTCTGCGTCACGCTCATGCCGCTCTCCTACCAGGGCTTCGTCACCAAGGAAGGCAAGCAGTTCCCAATGACACCTCCGGAGAAACTCAACATGGATGCCTACTGGCCGCTGACACGTGATCCAGGTGCCGCCGTGCTGGAAAGCAGCACTGCCAAAGTGGTGTCGAAGCAGGGCTGAGGACCACGCCAACATTTGAAGAAAGCGGAAGGCGGTGCCTTCCGCTTTTTTTATGGCCGTTTTCTTCATGCATTTCAAAACGCTCGTTCCTTGCATCCGCCACGGTTCACGCCATTAGCAGGGCATGCCCGCTGACTACATACCCGCCACCGTCGCCGATGTCCGGCGTCTGCGTGACACCCTGGAACAGCAGGGAAAAAAACTGGTCTTCACCAATGGCTGTTTCGATCTTCTGCACGCAGGCCATGTGCGCTACCTGGAGCAGGCGCGTGCCCTCGGAGATGCCATGGTGGTTGCCTTGAATTCAGATCAATCCGTGCGCCAGTTGAAAGGTCCGGAGCGCCCGCTCAACACCGAAAATGATCGTGCGGAAGTGATGGCCGCGCTGCGTGCCGTGGATGCCGTTGTCGTGTTCGATGATGAACGTGCCACGTCGCTCATTGATGCCATCCTCCCGCATGTGTATGCCAAAGGCGGTGACTATACCGTGGAGTCCCTCAACCGTGAGGAGCGCACCGCACTGGAAGCCGCAGGTGCGCAGATCTGCATCCTGCCGCTTGTGCCCGGGCGCTCCACCACCCGCACGATCAACAAGATGCAGAGTGCTGACAGCAGTGCGGCAAACAGCGGCCTGCTGCGTCTGGCCGTGCTGGGTTCCGGCGCTGGTTCCAATCTCAATGCCATCATTGCTGCCATTCAGTCAAACACGCTGCGCGCTGAGATCGCCATCACGCTCAGTGATCAGGCGGATTCTGGTTTTCGTGAGATCGCTCGCGCAGCAGGACTGCCTGCGCTGTTCGTTGATGGTGGCGACAATCCACGCCGCCTCAGTGACGCGGCGCAGAAGGAAATCTTTGAGCACTTGGAGCGCGCGCGCGTTGATGTCGTCGTGCTCGCCGGCTTCATGCGCATTCTCAAGGAGCCGGTGATCAGCGCGTATGCCGGTCGCATTGTGAACGTGCATCCGTCTCTGCTGCCGAAGTTCAAAGGGGCCAATGCACCGCAGCTTGCCATTGATGAAGGCGAACTGGAAACCGGCTGCACCGTGCATCTCGTCACTGCAGAGATCGATGGCGGTCGCATTCTTGGCCAGGCCAAAGTGCCGCTAAACATCGGCGACACGGCTAAGACGCTGCATGCGCGGATCAAGGTCGAGGAACACAAGCTGCTGCCCCATGTGCTGAATGAATGGCGTGAACGTGGTCTGCCCGTGCGAGGTGCGGGTGCGTCATGAGTGGCTTCACCGGAACACTCAATGCCCAGCAGCGCGAGGCCGCCACGACCATCAACGGGCCGTTGCTGATTCTCGCGGGTGCAGGCACCGGCAAGACGCGCGTGCTCACCGCACGCATCAGCTTCATGGTGAACGAGGGCATCAACCCGAAGAACATTCTTTCTGTCACCTTCACCAACAAGGCGGCCAATGAAATGCGCGAGCGTATCAAAGGCATGGTGCGCGACGGTCTCGGCAAGAAGGTCGTCGTGGGCACCTTCCACGCTTTTTGCGTCCGTCTGCTGCGTGAGTTTGCCGAGCATGTGGGCTACAAGAACAACTTTGCCATCTACAGCCAGGGCGAGCAGGAAACGCTGATCAAGCGTGTGCTGCAGACCTTGCTGGTGAAGGACGAAACGCTGGATCCCAGCATGGCGCTCTCACGCATCAGCAAGGCCAAGAACGCAGGTGAGAGTTTGGGAGACCCGAAGGAAAGTCTCGATGCTGCGGTCATGGAAAAGTACATGGACGAGATGCGCGGGCTGAACGTCATGGACTTCGATGACCTCATCATCCTCGGAGTGAGGCTGCTGGAAGACAATGCCCAGGTGCGTGCCACCGTGCAGAGCCGCCACCACTACGTGATGGTCGATGAGTTCCAGGACACCAACTCACTCCAGATGCGCCTGTTGCGTGCTTTGGTCCCTGCGCCGTACAACGTCTGCGTGGTGGGAGATGATGACCAGTCCATCTACGGCTGGCGCGGTGCGGAGATCACCAACATCACCGAGTTCGAAAACTTCTTCCCTAACCCGCATGTGGTGAAGCTGGAGGAGAACTACCGCAGCACCACGCCCATCCTGCACACGGCCAACAGCCTTATCAAAAACAATGCGGGCCGACGGCCCAAGTCCCTGTGGAGCCGCAATCAAGGCAGCGATCTCGTCCGCCTCATCGCCAACGAGGATGACAAGGAGGAGGCGGACATGATTGCGAAGGAAGTGGAGACCGCCCACTTCGCGAACAAGCAGCCGCTGGAAGAATTTGCCGTGCTCTTCCGCACCAATGATCAGTCGCGCGTGCTGGAGCAGGCCTTCCGCCAGCGCAAGATCGCCTACCGTGTGGTGGGTGCGCGCAGCTTCTTTGACCGGCGTGAGGTGAAGGACATCCTGAGCTACCTTTCGGTGATGCACAATCCGCACGATGACATGGCTCTGCTGCGCATTTTAAACACGCCCACGCGCGGCATCGGCAGTGCCACTGCCGAGCTTGCACGTGAGCGCAGCATGGAGAAGCACCACAGCATCTGGGTGGCGCTGTGCGACGAGGAATTCCTGCGCCAGATTCCCGAAAAGGGGCGCAATGCCATCCGCCTTTTCACCACTCTCATCGTCAAGTACTCAGGCCCGGCCAGCACCCCCGGCACCAACCTGGTGGACATGACGCAGGCCCTGATTCTTGAGATCGACTACATGGAGCATCTCAAAAAGGCCGCCAAGGAGCCGGAAGATTTTGCCGGCTGGGAGAATGGCATCAATGAGCTGCTCAAAAGCATGGCGGCTCATGCGGAGCGCGATCGCGCCAGCGGCCTCGCGGGATTTTTGGATGAAGTTAGCCTCAATGATGAGCGCGAGGAGAAGGACGACATCGAGAAGAAAAAGGGCGTGTGTTTGATCACCATGCATGCCTCCAAGGGACTCGAATTTCCGGTCGTGTATCTGCCGGGAATGGAGCAGGGGATCCTGCCGCACAAACGCAGCTTTGACGAAGGCCGTGTGGATGAAGAGCGCCGCCTGTTTTATGTGGGCATCACCCGTGCGAAGCAGAAACTGACACTGAGCCACACGCGCACGCGCATGAAGTGGGGCAAGAAGCAGAGCAACATGCCCAGCACCTTCCTCAAGGAACTCGACCGCAAGTACGTCGAAGAACTCGACTACACCAAGCACATGAACGAAACCGTGACGCAGGAGGAAAACACCAACTTCTTCTCCGGCTTGCGGGCCATGCTGGCGGACAAGTAACCGCCTGCCGCTGCGCTCCATGTCGCCCTCCCGTCTCCAGTTTCAGCTCGATGCGCAAGCCAGCGATTCACGCGCCCGCGCCACGACGTTTCACACGCTGCATGGCACCATTCAGTCGCCGCTGTTCATGCCCGTGGGCACGCAGGCCACGGTGAAGGCGCAGACGCAGGAGTCCCTGCATGCCTCCGGCTCGCAGATCCTGCTGGCCAACACCTACCACCTGCTGCTGCGTCCGGGCCCGGATGTCTTCATCCAGCTCGGCGGCATTCACCGCTTCATGAACTGGCCCGGCTCCGTGCTCACGGACTCCGGCGGCTATCAGATCTTCTCGCTGCCTCACTCGCGCTCCATGACGGAGAAGGGTGCGGTGTTTCAAAGCTACGTCGATGGCCAGCGCATCCTGCTCAGCCCAGAACTCAGCATTCAAACGCAGCGCGCCATCGGCAGCGACATCATGATGGTGTTGGACCAGTGCATCCCGTCCACTGCCGACGAAAAAACCACTCGCGCCGCCTTGCAGATCACCCAGCGCTGGGCCGTGCGCAGCCTCGCTGCGCGGGAGGACTCACCGCAGTCCATGTTTGGCATCGTGCAGGGTGCGCTGTATCCGCAGCTCCGCCGCGAGAGCGCCGCCGGCCTCATGCAGCTCGACTTCGACGGCTTCGCCATCGGCGGCCTCGCCGTGGGGGAGGAAAAAAACGAACGCGAAGACGTCTGCGAACTCACCGCCGCCCTGCTCCCCGCAGACCGCCCGCGCTATCTCATGGGCGTCGGCACCCCCGTGGATGTGCTGGAGGCCGTGCATCGCGGCGTGGACATGTTTGACTGCATCATCCCCACGCAGGTGGCGAAGCGCGGCACCGCCTTCACCTCACGCGGCATCGTGGAACTGCGCCGCTCTGTTTACAAATTCAGCGAGGACCGCCTCGATCCCACCTGCACCTGCCCGGTCTGCGCCACGCACAGCCGCGCCTACCTACACCACCTCACCAAGACGCAGGAGCCGCTGGGCTGGACGCTCGTCGGCCAGCACAACATCCACTTCTACCACCAGCTCATGCGCGAGATCCGCCAGAGCATTCTGGAAGATCGCTTCATGCCGCTCTACCGCGAGCGCCGCGAGATTTTGCAGATCGAGGATGTGGATCATCCCGTCACGCATCCCAAGCGCACCTCCACCAAACCGCAGAGCGAAGGCGACTACGAACTCCACGGCGAGCCACCCGCCATCCGGCACATCCCCAGCGGCCGCACCTTTCCCACGACACCGCAGCTCGATCCCGCCATCGAATCCCAGATCATCCAGCAACTGCGCCTGCCTGCCGAGTCCCCGCCGCTCGTGGTCTTGGACACTCATCTCGCCACCGCAGCTGCCGCTCTCGCCGTCATCCTTCTCTACGAAGCCGAAGCCGCCAAAGGCCCCCTCCGCCCGCTGCACCTCGTCAGCTTCAGCGCAGACCTCGCCCCCCTGCGCCTCGCCCTCCATCATAAGCGCCACTTTCCCTACCTCCGCCACGGCGCCGCAGACACCCTCATCCGCCGCGACGTGTGGGAATCCCGCTACTGCCCCGGCCTGAAGTGGACGCTCGTCCACGGCTCACATGCTGACATGCAAACGCAGGCTCCCACAGCAGACGTCGTCGTGGGAGCGATCGCGCAGGATTGAAGTACGATAGACACTCCTGTCTGTCGGTCTGGGGCGATTGCTGAGCGCTGGGTATCGACAGACAGGAGTGTCTATCGTACCTCTCCTGAGTCCCTGTGCCAATCATCACACCCTAGAGATCTGATTCAGATTTCACCGGCCTCACTTCGTGACATCAATGTCATGCGTCTTCGGCTCTTCCTTGGCAGCCTCACCCTTGCGGCGCAGGAAATGTCCGATGTCCACGCCGAAGTAGGCCAGGCAATTGATCAGCAGCGCCGTCGCCGCCGCTTCATCCAGATTGCCGAAGATGGGGATGTTGTCCGGAATGAACTCCGCTACGCCGAAGCTGATGTTTAGCAGGTAAAGAGCGGACACAATGCCCGAGGCGAGCACCAGGAAATCACGGATCAGTTTCATATGGAGTGGAGGTGACGAGCACCGGCTACTGTGCCAGCACTTGCGCCCCCACGTCAAAACATCCTTGGGCGAATTTTGGAATGGCTACCTCCTACTTCTTTACCCACCCATCCTTCAGCGTCACTGTGCGGTTAAACACCGGTGCGCCGGGCTTCGAATCAATCGGGTCCGCATAGACATAGGCAACGCGCTCAAACTGCCAGTGGCTGCCCGGCGCTGCATCCTTCAGTGACGGCTCAAGCTTGGCATTCGTGATCGTTTCACACGACGCCGGATTCAGGAACTGCGCAAAATCTCCATCCTCGCCAGCATCCGCATCCGGGGTCTCAACGGTGAACAGCCGGTCATACAGACGCACGGTGGCGTCGATGGCATGGCGGGCGCTGACCCAGTGGATGATGCCTTTGGGCTTGGTGCGGCCTTCGGGTTTCTTCCCATGGCGCGTGGCGTCATCATAGGTGCAGCGCAGTTCCTCGATGTTCCCAGCTTCATCCTTGATGATCTCCTGGCAGATGATGCAGAAGGCAAACTTTAGGCGCACCTCGCCGCCGGGCTTGAGACGGTGAAAGCCATCGGAGGGGAACTCCATGAAGTCGTCGGACTCGATGTAAAGCTCACGGCAGAGCGGCACCTGGCGCGTGCCAGCCGCAGGATCTTCGGGATGGTTCGGCGCATCGAAGTACTCGACCTGATCTTCCGGGTAGTTCGTGATCACGACTTTGATCGGTCGCAGCACGCCGTAGGCACGGTGGGAGATCTTGTTGAGGTCTTCGCGGATGGAGTGCTCCAGCAGGGCGATTTCCGTGAGCGAGTTGAACTTGGTCAGGCCGATCGTTTTGCAGAAGCTGCGAATGGCGGCGGCGGTGATGCCACGGCGGCGCATGCCGCTGATGGTGGGCATGCGCGGATCATCCCAGCCGTTGACGAGGTCTTCTTTGACGAGGCGGAGCAGCTTGCGCTTGCTCATCACCGTGTAGGTGAGGTTCAGACGGGCAAACTCACGCTGATACGGAGCGCCGGGCAGGCCGTCCACGTTGCTGATGAGCCATTCATACAGCGGGCGGTGGTGCTCAAACTCCAGCGTACACAGGCTGTGGGTGATGCTTTCCAGCGCATCGCTCAGCGGGTGCGCGTAGTCATACATTGGGTAGATGCACCACGCATCGCCCGTGCGGTGATGGTGCGCATGCAGGATGCGGTAGAGGGCCGGATCACGCATGTTCATGTTCGATGAGGCCATGTCGATCTTCGCGCGCAGCACGCGTTCGCCTTCTTTGAATTCGCCCTTCCGCATGCGGCGGAAGAGATCGAGGTTTTCCTCCACGCTGCGGTCCGCGCCCGCGCTGCGGGTGCCGGGGGAGGTGAGGGTGCCACGGCTCGCGCGCATCTCCTCATGCGTCTGATCATCCACATAGGCGAGGCCCTTGGTGATGAGCTGCTCAGCAAAACCGTAGAGCTTTTCAAAGTAGTCACTGGCGTAAAAGAGGTTGTCGCCCCAGTCAAAGCCCAGCCACTTCACATCCGCCATGATACTGTCCACGTACTCCACTTCCTCCTTGGTCGGATTCGTGTCGTCAAAACGCAGGTGGCAGCGGGAGTTGGGTGCATTCTCCTGGGCGATGCCGAAATTCAGGCAGATGCTCTTCGCGTGGCCGATGTGCAGGTAGCCATTCGGCTCCGGCGGGAAACGGGTGACGACCTTCCCATCATTGCGACCTGCGGCGAGATCGGCAGCGATCATTTCACGGATGAAATCGAGGGAGGCGGGAGGTGTGGCGGCGGCTTCGGACATGGAGGGCGGAGTTTGGGCCGAAAGTTTAAAGTTCAAAGAACAAAGTTCACCTCAACCGGAAGTCTGTTCGCAGTTGCACAGGCGCGGAATCCGTTGTTTTTCACCGGAACCATGTCCCATCCTGCCCCAGCGCCCACGCATCTCAATCTCTCGAAGCTCGGCGAGCCCGTCTATCGCGGCTCCGTGCAGAATCTCTACGCCGTGCCAGATCATCCGGGCTACGTCGTATGCGAGACGACGCCTGCGGGCTCCGTCTTTGACGTGGGCTCGATCTTCAACATCGAAGGCAATGACCTGAACCGCGCCATTTTCCGTCACGCCATGTACTCCCGTCTCGGCCAGCCGGAGACTTGGCAGCGTGTGAAGACGGCCATCGAAAACACGCCGATGGACCCCGCCTGGCGCAAGGAACTGCTCACTGGCCCCATGGAAACGATGCTGGAGCGCGGTGCTGCGACCCATCATATTGGCATGGTGGATGCCGTGACGGGCGAGATCGTCCGCACGGGCCTCCCTGAGCATCCGAGCTGCTACAATGTGGTGCGCCGTTTTCCGGTGATGCATCCGCCG
This sequence comes from Verrucomicrobia bacterium 12-59-8, assembly GCA_002279765.1. Next base: position 24,294 of record NCCR01000023.1, on the reverse strand, counting down.
CAGCGCAACCTGCTGGGCGCGCATGTCTTTGACTACGCTCAGTTTCACCAGAGTGCCACGTACGTGGTGCCTCTGGAGTATATCGTGCGCTTTGGCGTGACCAGCGGCTCGTCCATCCTGAAAAAATACGAGAGCCTCAGCGAAACAGCCAAGCGCAGCTACGAGCAGGAACTCGGCCTCTCCAAGCCCATGGGCGTGTGGGAGATGCTGGAGCGGGCCATCTATGACCTCACCAGCAAGTACGAGCCTGAAGACCGTGCCGTGAGCAAGCAGGAGGCGCTGATGATGTCCGGCCTCAGCAGCGATGACTTCCTGCACACCGTGAAGCTGGCCATCCTTGGCGGCTGGGCCGTGCGCGAGCTGCTGGAAAGTGCGGGACTGCTGCTGTGGGACCTGAAATGGGAGTTTGCCGTGGATCGCGAGGAACTGCTCTTCGTCGATACCATTGATGCCGACTCCTTCCGTGGCACCACCTTCCTCGAAGTGGAAGGCCGCAAGCTGGTCATTCATTACAACAAGCAGGCCATGCGCGACTACTACCGCCTCGTGCATCCAGACTGGTATGCCGGCATCAATGAAGCCAAGACGCAGGCGCAGAGTGTCCTTTCAGTCGCTTCTGTCCTTTTTGTCCTTCTGAGCAGACCCTGTGCTTGCGTTCGCCTCTTTGGACAGGCATTTGGAGGAATCGCGAAGTGGTCCGCACATTCCATGGGCGGTTCATAGGCTCGACAGTGGACGAATCACTTCGCCCCAAAAAAGAACGCAAATCAGACGGACAAAAACGCTTGCGTGATCCTTGGGAACGTTTATCCATCTCGCCCCCTTCTTCGGGAGCGGGAAAAAGTGATTCCTGAGTAGCTCAGCGGTAGAGCGGGTGGCTGTTAACCACTAGGTCGTAGGTTCGAACCCTACCTCAGGAGCCATCGCAATGGCAGAGTAGCTCAGGGGTAGAGCAGAGGACTCATAAGCCTTTGGTCGGGAGTTCAAATCTCCCCTCTGCCACCACGATGGTAGCTCCATGTGGTGGACATATCACAGGTGGACGAAAAATTCTTCGGCAGCCCGCCATCTCCGCAAGTTTGAACGGTGGCCCAGATGAGAAATGGGATTCAGACCAATTAATGCTGGTCTGCGCGCGCCGGAGTGCAGTATAAACATATGCATACGAGGATGCCCCATCCCGGCACGGATGGCCCGACGAAATTGAAGCATGGAAGTTGCCTATGAATAAATTCATTCAGATCCGCATGATCCCAGCGGCTTTTCTGGGCGTGCTGCTGTGTGCTGTGGGTCTGCTGTGGCCGGAGTCCGAATATCGGAGGCCGCTGACGGTGGCGGTTAACATCTGGCCAGGTTCGGAGCGTCTGGTGATGGCCTGTGATGCAAGCAATACGAAAGATCAGCGGATCAACATTGTTGAGATGTCGTGGTCAACGGCGGTCATGGGGGCATTTCGCAAACATGTGGTGGATGCTGCCGTGGTGACGTTGGATGAATTGATCCGCCTGGAAGCTGACGGGGCAAAGCCGCGCGCCGTGTTGATTCTCGGAGTTTCCAAAGGATCGGATGCCATCATGGGGCATACCGGCCAGATGTCGATGCAGAGCCTCCGAGGCAAACACATCGGCGTTGAGCTCAGATCTTCGAGCGAGTATTTGCTGAGGCATGCGCTGATGGCGAATGGCATGTCGTTTCAGGATGTGGAGGTGGTGCCGCTGAACTTGGCGGAAACGGAAGCCGCTTATAAGGAAAAGGGGATCGACGCGGTGGTTTCATCAGACCCTTGGTGTACGCGGTTGCAGGACAAGGGCGCCACGGTGCTGTTTGATTCAAGCCAGATGGATCTGGAACTCAGCCGGGTGCTGGTGGTGCGGGAGGATGTGCTACAGGCCTATCCGCGCGAACTGCATTCCCTGGTGTCCGCCTGTCTGAAAATCAAGTCTCAGGCGGGTTGGACGGAAATTGAAAATGGTCAGGACGCCACACTGAGACGCGCAGGCTTCACCCTGGAGCAGTGGAAGAAATCCCTGAAAAAGATTCATCTGCCCGACGCGGCGGAGAACAGGCGGTTGTTTGTGCAAAAAGCGGGAGGACTGGAGGAATGTCTGAAAAAAATGAGCGTGGAAATGCTGCAACTGGGCTTGCTGGACCATGAGGTCGAAGTACGCAGGCTGATCACCCCTGTGTTTTTGGAGGAGGAGCCGTGAAGCGTCTTTTCACCCTGCAGTTTCGAGTTTCTGCAATCGTGATGGTTTTTGGCCTGCTGATGATCATACTGAACATCTCGCGGCAGTATCAGCATGATTTGAACGAGCGGTTTGAAGAAATGCGCCTGCAGGCGTATGAGGAGGGCACGCGGTTGTCGAGTTTTGCGCAGCACTTCCTTAGACGGCGTCTCTCACAATCAGCTGATCTGGCCATCAGTTATGCCTCGGTAAATCCAGACCTGCGCCTCGGGGTGATTTCAGACGGCAATGACATCATTTGCAATGCGACGCGGAAACAATGGCGTGGCGTGTCCATCTGGGACTGCCCGCTGTCGATCAGCATCCATCAGTTGCGTCAGGCCCAGGACTCCAGCGAGGGCATGCTCAGTGAAGACCTGGCAAAGGGGCGCCTGACAGCCATTTTTCCCTTTGTTGATGTGAGCGCAGCGTCGAGAAAAGGGCTGGTCGTGTTGGAATATGACCTGAACTGGTTCAAGGCCGCCGCCGTCAGCCATGCCATGCATGAATCCCTGGCGCAGGCCTGCGTTCTGTTTGGGAGCTGCCTGCTGCTGTGGGCACTGCTGCAAATGCTGATCACTGACCGTGTCACTGCGATCGTGGAGCAGGTGCGGTGCATCGGTCCGCAAGAGGTGGTGCCGGAATCAATCGGGGGCGGGGATGAACTGGAAACCATTTCAAAGAGTATTGAAGACGCCGCGCACCGCCTGCAGGAATCGGAATGGCGCTTCAGCCAGATCGCCTCGAACACGAGGGATATTTTTTGGGTGGCGCCGTTGGATCCCACGGAACATATCTACGTCAACAAGGCTTATGAGGAAATGTTTGGCCGCCCTGCTGCAGCTTTGTGTGTACGCCGCTGGGACTGGCTGCGCACCGTGTTGAGGCCGGATCGTGCGGCGGTTTTGAAAATGCTGCGCTCACTGCGCAGTGCCCCCGTCGAGGAGGAGGTCGAAATACGCATTCATGTCCGGGATAGAATTGAATGGCTGCGCTGCCGTGGTTTTTCGACTGAGAATAATCCTGGTGTGGCCGGCATCCTCCAGGTGGCGGGCATGGCAAGTGTAATCACCGCAGAGAAGGAGATGGATAAGATGCAGATCGAGGCGGCGGAAAATGAGCGAAGGCGTATCGGGCAAGATTTGCACGATGATGTGTGCCAGCGTCTGGCCGCCGCACAGTTGAAAAGCGGCGTGCTTGGCGGCAGCCTGAAACGTGAAGGGCATCCGCAGTCCGGGCTGGCGATGGACGTGGCGCGAGAATTGGCGGAGGCCTCCGATCTCGCGCGCAGCTATGCGCGGGGTCTGGCTCCCGTGGCGGTGGGGCCGCAGGAACTGCCGGACGCTCTGGATGATCTGCGCAAATTTCTTGAACGCGCTTTTGGCATCGGATGCCGTGTTGAGTGTGAAGATTTCTCCGGTGTGCTGAAAACCGAGGAAGCGGCCTTGATTTTCCGCATTGCCCAGGAACTGGCCACCAATGCCGCCAAGCATGGCCGGGCAAGCTGGATTGGCATCAGTCTGATACGGGACCGGAATCTTCTGCGCCTCGAAGTGGCCAACGACGGGGTTAGTTTTCATCCGACGGCAGGGACCAAGGGGAAAGGCATGGGATTGTTTATGCTGCGGCAGCGCGCCGATGCCCTGGGGGCCGTGCTGACATTTCAGCCGCGTGATGTGGCGGGAGGCGGGACTCTTGCGGTATGTGAAATGCCACTTGCATGTCGATGACTATTCGGTTTTCAAAACAGATGAGCACTTCCACCAACAAACCATCCAACGAAACGCCCACCCTGCGTAAGCGTGTGGCCCTCCTAGATGACCATACCATGATGCGTGGTGGCGTGAAGGTTTTCATCGACAGCCTGCCGGATTTTGAATGCTGTTGGGAAGCGGCGGACTGCAAATCTGCGCTGGAAAAACTGGAGGCTGACATGCCTGACATCATCCTGGTGGACATCACTTTGCCGGACCGCAACGGTCTCGAATTCATCAAAGACGTGCATTCAGTCCACCCGGAGTTGGCGATGCTGGTCATTTCGATGCATGATGAGGCCTACTATGCGCATCGCGCCCTCAAGGCCGGGGCCAAGGGTTACATGATGAAGAACGTGGGCTACGATCTTTACGAGGCGGCGCTGCGCAGGGTGGCCTCCGGCGGGAGCTGGCTCAGCGAGGCTGTGGCAGAGCAAATTTTCCAGGCCTACACCAGCGGTGCCAAGCCGCGCATGGAAGGCGGACTCGATGCGCTGACGGACAGAGAGTTTGAAGTCTTCCAAATGATGGGCGACGGACGTGGCACGCATGAGATAGCTGAATCACTGCGGATCAGTCCGAAAACGGTGGATGTGCATCGCATGAACATCCGGCATAAGATGAAGCTCGAAGACGGAGCGGCGGTGACGCGCTTTGCCATCCGCTGGGTGGAGTCGCGCAAACTCGGGCCGGGCTGAGCACCGGCTATTTTTTGTGACGAAAGCCCACGATGCGCGTCTTGCCGGGCTCGATGTCGTAGAGCTTGGAAAGATCCTGCAGCCGCATCAGCAGCCATGGCGTGAGCAGGTTGGAGCCGTTCTTGCTGAACAGGATGTCGTCCGCCAGATAGGTGGCTGAATGCACGGCGCGACCATCCGGTGTGATGAACATGAGCACGTCGCCGTAGCGATAGGGAGGCTCAACCTTGTCAAAATCCTGCTTCACCAGGCTGGTGGCGAGCCGTGTGTCCAGCAGGAAGGGCTGGGGCGTGAGGTTGAAAAAGTTCAAGCTCGTCCAATGGCAGTCCGGCAGCCGTCCTTCGGCTGCGTAGCTGATGTCAGGATAGGTGTAGAGCAGCTTTCGTGGCAGCGGCGGCACCAGATGGAGAATGTCGAGATGTGCGAGGCCTTTGGTGCGAATGATGGCCTGCATCAGCGGCTCCAGCTCTTTCTGCCGGAGGCCAAGTCCGGTGGACCAATAGTTCAAAAGATCGGGGATGGAATCTTCCTTTGACAGCTCCAGTTGGGCCATCAGCGTGCGCACGCGCGTCAGTTTGCGCATGATGTAGCGTGCTTCAGCAACGTCGGCAGCCTGGCTGAGCAGCAGGGGGATGTCCGCAAACACCAGCGCGCTGCCTGCCTTGTAGGACAGCCTTGAAATCTTGGTGACGATGGCTGCGGAAAGCCCGGAGTCCTTGGCCCATTCCTCCACTGAATCCGTCAGAAAGAACACCGGAGAGTACTGGAACACGTTGGCTGGATTGCGTGCCAGCTCGTTGTAGATGATCGCCCTGTTTTCAGCGGTCAGGCTCTCTACGTCGGCGGCGGAGGGAAAGACATAGGCATACTGGGTGTCTTTGACCACGCGTCGTGGTGCCAGCAACTGATCGAGTCTTTCCTGCGCCATTCCGGCGTTCTTGAGCAGGGGTTCGATACGATCGAACTCATTCACATTGAAAACCCACTTCGTTGTTGTGTTGGGCAGCGGAAACTTTTCCACCACATAGTCCGGTGCCTCCAGGTAGAAGTAATAGTAGCCGACCCTTCCCCATGGCCCGCTGGCACAAGTGAACAGCTCATTTTGCTGCTGAGCTGAGGCATCTTCTGCGCCAGCCCGAACACCGGCAAAGCTCGCAAGCAGCAGAATAACGGCAGAAAACCAGGCAATGGAATGAACCTTAACAGGGTGATTATTCCGGCTGCGAAGGATGTCAAAACCATGCGATGAAAAGTGATGCATGCGGGGGCTGGTGCTGATTCTAGGGTTTGTTGATTAATGTCTGAAAGTCGTGTGCCGACTAATAGAAAAGGGTCGTAACCCAACGTCATGGAGTGTTCAATTATTGTCTGAATCAGGAGATGAAAGGCTGGTTCTAAGTTCAAATTCCCCCAGCACCTACGGTGTAAGCAAAAACTTCAGATGCTTCCTTGTCAAAGGTGTAACGACCGACACGGACAAGCTGCATTAATGTCCAAGCCGCGAACCCAATAGGCAGAAATATTCATTCAGGCAGAATGAGTGGCAAACCAAGGAGCTGTGCCCGGCAGCACTGTCCAACCCACCAACTCATCATGAATACATTGTTGTCACAAAAAATCCACTCTCACGGCCTTAATTCCTGCATTGCCGATGGGGGGCTGACACTTCGGGGCGGGCGCTCTGTCATGGCGCTGGTAGTCGGAATTTTGGTGCTGTCGGTGCTTGGAAGCATCAACGCACAGACTCAGAGCTCCATTGGCCTTTGGACTTTGAACGGCAATGGCAACTGGAGCCTGTCAACCAACTGGGGCAATCTGGACCCGGGCACCGGCTACCCGAGCGGCCCGGAGGCATTTGTGAACTTCAGCACCATCAACATCTCGGCCAATCGCACGATCACGCTGGATGTGCCGGTGACGCTGGGGGATCTCAGCATCGGCGACAGCTCAGGCGGCCAGAGCTACACCATCCAGAGCAACACGCTGACGTTTGACTCTTCCGGTGGGGTGTCAACCATCGTCAAAACCGATGGAGGCGGCAACGACACCATCTCTTCCGCTCTAGTGCTCAACAACGAGCTCGACATTTCTATCTTCGATACTTCCAATAATCAGGGCATCACTTTCAGCGGGATTATCAGTGGCGGTACCTCTGGATCCGATACCATCGTTTTTGATGATCTTTCGACCGGAAATCAAAGCGTTAACTGGATCATCCTGAACAATGCCAACACGTTCAGTGGACGGTTGGTGGCGAATTCAGGCTTGATCCGGCTGGAAGGCAATAATGTCTCGACTACCGGCGCGACAGGTGTGGGCAATGAAACGGTCGCGCGCAATGGCGGTTCGATTGATCTGCGTGATCGTGACTTCAATTTACAGGCCGACGACACGGAAATTTTCCGCATCAGCGGCGGTGGTACGAATGGCCTGGGAGCCCTCCGCAACACGGCGGGCACTTCGACGATCTCCTATCTCGCGCTCGACGCTGATGCCACCATCGGCGGCTACAGCACCGCCACCATGTTCCGTCATCTCAATGCTGCGGGCGATGCCGAAATCGCTCCGGTTCTCGACCTTGGTGGCTTTGCTCTGACGAAGCTCGGAACGAACGAATGGCGTGTGCAAAACGCGGACATTCAAGGTCGCACGGGCGCAACGATCAACATCAACGAAGGCAAGCTGAAGTTTGAAAATGATGGTGCCTTGCTGGGCGGTGCATTGATTGACGGCACCACCTACGGCAACAACCTTGACGGCCTCACCATCAACGTCGCCTACAACAGGAATGCGTATGATGGCATTGACCCGACTCTTGGCAGCCGCACTTCAGACCCCTTCAATGTCAATGTCATCCCCAGCCCCATAAGTGGCAACAGCGTGTCAGATCCCCGTCTTTCTTTCAGCACCTTCTGGACAGGTGCCAACACCTTTCCTCTCGATGTGAAAGTGACGGACAACTTTGACAATTTCACCGTCAATATGAACAACGGTGTCTGGATGCGTGAAGGCAGCACGGGTGCCGGTCAGACCTTCGACCAGATTTTTGGCCCGGGGGTGGTCATCAACCTCGTCGGGGGAGGCACCGGTCGGGATGCGAATGGCAACGGCAATTTGTTTGACATCAACGGCGGCTCCAGCGGCATCAACGCCTCCACCGGTGTCTTTGACAATCCAGGGGCAACGGAAATCCAGGGCACCTTTGACAATACAAGTCCGGGAAATAATGGCACTGGTTTCACCGTGCGCGGTTCACGCGAACTGCGCATCACCGGCAACAACAGCGCCTTTGACGGCGACATCCTCATCAAGCTGCCGACTTATCGCTGGATCAGCAACTCTTTCGACCGCAGCAACGGCGGTCAGGCCGCCTCCGTTTACTACAACATGTCGCTTGCCGGTGCCAATGGTAGCTTCAACCAGGCAAACTCCATCACAGTCTCCCGCTGGGGGGCGCTGGCGCTGCTGAACAACTCCGCCAACCCGGTGTATGCCAGCGTGAACAACGACGACCGCCTCAATGACACGGGCTTCACCAATCTGCGCAACGGCTACCTGCTGCTGGAGACGGACACCGCAGTCACCAATCATGAAAACTTTGGCAATGTGGTGGCGGACTACGGCACCAACGTTCTCTACCTCGACACCCGCGCCGGCGGTCGGTTTGATGGTTCGTTCCAGACCTTCACGCGTAACAACAATGGAGTGCTCAAAATTTACGATACCAATCCGTCCCACACCTGGGGCATCGGCGGGTCTGATGACCGTATTGCTCTCAATGACAGCACCGGCATCGTCACGGTAGGTGCAAATTTGCCTGGCACGACCAGCCAGAACATCGTGGTCGGCCTGTTTGGCGGTGTGGTGCCCTCGCTGCAGACTCCCGCTGTTGCCGCCTACACCCGGCCGCTCGAGACGGTGCAGGGCAGCTACATGTACTCCGGCGCAGGCATGGGTCTCATGACCCTTGATAGTGGTTATCTGCGCCCGCTGACTGCTGCCGAGTATGCCACAGGAGTGAATCCGACCACAGGGACCAACTGGCTCGTCAACAGTTACATCGCTCCTGTCACCGGGCTGGAAAACTACGCCGACCGGAACAATTACGCCGCGCGCAATGTCACCGCAGATACCGCCATCAACTCGCTTACTGTGAGCTTTGATGCATTGGCTTCCTTGCAGGTTGTGGGTACGTCCACAAAGGATTACATCATCATCGAGCAGGGGAAAACCCTGAAGATCAACTCCGGTGTCATCAATTTCGCCAACTTCGTTGAGGCCACCAGTGCGAACATGGAAACGGTGATCCGTGGCGGATTCCTCGATATGAACAGTGGCGTGGCGCTGATTAATTCGAATGCCATCTGGCATGACCTCGACCGCGACTCGCCGAACTGGTATGATTTCATGGTGGGCAACAGCTCCTTCATCCGCTCACACATCGTCAATGTGACTGATCTGGTGCGCACCGGGCGCGATACACTCTACCTGGACACCTGGAGTTCTTTCACTGGCAATATCTACAGCAGTGACCAAGGATACCTGGACGTGAGGCATTCAGGCGCGCTGGGTGCGGGCGCTGCTGGGCGTGAGGTGCGGCTTGGCGGCAGCTCCGGTCTGCTGCTCGAATACGGCACCAACATCAGCGGCATTGATCTGCGCGCGGCCAACACTTTTCAAGGATCTGCCACTATCCTGCGCAATGAAGGCGCCACCCACAGCACCTGGGGCGGGGATGTGATTTTGGACGTGACGGACGCAGCGAACAGTTCAGATTTTCAGTCCTATACCATTACCGCCCGTAACAACGGGACACTGTCGGTCTATGGCAATATTTATACGGATCGCAATGCCAGCTTCACCGACAGTGACGCTTACGCGGATCCTCCCATTGTCACCACCAATTTCGGTGAAACGTACACTTTGAATCTGCGCGGGCAGTTCCGCGACATAGCCACCGGCAATCTGGGCACCGATCCGGCGAATTCCGCCATCACTTCCATCTTCCGCACCGGGGATTCCGCCACCCGCCTGGACGCGAATCATTCGCTGCGCTTCCAAATGACGGGAAATGATGAGGGTAATGTGAATGTCTTCCAGCAGTGGGATGCCACGGGGCGCCTGGACCTCAACCGCGGCTACTTCCGCATCATGTATGATCCGAATGCTGCTGGCAACGACGGCACCGGCTTTCAAACCGACGGTGCGGACGCACTCATTCAGGCCAATGAATATTTTACGCGTCTGGCGCTGGGTGCCGATGGCGGTGGGACCGGCACGTACGATACACACCTGATGCTCGCACGAGACGGGCAGGTGCTAAACTGGTCGAACCAGATTTATGTGTACAACAACAATCGCGATGGCACGATCAGCATCGGCGGTGAAAATGAAAGCGGCACGGTTTACATCGGCTCCCAGGACGGTTTGGCAAACTATACCATCTATTTTGAAAACCAGGGTGGGGACCGTGATCTGCGCTTCCTACAGACACGCGGCGGCACCACGGTGGTCAACGCTCGTCTCTTTGACAACGGCACAAGTGTGAACTCCATCGCCAACATCACCGGTCCTGGTACGATCATATTCAATGCCAATGCCGTCGGAGCCTCCACGGTGGAGCGCTGGAACTTCATGGGAGGCGAAGCCATCTGGCAGGCGAATCCGAACACCGACAGCTTGCTGGGCAATGACCGCTTCGGCGTCTCCACGGCCCAGGCCATGTTCGGGGGCGGCACGCTCACCTACATCGGTGGAACAGTGGCCGACCGCACGGAAAATCTCACCGGCAACTTCCGCCTTCTAAGCGGTGAATCCGAGATCAATGTCGTGGCTGGTGCGGGACGCACCGAAACGCTCAACTTCGGTGCCGCAGGTGCAGGCTTCTTCAAGAACCAAGGTGCGACGATGCGCTTTACTGAGACTGGCGCTGGCACCGGGGTGATCACCCTCCAGGCAACGGGACTCACCAACACTGGCATCATGTCTTATGCCACGTATGGCACCACAATGGGGGTGGCGACCGACTTTGCCAGCAATGGGGTGGCAGGCACCATCGCTGCCTTTGGCGGGTATGTGACCGGAGCAGCCGAAAGTGATTTCGTCAGCGGAAATACGGTGGACGTCACCAGTGACGTCAGCTTTACCGCTGCGGCGGCCCCGGACAACATGCGCATTGATGCGCCTGTGAATCTGACGCTGGACGGCCAGACAATGACACTTGGCGGCGGGGCGTTGCTGATTACTTCCAATAACACTGGTGCGAACAGCATCAGCGGCGGGGTGCTCACCAGCTCCTTCGATGCCGATCTTGGCGGTGCAGGCACCCTCAGCGATCTGATGATTCACAATTACGGCGCGGGTTCGCTCACCATCGGTGCGACCATCGCCGACAATGGCTCGGGCAAGGTGAATCTCGTTCTTGGGGGGACGGGCACCACCATTCTTACGGCGACCAACACCAATACCGGTGAGATCTACATTAACAATGGCGTGCTGAGCATTTCCAGCGAGAGCAATTTGGGAGCCATCAACGGCAGCATCGTCAGTCTTGCCCGCGTGAACAACGGTGGCAACGGCACTTCATCCAACGCGGCCGCGTATGCCAGCCTGTCTGGGGCAGCCATCGTCTTCGATACAGCGAACGCGCCCACCACGGCGGCGGTCGGTACGTTCAACTCCAGCGGGACTTACGTCACCGCCACGACACTGACGAGTGGTGGTTCGGGGTATAGCACCGGTGTCTGGGCCAATCTGGATGACACAACGAAGACCACGGAAAATCCGGCGGGAGTTTGGGCCATCCTCGACAGCGGAAATCTTCACATGGACGGCGGCACGCTGGCGGTGACGCAGGATGTCACGCTGGATGGCGCACGCACCTTGTTCCTGGGGTCCAATGGCGGCTTCCTCGAAGTGACTTCGGGCAAGACCCTCACCATCAATGGCTACATTACCAGCGAGTTCAGCCAGATCAATGCGGCGAATGGTTTCACCGCCAATCATCTGGGTGTTTCAGATGACCCTTCGAGCAACGGGAATCCCGATATCGGCGATCTCATCATTCAGGGCGGGGGCACCGTGGTGCTCACCGGTGCGCCAGACAACACCATCCGCTCCAACATGATGAACAGCTATGGCGGCATCACATGGATCAATGACGGCACATTAAAAATCGCCAGCGCTGGCTCATCTGCCAGCGGCATATTGGGCACGAACCGTTCCTGGATCGACGGCACCATCATCGGTACGGACGGCACCTTGGAGTTAGCCACCACCTCGGATCCTGTCATTTATGAATGGCTCACCTTCCGCGGGCGCGGCTATCAGGGCCGCGGAACCATCATCACCACAGGGACGGCCCGCACGATTCGGTTGAACGGTCAGATGACGGTTGATGCCGCGATGCTCGTCAACAACACCAACGGTAGCAGCATTCGCTTCGGAGAATATGGCGGAGCACTCTATGGCACAGGCGACATCTCGCGCACCGGCAACGGCGAATTCCTGTTGTACGTCAACTCACCCGACTGGACCGGCCGCTTGCTCAACGGCAGCGGGAATTCCCGCTTCTACGGTTCGGGCAGCCTGCAGGGGATGACTTCCATGTCCCTCGATCGCAACAGCTACTTTGGATACGGGGCAGGCAGCACGACCATTGATGAATTCCGTGACCGCTTTAATGACAACCTAGCGGTGTCGATCAACGGCTACTCCAAGATACGCATGGAGGCAGGTGCCGGCGTATTCTCCGGGATTGAAAAGCTGGGTACAGTCACGGTGAACAGCGGGGTGTTTAACATCGAATATGACCTTGGCACAGTTAATGTGAATGGAGCTCCTCAATTGCAGGGCGACTACGCCGGCTGGCACTTCACCGATATTGTGCGCACTCCGGGTACTGTGGTCATGGTACGCAATTTAGATTCAGGCACGGACATCTCCTCCGGAGTCACGGATCTGTCAAACCGTGCGCTGGCTTTGGTGGACAACGCACCCACGCTGATTGGTTCGGGAAATGGCACCGATGGAAACACGCCGATCATCGCCGGTTTCTTCGGCGGCACCCGGCCGTTGAATTTCCTCAACACCACGACGGGAATCATCTGGGATGAAGACCGGACTACGCGCTTCCTCATGACTTCGGTCGCAGGCATTGATCCTGTCACGGGCGCGGCGGTGAACTACCTGCGTCTGCTCTCGGATGCCCCCGGATCCACCGACTACAAGATCGTCAGCGATGCCGGCACCACTGCCGCATCTGCCGGACCGCTGGATCTCACCACAGCAGGCATCAGCGCGGATCAGAACGTGCGTTTTGTCGGCATCACGAATGACACCATCGGCGTCGGCAACGGCTTCACCTCCCGCGTCAACTCCATCCTCACGTTGGATTCGTTGGTGGAGGCTAATTCGGTGACCTTTGCCTCGGACACGACCGGAACCAACACCAACGGTGCTGGCAATCAGGTGAATCTCCTCATGACTCCGGGCGGGACTTTGAAGATCAACTCCGGGGTCCTGATGTTCGCCAATATCGGCACTATGGACAGGCTGGGCAACAGTCAGAACATAGGCATCAATCTCGACATCAATAACTACATCATCGGCGGTAATCTCGATTTCAATGGCAAGGAGGCGATCATCTACGCCGGCACTGAATGGGCGCAGTACAACACCTCCGACCAGCTCAACGCCTATCGCAACACGGATAGCGACAACTCCTCCGCCATTCTTCGCACCAGCATTTACAATACGGGCGGCAATGGCTTGACGAAAACCGGTGCTTCCAGTGTGTTTATGGAAGCCGCCAACTACTACACCGGAGACACAAGCGTGAACTACGGTCTTCTCTATGTCCGCCACGACCAAGCGTTGGGGCAGAGCACGCGGATGAATGTCACCGGCGGCGGCGGGTTGGTTCTCGGCAACAACAGCCGCATCATGGGGGTGGACCTTTATGTTGGCCCGATTTCAGGAAACAATTTGACGCTCTATGTGGAAGGTGACGGAGTCGAGTGGGGTGGGAATGTAATCTTCGACAATGTGGACTCGACTGGCAGCGCGGGTGGCTACACCCGCAACTTTGTGCCACGTATTCAGGTCGCCAGCTCGAACACCGTCATGCATATTGATGGCAACGTCTATGGTGGCGACACAGCAGTGTCTCCCGGTGCGCAGGCCACGGCGCGCATATTTACCACCTACACCACTGCATCCTACACCACGCTGGACTTCATGGGTCAGATCCGGGACAAGTCCACCGGAGCTGTCAACCTCGGTGGTGGCGATACTCTCAACGATGTGTTGCGCATGGAAGTCGTCGCCAACAACGACACCGCCAACGTTCACCTTTACCAGCAGTATGACTCCGCCGGGCGGATCAGTATCTTACGCGGGGTGCTGCGCTACTTGGGCAGCGGTAACTTCTACACGGACGCGGCCGCATTGGCGCAGGATCCCGACAACGACTTTTCCGGCCTGCAGATGGGCGGGCGTTCGTTGATCTCTGGGGATGGCACTGGCGCGTCAGATGTTGGCTTTTTCCTGCACAATGCGGGCAGCAACTTCAATCTCTCCAGTTGGAATGTGGGTGTGGACATCTCCGATCCGAACAACAGCCTCGGAAACGGCAACTACGGCCTTGGCAACACCACGGGCAACACCAGCCTCGGCGGTGAAAACATCAGCGGCACCATCACCTTCGGCACCGGCACCGGCAGCATCCGCTTTACCCAGGCGGACACACTCTATAACCGCAATCTGAACCTCTACGCCGCACGCGGAGGCACTGTGGACATGAAGGTGAACTTCCTCGACGGCGGCAACTTCGTAAACTCCTCCATCACCAAGGTCGGCGCAGGTACAGTCAGACTTCTCGGTTCCAGCGCTGGCGACAGCACGGTGGAGGCGCTCAAGATGCTCGGCGGCACCCTGGTGCTGACCGGCTATGATGTGAATGCCAGCCGCCGTGTTGGCAATGGTGCGGCGCTCACGCTCAGTGGCGGATATCTGATCGTGGATGCCACCGTTGGAACGGCGCAGGAAGACTTCCGCGATCTCACGTTGAACTCCGGTGGCTCGCGCCTAGCCGTGCGTGGCGGTGCCACGGTGAACATCAACTCCACCATCACACTGAATCCAGCTTCAGGTGTCACCATGGCTTTCGTGGAAAACGGCGGAGGCGTCATCAACATTTCGGCTCCCGGCCTTACCACTACGGACGGGGATCGCTTCGGCTACTGGGCAGTATATGGCAATGTACTCGGCCAGATCACTGATTGGGCCGCACGTGAAGGCTCGACTGGAGTGAAAGCCTTCACCGCCTATGACGTGGACGCTTTTGCCAGCGGCTCCAACACTGAGGTGACCACCGGGGCGACCTTTGCAGCCCCTGCCACCACCAATTCCATCAAGTTTGCTGCAGCGGCAGATTTGAATCTCGGCGGCAGCACGCTGACTGTGGAAAACGGAGGCATGCTCGTCAGCAACGCAGTCAGTGGTGCGGTGAACATCACCAACGGTACGCTCACTCGCAGCGGGGCAGGGGACATCCTGCTGCACAACTACGGTACCGGCATCACCACCATCTCGGCGAACATCACCAACAGCGGAGTTGGTGTGGTGAGCCTCGTGACCGGCGGTGTCGGCACGACCGTTCTCAGCGGTAATAACAGCTACACCGGAGACACTTATATCAACGGCGGCACTCTCCAGATTTCCAGTGAGTCGGCTTTGGGGAACGTCAGCGGCTCTATCTCTCGAATGGTGAGGGAGAACAATGGTGGTTACTACCTTACAGCCGACGGGCGTGCCTACTCCGCCAATACGGGGGCCTCCATCGTCTTCACCACGGCTAACGCTCCGACCTCTGCTGCCGTCGGCACCTTTGACTCCGGGGTCAACTACGCCACTTCCACAACATTGATCAGCGGTGGTGCTGGCTACAGCACCGGCGTGTGGGTCAATCTGGATGACCCAAGTCGGACGACAGAAAATCCGGCGGGCGTCTGGGCCATCTTCGACAGTGGCAATCTCCACATCGACGGCGGTACGCTGGCGGTGACGGACGACATCATCCTGAATGGCGCGCGCACCATTTTCCTCGGCGCTAGCGCAGGCACCTTCGATATTGCTGCCGGAAAATCGCTGACCATCAACGGTTATATCACCAGTGACGTCACCGACCTTATTCCAGGTGATGACAATCCGATCGATCTCACCCGACCTTTGGTCGGTGGTCTGGCCGTCGAGGGCGGCGGCACCTTGGTGCTCACTGCAGCTCCGGACAACACGGCGCGTGAGAACATGTTCAATGGCTACAACGCCCTGACCTCGATCAACAACGGCACCATCAAAATCGTCAGCCAGGCCTCTTCAGCGTCCAATGCGCTGGGCACTTACAGCGGCTGGGTGGACAGCACCTACATCGGGCCAAACGGCACTTTGCTCATGAATGTGCTCAACGCGGATGTCGGTCTCTACGAATGGCTCACGCTGGACGGCCAGGGCTATCAGGGCGGCGGCACATTCCAGACTGTCACCGGCAACGCCGGTAGTAATCGTTCCTACTACCTGCGCGGCCAGATCAATGTGCTCAGCGATGCGGTCTTCAACCTGCGCAACGGCAGCAACATCTATCTCAACAACGGGGGCGGCGAAACTTATGGCTCCGCCAACATCATCAAGATCGGCCAGGGTGAGTTCCGTTTTTATTCGAACGAATCGAATTTCACCGGCAGCTTCATCTCCGCCTCCGGTTACACCCGCGTGTATGACGCCGGTCGCATCATGGGCATGGCCAGCATGACCCTGGAGCGCAACAGCTTCCTCGGCATGAACGATGACAACACCACCGTGGATGAAACACGCAGCCGTCTGGGAGACGACATGCCCGTTTTCACCAACGGCTACATCCGCATGCGTGTGGAGGGCTCTGCTGGCGTGTTCTCCGGTATCGAGAAACTGGGCACTGCCAATGTGATGGCTGGTCAGCTGGGCATTGAGTTTGACATGGGGGCGACCCTCTCCGGCGGTGTGCCGGTGCTGAAAGGTGAATATGTCGGCTTCCACTACACGGAGATTGTGCGCAATCCCGGCACCAGCGTACAACTGCGTCTGCTCGATCCCGGCACCTCCTTTGCCGACAAGAATTTCAACGCCAATGTGCCTTCCAATGCCAATGGGAACATCGCCGTAGTGCAGGTGGACATTCTGCCGACGCTCATCGGCTCCGGTGACGGTAGCAATGGGAACGCCGCCATCGTGCCGGGTTTCTTTGGCGGCGTACGCCCAGATTGGTTTAATCTGGTGGGGACGGGCAGCGTCTTTAATGAAGACTACATCGCCAACCGTCTGGTGACGGTGGAAACCAACGGCGCAGGCGACCACTTCCTGCGTCCGCTGCTGGATTCTGAATACAAAGTTGTGGGAAGTCCTGACACCGCGCAGACGACCTCCATCAGGCTGGAGGATCAGGGCATCAGCGCCGATCAGAACCTCAAGATCGTCGGTGTGACCAGTGACAGCCTCGGGTCCGGTGAATTCACCAATCGTCAAAACTCCCTCCTCACGCTGGGCTCGGTGGCTGCTGACTGTTCGCTGCCAAGTGGCATCAGCATGATCGTCAACTCCCTGACCTTTGCGTCAGAATCATTCGGCAGCGGAATCAATGGCAACGGCAACTGGACCTCCCTGATCATCGCCGACGGGGGCACTCTCAGGATCAATTCCGGCGTGATCCAGATGTACAACACGGGGGTGCAGAATATGCAGGGGGCCGGCTACAATGCCAACCTCAACATGGACATTCGCAGTTCCCTCAACGGCGGCTCGACGGACTTCAACGGCATGGAGGCGCAGTTCAACATCGGCAGCCTCTGGGTACACTACAACACCACGGACTCCATCAACGCCTATAGGACGACGGACTTCGACAACAACTACTTCTACATGAACTCCAGCATCGTCAATGCCACAGGCCTGACGAAATCCGGCGGTTCTTCGTTGTTCCTGGACGCGCCCAACTACTACACGGGGCTCACCACCGTGAGCTATGGCACCCTTTATGCCCGTCATGACCAGGCGCTTGGCTCCAGCACGCAGGTGCAGGTTACCGGCGGTGGCAATTTTGTGCTGGGGATCGGTTCGCGCATCACCGGGGTGGATCTCTACGTTGGCGCGATCAGCGGCAACAACAGTGCGCTCCAGATCGAGAACAACTCCGTCTGGGCCGGCAATGTGATCATCGACAATGTGGACTCCGGCGGTGCCACGTCCTACGCACGCAGCTTTGTCCCGCGTATTTTCAGCAACACCACCGGCCTCGCCAGCATTGATGGGAACATCTACGGCGGTTCCACCGCGATAGGCACTGGTGCGCGCACCGACTCCCGCATCTTCAGCACCTACACCGGCGCTTTCGGACTGCTATATCTCAACGGTGTGGTGCAGGACAGTGCGGCAGGTGCGGTCACCGGCCCGATCGACATCTACAACCAGTCGCAGGTGTTGCGCATGGAAGTCACCGCCAACAACGATGAATCAGCGGTGCAGATCGGCCAGCAGTACAACGCGGCAGGCCGCATCAACATTGATCGTGGGGCGCTCTATTTCTCCGGCAACAGTGATTTTTACACTGCCGCCGCCGCCGCCACGGTCAACTCCGCCCCCTTGAATCCGATGCTCGGCTTGCAGATGGGCGGCAGGTCCCTCACGTCTGACAACGGCCGCGGTGCGGCCAACCTGAGCTTCTTCCTGCTCAATGCCGGCGCGAATTTCAACCTGAAGTCCTGGCAGGTCGGGGTGGATACCAGTGATCCCGACAACCTCGCCGGCAACTACGTTTACGGCGAAGGCAACACCACCGGCAACACCACCCTCGGCGGCGTCAACACCACCGGCACCGTGTCCTTCGGCACCGGAGATGGCGGCATCACTTTCACTCAGGCGACAACGGCTTATTTCCGCGACCTCGGCTTGTTTGCCGCCACAGGTGGCACGGTGAACCTCAATGTGAACCTGCTGGATGGCGGCAACCTCGTAACTTCCTCCATCACCAAGATGGGCGGCGGACAGGTTAATCTCCTCGGCTCCAGCGCCGGAGACAGCACGGTGGAAGGCGTGAACGTCATGGGCGGTATTCTCGCCTTGGCCGGTTATGACACGAATTTGAACCGTCGTGTGGGCAGCGGTGCCAACCTCACCCTTGCGGGGGGCATGCTCGCCATGGACGGCAGCGGTGCCTCCTTCACGGAAAACTTCGGCAACCTCAAGCTCAACCAGGGCGGCAACGGTATCGCCGTGACCGGTAACGGTGCCACAAACTTTGGCACTATCAGCATTGCGGGGGCGTCCATCACCCGTGCTGCGGCCGGCACAATCCACTTCCAGTCCATCGCCGGTGGCAGCATCAACTTCTCCAATTCCGCAATGAAGAATTTGGCACGCATCGGCTCCTATGCGACCTATGGTGCCAATGCGGCCTTCACCGCCTACGCCACCGACTGGGCCGCGACGGATGCTGCGGGCAAAGTCATTGCCTATACCGGCTACGCTACGGACAGTTTCGGATCCACTTTGCAGACCGATGTGCTGACTGCTGGTCTCAACGCTGCGACCACCAACTCGATCCGCTTCAACGATGCCACTGGCACGATTACTGGTGGCACGCTCACGCTGAATGATGGGGGCCTGCTCATCACCAGCAACTACACCGGCGGCACCCCCATCGCCGCAGGCGTAGGAGTCACCACCAGCGGCAGCGGGGTGGATTTGTTGATCCACAACTTCGCCAGCGGCTTGGTCAATTTTGACGGAACCATTACCGGAGCGCAGAATGTCGTGTTCACAGGCACAGGAGAGCTCGCCTTGAACTCGCTGAGCAGTCTCAGCAGTTCTTTGGTCACCAGCACGACGTCAGGCGGTTCCTATACGGTCACCATGGGCAGCACTGCCGGACTGACGGTGGGAATGGACGTGAGCGGGCTGAACATCACCCCCGGTACAAAGATTCTGAGCGTTAATTTGGACGGCACTACCCTCACGCTCTCCCGGATTGTGACGGGCTCCGGCACCAATGATCTGACCTACTCCTCCACATCTTACACGCCGGTAAACACGTACACAGGGGCCACCAATATCACTGGTTCGGCCGTCGTTTCGTTCAATGATGTCGGAGCTTTTGGTTCGACCTCCAGATTCTTCCTTAACGGTGGTACGCTGAATTATTCGGAGGTTGGTGCCACCAGCGCGGCGCTTACGCAGAACATCACACTCGGCGGCAACAACGGCATCCTCAGTGTCACTGATCTGGGCAGTGTCCTGGTAGTCCGTGGGGCAGCGAACCAGATATCCTCTGAAACAAACAATATCATTGGAGCCTACGGCACCAACAACCCCAACGCTGGCGGTCTGCAGATCGTGGGTTCTGGCACGGTGCAGTTCGGTGACCGGAGCGGTTTCTCTAACAACACCACAGAAGACCTGCTGGGCTTGGTGAACAATTATACCGGACTGTCTATACTCGGTGATGGCACCAATCCCCTGCGGGTGGACATTCAGGGCAAGGGTAACAGCAATGCGCAGTATGCTCCGTTTGGCACCACCCAGTCCTGGGCGGATGGCACCATCATTAAGAACAACGTGACCGTCGAGTTTTCCATGGTTCGCGATTCGGCGCGCACCGGGCAGCTACGCTTCCGCGAGTGGTTCCAGATCGGTGAGAAAGCGGGTGATCAAATCCTCTTTGACGGCAGCACCCAGCGCCAGCCCACGTTCGATGGCATTCTCAACATCATCGGGGATCTGACCTTTCAGACTCAGGGCAACCGCTATGGCGATGCCGGAAGCACCGGCAACTCCGAGTTCCTCATCAACCCCAATGAGGGCGGCATCATGGGCACTGGCAACATCATCAAGCTCAGACGGTAATCTGCGCTTCTACACACCGCCGCATGAGTGGACGGGGGATCTCGACATTCAGGACGGCTTTGTCGGCTTCCAGATGAACAACGGCGCGATCTTCAACCCGACCGGCAAAATTTACTTCGGTGATCCGACCTTGACCCAGACCTCCGCGGTTCAAATGCGCATCGAAAACCGCTATTATGGCAACAACAACATTGGCATTGATTCGCCGAATATGGATTTGACCGTCAACCGTGACATCGTTGTGCGGGATAATATCAGGCAGACGGTCAGCATCGCTGCTGGCTATTTGCCGACCAGTGGCACGATTCATTTCACCAATGAAATCAACGTGGGCAATGGTTCATCAAGTTATGTCCGCTTCTATTATGAAGATGGTACAAATACAGCCACTTCGACTTACCGCTATCAGCTCGACCCGGATTTGGTCGGCCACGTCCAGGAAACGGTCTTCGACATTTCCGGGAACATCATCGGCAGTAACAGCATCGTCATTGATGCGAACAATTACGGTGTTTATCCAGATGGCCCTCCTGTAGGCGCCGGTGCATTGTTCATCGTCTTGCTGCGCGGAGATAACTCGGGCTACAGCGGTTTAATCAGCATCGGCAATGACTCCGGCGCAACGTATAATCCCGGTCGCAATTCAATTCTGCGGATTGACAGTGCCACGGCGCTGGGAACCAACGGCGCGGTTGGCTTCCGTAACGGCGGCACTCTCCAGATTGCGGGAAACAGCCAGACCTTCACCGGAAACTTCCTTTACACTGGTAAATCTGGCCTGGAAACGACGGCCGGCATCGAAAACGCCTCTGACACTGCGGTGACGATCACCTTTGATTCAGGCACAAAGATGGGCCCTTCTTATCAGGATGTCGGCGTCGGACTGCGTAACGGTGTGGCTCCCGGGCTCTTCGGAGGCGGTTCCGCCTCGCTCTCGGTCGTGAAAATTGGTGTGGGAGACACGGTGTTTGGCGCCAGCACAGGTGGTGGTGGCGTGGCGGACTCTTTCAGCAGCTACACGGGGGATACGCTGGTGCAGGAGGGCACCTTGTTTGCCGGATCGAACAACTCCTTCTCTCCTTACTCCCGTTTCATCGTCAGCAACGGTGCGACTCTCAGCCCCAACTGGAATGGCGTGGGCTTCGATGTCACCATTGGCTCTCTGGTTGGTGTGGCAGGATCTGCGGTGGACATTGACCAGTCCACGCTCAGCATCGGTGGTGACGGCACCAGCGGGGCGGATTTTGCCGGAGTCATCAGCGGCTTGGACACCTTCTTCTACAAGGTCGGTGGCGGTACGCAGACGCTCTCGGGCGTGAACACCTTTACAGGCTATTTGTCGGTGATTCAGGGTGCGCTCATTGGCGGCAACGACAGCGCCTTTGGGGACTCCAGCAATGTCATCAGTCTCGGTGGGCTCCCCGATCTCAGCAACGGTCTGCTGGATGCCAAAGTGGAACTGCTGCTTGCGGGCACCGCCTCTGCCGTGGTGAACCCCGTCAGCATGAATAATAGTGATGGCAATGACGAAGGCATCACGGTGATCGGCACGCGTGAGACCAGCGGTACCTACGGCTTTGCCACGGGTGGCACGGTGGACCTTTACCAGGATGTCTCGACCAATGTGTTCTTTGAGGCTGATGGAGCATCCACCTTCAAGTTTGGGGACGCGGTGAGAGATGCAGGCTCTTTTGCAATGTCCAATGTGGTGAAGATCGGTGCCGGCACGGTAGAACTGCACGTGGGAAACAATTACGGCCTCATCGGCAACGCCGGTGCCGCAATCGACGGTGGCACCGTAATCCGGCATGGCACCCTCAGTGTATTTGACGACAATGCGCTGTCCTACTCCGTCGTGGAGATGGGCGATACGCGGTATGACCTGAGCAGCGCTTACCTAGCTACGACCGGATCGCTGATCTCCAAGGCTAATGGCAGCTATGATGTGGCCGGCGATGGTGCCGGTGGTGCTGGCAAAGGTGCCTTCCTCAATGTCAATGCCCTGGTGGACGGAGTGGCGATCACCGCTGCTGACCTTGGCAAACGCATCCTGGTGAAGGACGAAAGCACCAATCCAGAGTACAACGGCGTGTATCAAGTCGTCAGCGTGGACGCCACCTGCGGTCAGATGAACCTCGTCCGTGTGTCCGACTTTGATGAAACGACCGAAATGCGCTACGGCACCAGCATTGCTGTCACCAACGGCACGACGCAGGCTGGGCTGCAGTACTTCCAGGCCTCCTCGGATGTGGCCAGCGTGAACACCGCCACCACCGATCCGGTGCATTGGCTGCAGGATGTGCCAAACGCCAATGTGGCCCTGCTTGCCGCCAACGGAGGCATGAACATTTTCAATGACATTGATGTGAACGATACCAACGGCAGCGGCAGCACCATCCTCGGCGGCACCTTCACCAGCGGCACCTCTTACTTGAATGGCAACGTGACGCTGCAGCATTCCACCCTCCTGGGCGTGGACAATGTGCGCGAGCTGACCCTCGTCTCCTCCTCGGATGAGGATGCAGTGGTGGCGGGTGAAAAGGGCCTCGTCTTCTCCGGCGTGATTTCCGAGGCGCAAGCTGGCGACACGCTGAGCGTGAACAAGCAAGGCGCTGGTACGGTGACGTTCACCAATGACAACACCTACACCGGCAAAACCACTGTCACCGAAGGCACGCTGGCGCTGGCAGGAGCGGGAGCCGTGTCCGGCACCAGCTGGATCGAGGTCAACAATGGTGCCGCCTTTGATTTCTCCAACAGCACAGCGGGGGATATTACCTTCGACGGTCCTATCAGCGGTTCAGGTACGGTGGTGACAGGTGCCGATAGCCTCATCGTCGGCACAAATGGTGGTCTTGGCGTCCTGAGTCCTGGCATGTCTTCCGCTCCCGCCAACAGCAGCACCGCTGGCGACGGCATTGGCCTGCTGACAGTAAACGGCAATGTGGTGCTCACGGGAGACTCCAGCGGGGTTGATCGTCTGACCCTGCAGATGGGCGCCACCAATGGCGCGGACTACAACGACTCCAGCAATTTCGTCGCGCACCTTGGGGCGGGTGATTTCTCCTCCTATCTCAGCTCGAAGGCCGACTTCTTTGACACTCAGACCGGTGGCAATTATGACCACCTTGTGGTCACCGGTTCTTTCACTATGAACAGCGGTGCTCATATCACCTTTACCAATAAAGGCGGCTTGGATTACCAGCCGGTCGTGGGGGATGTGTTCAATATGATCGACTGGTCCTCGGTTACGGCCAATGGGTTCAATGTCGGTGGGGCGTTCCGCACCAGCGGCCTGCTGGGAGATCTGGCACTGCCTGATCTGAGTCTCTCCTCCGGCCTGCTTTATGACACCAGCTTGTTCACCACCTACGGCATCGTGGTGGTGGTGCCTGAGCCCGGGCGCCTGCTCCTGCTGCTGTTCGGACTGACCACGCTGTTCTGCGGTCGTCGCCGCCGTCGTTGAATATCTGAGCTGGCTAAAAATTCGCTGCTGCGGCAGTTGTAAATGAACCTGCGGGCGCATGAACCATCATGCGCCCGCAGACCGTTTGCGGTTCCATGAAACGGTTCGCAGCTACTGAGAGTGTGGTGGACACATCATGGCTGGGGTGCATGCAATGTGGTTACTTGGTAAAAGCGGAGGGCTGCCGTTTCTGCCGCCAGAATGGTCGTTCGGGTGTGCGC
>NCCR01000174.1 GCA_002279765.1 Verrucomicrobia bacterium 12-59-8 | reverse complement strand
TATGAAATATTTATTCTTGCAATATTTATTATATTTATCATAATAGCTTTGCAATTTAAGAAAATCATTATGAAGAAGCTCATCCTCATCCAGAACGACTATCCCGGCACCGGCAAGAGCACCCTGGCTCTCTGCTTCCACCGCTACCTCCAGCAGTACGGTGTCACCCATCAACTCCTCTCCCTCACGGAAGAGGATACGCACAGCCAGACAGGAGCCACGGCGCTTGATGCCAGCTCACTGACACCGCGATCATTCCTGGCCCATGTGGATGCCTCCCCGCTGACCATTCTGGACGTGAGCACCGGCCTTGGGGAGTTCTTCAACAAGTTCTACCAAGGCTGTGAAATGGACCAGATCCTCCAGTCAGCGGGTGTGGCCCTCTCGGTGGTCCTGCCGGTCACGGTTGATCGTGAGAGCTTTGATTCGGTGATCGACGCGGCGGAGGTGTACTCCGACAACGCCGAATACCTGATCGCCCACCTCGTGACGAGCTGCTACGACGAAGATGACAAGGTCTGGGACACCAGCTATGCCGCGCGGGTGATGGACATGTTTGAAGCGGTGGAACTGCACATCCCGGAAATCACCTTCCAGGCGGAACTGAGCACCGAGCGCATGAGCCTGGACAGCGCCCTGCAGCAGGATGATGCCGAAGAACGCCTGGGCAAGGAATACACCAAATGGCAGCGCCGCGTGATGGGCCAGGTGGACAGCGCCCGCCAGTATCTCTTTGGTGACGCCTTCCGCCCGACGATGGCTCCGAAGCCTGCCAAACCGGCGCGCAAGACGAAGACGAAGCTGGCCGCTTGAGGGCGGAGTTGACTTCAGCTACTCGAACAATTCGGGATAGCAGCGATCCGCCACAGCCCGGCTGAGAGTTCGTATCTCTGCCGGGCTGGCGCATGTCAGGACGGCCTGCGCCAGCGTTTCGCACTCGGACACAGACAGACGCCGCACGGCATGCTTGACCCGAGCGATCTGCGTGGTGGCCACGCTCAGTTCATTCAAACCTAGGCCAATCATCAGCGGCGTCAGGGTCAGGTCCGACGCCATCTCCCCACACATGCCGATGCGGATGCCCGCCGTGCGCGAGGCCTCGACGGACATGGCGATCAGCCGTAGCACCGCAGGATGGGTGGGCTGGTAGAGCTTTGCCACCCGGTCATTGAGCCGGTCCACGGCGATGGTGTATTGAATGAGATCATTCGTGCCCAGACTGAGGAAATCGACTTCCGCCGCGATCAAATCCGCTGAGAGCGCCGCACTGGGAATCTCGATCATGGCACCGATCTCGATTTCGTCTGGGACATCCACACCTTCTGCGGTGAGTTCATCCGCGCAGTCATTGAGCACGGCTTTCGCCTCCAGCACTTCCTGCACGCCGGAAACCATGGGAAACATGATGCCCACACGTCCATGCACGGCCGCGCGAAGCAGGGCACGCAACTGGCGTTTGAACAAATCCAGCCGTCCGAGTGAGAGCCGGATGCCGCGCCAGCCGAGGAAGGGATTGGGCTCAGGGTCCAGAGCGAGACGCTCATCCACCTTGTCGCCACCGAGGTCGAGCGTGCGGAAGACGACACGCTTTGGGGCCTGGGATTTCACCACCTTGCTGTAGGCCGAGGCGAGCTGGTCTTCGGTGGCATCTGGATTTTCGAGATGCAGGAACTCTGTGCGGAACAGGCCCACTTCCTCGGCACCGCTTTCCTCCACGATCCGCATTTCCTCGATGAACTCCGCATTCGCACCCACGCAGATGGCGGTGCCGCAGCGTGTGAGCGATGGTTTGTGCCGTTCGAGTTGAAATACATCCTCCCGCCGTTCCGCCTGCTCCTCCCGGAGGCGGTAGCGTGCGAGGGTTTCGGCGCTCGGATTCTGAATCAACAATCCGCCTTCACCATCGAGCAGCACAGTGTCACCGCTGTGGAGATCTTCGCAGATGCCATGCAGCCGCACGACAGCCGGCAGCGCCAGGGAGCGGGCGATGATGGCGGCATGCGACACGGCGCTGCCCGTCTCCAGGGCAAAGCCCAGCACTTTGCTGCGGTCCAACTGTACGGTGTCCGAGGGGGTCAGGTCATGCGCCACGACGATCACCGGCTCATCAAACATCGGGTGGTCCAGAAGCTCGCCACGGAGATGGCGCATCACGCGCTGGGTCACGTCTTTCACGTCGAGAAAGCGTTCGCGCAAATAGGCATCCGAAAGGCCGCGCAGGGCGTCCATGTGCTTGCACATGAGCTTGTAGTAGGCCCAGTCCACGCAGACATGCTGCTCGCGCACGGTTTTTTCCGTCTGCTTCAGAATCGTCGAATCTTGGAGGATCAGCAGATGTGTCTCAAAGATCTCGCTCTCGGAGCTGCCGTGCTCTCCGGCCATGACGCGCTGCAATTGCTCGATCTCTTTGGCGGTGACCGCCAGCGCGGCGTGCAGGCGCTCCATTTGGTGAGCTTCCGTTCCAGGCTCAATGCTATCCTGATCCGGCTCATCAAAGTGATCCTTAAGCACGTGAACCACCGCATGCGCCACCCCATCGGACACTGCTGTGCCGGTCCAGGTTTTTTCTTGCAAAGGGGGTGATGAATTCATTTCCACCCCTACCTTTCATGCGGACAATGCGTTTGGCAAACGCCACAGTGCATCAAACTGTCGCCAGGACCTTTTCCATGCGCTTTTTCAGGGCTCCAGCCTTGCCTTCCTCGCCAATGATCTCCAGCATGGCGACGTAGTCGGCCCCGATGGCCTCATAGCTCCGGGATTCCTGGGGCAACTGCGCCTCGAGGATTCTCAGGCTTTTCTCAAAATGCTGCTGCGCCGCCGCGTTGTCCTTAAGTTCATGGCATGCCGTGGCCAGGTTGCAGAGGGACTGCGCCACATCCCGGTGGTTCTCTCCCAGCACCTCGGTGCGAATCTGCAGGCCATCCTCAAACATTTCCTTGGCCTGATCGGGAAAACCGGCTGCGTAGTAGAGACTGCCGAGGTTGTTGAACACGCAGGCTACGGACTCGGATTTGCGCCCGCGCTTGTTTTCCAGCGTCTCCAGGGAGCGAAGGTAGTGCTGCTCCGCCAGCGCAAACTTGTCCATGCACTTGTAGGTCATGGCCAGGTTGTTGCGCAGTTGCGCCGCCACTTCGGCGTTCTCGCCGCCCAGTGCTTCGTGATTGTTGATCGCCTCCTCGTAAAACGGCAGTGATTCCGCCTCCCGCCCGCTGAAGTCCAGCAGCGTGGCGAGACTGGTCCGCACATTGGCCATCACATCCGCCGGGAGTTCCAGGTTTTTCCCCGCTTCGAGTGCATCGCGAAACGTCGCCTCCGCTGCGGCGATGTCTCCCGCCGCGCGTTGGGCATCTCCCAGCGCCTGCAGGGCACGCACCAAGCCAGGAGCCTTGCCCGGAAATTCCTTCACCGCTGCACGCTGCGTTTCCACCGCCTGGCGAGCGGCTTGGATGACAGGATCGACAGAGGCGGCTAGGGAAGTGTTTTCGGGCATGATCTCGACAAAAAATGGTCGGGTGGGTGGGAGGCGTACCTTCGTGGACAGAGCCGCCCTCCGTCAAGTGCCGCCTTTGTGTCAAAGCACAAAACTCTGAGCCGGAGATTGAGACAGGCGGCCTGAATGAATTCTCAGCCCCCCTGGCACCAGTCCTGCCATTCCCGTCTCTCCGCTCCCGCCATGTGGTCTTGTCTCCTCACTCCCCCACCTGCCCCTGGTGCGAGCGGAATGTGCGCGGACTCGGCCAGCCATGCTTCTTAAAGGCCACGGCCAGCTGCTCACCGGAAGAAAATCCGGACTGCACCGCCACTTCGGACACGGGCAGACGAGTGGTGGAGATGAGCAGGCGGGCATGCGCCAGGCGCACCTGCAGGATGGCGGCATAAGGCGCATGGCCGAAATGAAGGCGAAATTTGCGCTCAAATGCCGTGCGAGACATGGGCACCGCGCGCAGCACGGCACTGACCCCGATGCCGCTGCAGGCGTGATCACGTATGAAACGCACGGCAGCGGCCAGCTTTGGATCAGCCACCGCGACCACATCGGTGGACTGCCGGGAGATGACGCCGAGAGGGGGAATCTTCACGGTGCATGCCCCCGCACGGCGGCCGCTCATCATGCTGTCCAGCAGTGCTGCGGCTTCGAAACCGGCGAGGCGTGCATTGGGCTGCACGCTGGAAAGCGGCGGATGGCAGAATGCACACACGATCTCGTCATTGTGCTGGCCGATCACAGCGACCTCATCCGGCACCCGCAGGCCGAGCTGGCGGCAGACATCCAGCACCTGCTGCCCACGCAGGTCATAGCAGGCCATGATGCCCACCGGCTTTGGCAGGGCCGCTATCCACTGCGTCAGCCGCCGCCGCTCACCGGCCCAGGAGACTGCGTCGCGCAACTGGGAGTCAAACAGGGCACAGCCATGCCCCGCACGCCGCAGCGCTGCGGCAAAGTGCTGCTGATAATCCTGCGCCCAGGCGAAGCGGCAGTCGCCACAGTAGGCGAAATGGCGCAGCCCACGCTCCAGCAGATGCGCCGCCGCCATCTGCCCCAGCGCGGCCCCATCCGCGATGACAGCGGGAAATTCCCGGGCCAGCCCCGAGCCGCTGACATTGACGGTGGGCAGGTGCTTTGACCTCACGGCGGCCTCCGTGGCGGGCGTGTCAATGCGGGCGATAATGCCGTCGCCACGCCAGTCGGCAAAACCCGCAGCATACCCGCCGCGTCCGTGCTCGGCAAGATGCACAGCCCAACCTTCATGCTCACAAAGGTAGTCGCGGACGCCTTGCAGGAGGTCGCGGCAGTAGCCGTTGGAGGTCTCGATGAGCAGAGCCACCACGGGGCGCCTGCCCGCACGGCTGGTGTGACGTGTGGCCATGCAGGATGTTCCGGCCATGCGCCGCAAAAACAAAGGTTATTTGTGCAAAGTCGTCTGGAATCAGTCCTCCCATTTCCTGTATGAATGAGGCACACCAGCCTCTCATCACATGAACTCACGCATCCGCCTTTTAGCCTTTGTTAGCCTTGCCCTCTTTGCACTTCAGCCTGCTCTCAGCGCCGGACCGGAGGGGGCTGCCGCAAGGACGAAACGCCGTCTGGTGCTGTGCAATGATGGAGGCACGCTCGGCGCTCCGGACATGGAGGCACCCATCGGGATCGAGGGACTGGTGCATGAAACCATTGATCCGCTGCGCGACACGATGGTGGACACGCTCTACTGGCAGATCGGCACGGACCCCTACTTTGGCACCGCCACGGCCCGCCTCAGCGACTGGTATTCACACCGGACGAAAGTGGGCGCGGTCTGGGGGTCGGACCGTGACAAGTTCAAGACGGCAGGCGAGTGGCGCATCGCGGAGAACACGCTGCAGATCATGGCGCAGGGCACCGACCCCGCCGCCGTGGTGATCGAGCACGGGCACAAGGCCGGGCTGGATGTCTTCCTTTCCCTCCGCTTCAATGACGGGCATGATTCGAGGCTGGAAGGCGGCATCAATGATCCCAATATGGCGCCGCTCCGCCACCAGCATCCCGAGTGGCTGCTGGACGGGGCGAATTATGCCAAATTCGGCTACAACTTCGCCATCCCCGAAGTGCGGGCCTATCAGAACGCCTTGATCCAGGAGGCCATCTCCAATTATGACCTCGACGGCTTTGATCTGGATTTCGACCGCCAGCCCTCGCTCTTCAAACAGGGAGAGGCCATCCAGAATGCCGGGCTGATCACGGAGATCTTGCGTGCCACACGCGCCGCGCTGGATGCACGCGGACGTGTGCTCGGGAGGACGCTCCTTCTCTCCGTACGCGTGCCCCCCTCCCTCACCTATGACCACGAGCATGGCATGGAGGTGGAGAAATGGATCAAGGAGAAGCTGGTGGACATCGTCGTCGTGGGAGATCCCGGCGGATGGAACTACCGAATGCCCATTGAAGAATTCCGCGCGCTCGCCGCAGGCACGGACTGCAAGATCCTGGCGCAAAACCTGTGCGCCTACAAAGAGGACCGTGGCCGCTCCGCCTCTGTTCTTTTTGGAGAGCGCAACTACTACAGCACCGCGCAGTTCCGCGCCACAGCCGCACGGCATTGGCAGGCCGGAGCAGACGGCATGTTCATCTGGAACCAGCACTTCCTGAAGTTTGACCGCGATGACGCTTTCGACCGCCAGTCATGGAAGGAAATCGGCGATCCACTGGTGCTTGCGCACAAAAACAAGCACTACCTCGTCGGCCCGCAGAAGCATGGAGGTCCGCTGCCCTTGAATCTTCCGCATGCTGGAAACCACGCCGAGATTAATGTGGAAATAGCCGATGATCTCGCCGCCGCGCAGAAGGATGGCACGCTGAAGTCTGCCACGCTGCGCCTCATGATCGTGCAACTCACCAAGCAGGACGAGATCGAACTGCGTCTCAACGGTCAGCCGCTTGAAATCGCCTCCGCAAAGCAGCGCCTGAACTACAACGACTGCTGGATCGACTTTGACGTCGCCACGCTGATGAAGAAAGGCAGCAATGAGCTGAGCCTGCGGGTGATGGCACGCAATCCACATGTGCTGGCCCCGCTGACCATCCGTCACGTTGATGTGCTGGTGCAGTATCAGGGCGGAGAATAGGCCGTTCCATCCTCGGCTGAATCCACATGCTGTCAGTCAGCCTTCATGGCTTGAGCCAGTATTCGAAGAAGCGGTAGATCTGCTCGTTGGATTCCTCGTTGGGGTCGTGTTTTTCGCGGTTGGTCATGGCCACTCGGCTGGAGACGCCGAGGAGCTGATTCACGGCGATGGCGTGATTGAGGGCGGCCCAGCGTTTGGGCGGGTCTTCGGCGCCGCCGGAGACCAGGAAGGGACGCGGGGCCATGAGGGCATGCAGTTCCTGGAGGTCGTGGCCTTGTTCGATGAGCGTTTTGTACGCGCCGGTGCGGGGGCTCTCGGCGCTGACGAGGCCCGGCTTGCGGGTGAGGGCAGGATCCAGACCGAGATACCAGGGCTCCTGGTAATTGATGCTGCCGCGTGTTTCATCAAAGACGATGCCGGGATCGCTCCACACGGCGCAGGCATACTTGTCCCACAGGCAGGAGCCAAAGAGCGACCACTTGCCGCCATAGGAATGCCCGACGATGCCGATGCGTGTGGCATCGACCTCTGGCAGTGAGGCGAGCGCCTGCCACATGTTGGCGCTGATGTAGCCGAGATAGGATAGTGGCTGGCACTTGGCAGCCGTACTCAGCACGGGCTTGCGTGCATCCCCGCCGGGGGAGCCGATCGAGAGCGTGACGAAGCCACGCCGCGCGAGCTGCCAGGCGAAGTCGCGCAGCGGTTTTTCGCTGAGGCCGGCGCTGGTTTCGGGATCGTAGTAGGGCACGAACACGGCAGGGCGTTTGTCTGGATTTGCGGGCAGCAGGAGGTAGCCGTTGCCAGTTTGTCCGGGGGCGATTTCGATGCGCACTTTGCGCTGGGTGATGTTGCCTTCCCGCTGCGTGCTCTCCAGCACTTCAAGCTTTGGATTGTCGATGACCGCCAGCCATGCGCCCATGATCGCGTGCCAGTCCGCGAGGATTTCTGCGCGACGTTTGGGCCAGTCTGCGGCGGTCATCACTGCGGTGCCGTCGTTGAAGATGAGGGGGGATTTGCCGGGGGAGAACTGGCCGGTGAATTCGGCGGGGACTTGCGTGAAAGGGAGGTCATCGGCATGGGCGATGAGAGCAGAGGCAAGCAGGCCGAGAAGGAGCGAGAGTTTCATGGGGGTGGCTGGTATGGGATGAACGTGCTTTGGCGGTGGTTCCATGCGGGCAAAGATGAGTGTGACGAATGGTGCCCGGTTAAGGGCGTTCATCGGGAGGAGTCATAGGTAGTACGGGAGCGCAGCCTGAACGCGGACCCCATGCGTGGCGGAGCTCTTTGCAGACGCCCGTTCTTCGCTAAAGCTACGAAGGGCAAGCTAAGCTTCCGAGGACAAGCTGGCCGGGCTATCATCCGCAACCCCTTTTGGGGTTGGTGTATCGCGGAACGTGATGGCGAAGGATGACGTCAATCTGCCGAGGAGCTTTAAGGTGCAGGCGCGTTGTATCAGGGGTGAAAAACGACCGACACCGCGCCTTATAAGAGGTTTGTAAATCTCATTTCCGGTTTGCCGCAGAGCAGCTGAACTCGAAGCGGTTCGATTGTGGAGGAGAGATTAACTTCCTTTACTGCCATCAGGCCCGGAGTTGTGAACCACTAATCGGACACTAATAAAACACTAATATCAGTGGCCGGAACCGATCTCGAAGCCTGAATTCGCCGCCGCCCCTGAGTGGAGGTTATTCGGGAGAGGCCAAGGAGCAGAGGTGGCAGAGATTGAATTCATTCTCTGCTCCCTCTGCCTCTCCGCGCCTCTGCGGCAAAATCGAAGGTTCCTTTGACTTCCAAACGACGTGGCCGGGGTGTCGCCACGCGTGCTTTCCGGAAGTCAGTTTCGGTCTTCTGCTTCTTCGCATACACCCACACCAAGCACGTCAGTGCGGCACCTGCTGCCACATACACAGGCCACTCATGCGCAGGGCTGAGGGCGGGCGTGGCGGGTGTAGGTGGGGTGGCTGGACCGGGCGGAGGCAGGGCGGCTTGCGGCTTCTCTGCTTTGGCCTTCTTGTAGATCGCCTTGATGTCAAACCGTGCGGGTGGCGGCTCTTCGGGCGGCTGGCGTGTCAGATCCAGCGGCTGCCGGTACTTCGCGCTGGCGGCGGACGCCCACCAGTCATCCACCTCTTTTTGACTTTCCGATGAATGGTGCGGCCCTGTTTTCCCCCGGTTGCGCGGATCTTTGAGGAATGGAATAACAACCCGCGCCTCCCACATCTTTTGACGTGCAACCCAGTCCACCGCATAGGCCGAACCGACGCCGTATTTGCCCCGGTCGGCATAACGCTTTTCTGCCAGGGCTTTCTTGTCCTGCTCCACATCCTCCGCCGTGGGGATGCCACGCGGATCATCAATGAAGCGGCCTATTTCATGGATGCTTTCATCGGAGCCGAGTTCTGCGAGATGATATAAATAGGTCCTTCGTCCAACTTGTGTGAGCTTGCTAGGATCATCCGCAATGAGATCGACTTTATCACCAATAAACTTCGCGTGCCCCGGTATCTGACTGAGTAAACGCCCGGCATAGTCAGCCACTGCCTTGCTGATGGTGAATCCAACCGATCCGGCATTTTCAAGCTCTGCCGCTTCCCCTTTGTTCAACTCAATGCTGTGACGAAAACCCGCGTCGAAGCTGTTCCAAAGAAACTTCAGGTCGCGACTGCGGTAGGCTTCGTAGATCGGGCTCAAATCTCCCTTCCTGGCAGCTCTGACCATGGCGTGCCATGCTTCGTTCTCTTCTTTGGTTTTGATCTCCAAATCAAAGCCGTAGATGTTGGCAGTGAAGCACAGCACGCAGACAAGTAAGAGGTTTATTTTCATGGTGTATCTTTGAGAAATATTTTCTGAACTGTTCCAAAAAACCTGATGGTGTCCCATTCGCCTTTGAGCAGCCGCTTGGGATGGGAGTCGCTCTTGGGGCCGGAGCGGTCGGTCATGAGCCGGCTTTCATAGTCGCTGTACTGATTGAAATTGAGGTTATCACCACCATATAAGGAATCCCGGTCCGTGGAATGCGACAGGCCCAGGACATGCCCGATTTCATGGGCGATGGTCCATAGGATGGTGTCGGCATTCCTATTTGTCAGGTCTTCTGCTTCTTCGCATACACCCACACCAAGCACGTCAGTGCGGCACCTG
>NCCR01000173.1 GCA_002279765.1 Verrucomicrobia bacterium 12-59-8 | reverse complement strand
ACACCAAAACCACAACTCGCCCTCCGCCACTTTCGAGCCACTCTCCCTCGCTACTTCAAGGCTTGCCCCTCATTCGGCACTGCCTATGGGATGGCTGTGCTTTTCATCCACTGTTTTTCGCATCTCTTCGAGCTTGGTTGTGTTGTCAGCTTGAAGTTCTTTGAGTTTGGAATCGACCGCGATGCGGAGCTCGTCGGCTTTCTTCTCATTGCTTTCAGTCAGGCGTGTGAGCTGTGCTGCAAAGGAGTCGAACTGCTGTTTTTGCAATCCTGCCATTTCACTCATCTGCTTCTGAAGTGATTCTTTGAAGTCTTTAAGAGCAATGGAAAGCTCCGCGCGCCTGTTTTGCGTTTTCCTGCCCTGTCTGGCCGAAATCTGATAGCCGCCTGCCGAACGACTCAAATTGCTGCTGAAGCTGCGCTGCGCTTTCAGCAAAACGCTTGTCCTGAGACTCCTTGAACAAGTTGAGCGAAAGCAGCACTTCCTCTCGCAGTCCTCGAGCCTGCTCGGCAGATTCTTGCCGGTTGCCTGCAATCTCACTCTTAATTCCACGCTCGGTTCGCTCCTGGAGCTTCTCCACTCATTTGAAACGAGGTGACTACGGAGGCTACGCACGCGATAGGAATGGGCCAATTAATAAAACGAACCGGAGAGATGAGGCCAACCCGGTAAAAAGCTGAAGCCGACCCTCAAGATGTGATTATGAACTGGCAAAAGCTGGTGCGCCAGCACTCAGGAGGTCCGTTTTCCAAACTTCATGCGGTCATAGACTTCAGCCAGTGGAAGCTGGATGCCGAGGCTTTTGATGGAGAGTTCTTGATCGAGCCCCTTGGCCTCGGTGAGGAACCAGAAGCCGTCACCGTGACGTTCGTAAATCTCGATGTGTGGGCTGGTCTGAGAAACGAGAACGTAGGCTTTGAGTGATTCAAGCTGGCGGTAATTCTCGGCCTTCTTGCCGCGATCATAGCTTTCGGTAGATTTGGAAAGCACCTCGAAGACGATGGTCGGATTGATGGCGGTCTGCTGGCGCTTGTCCTTGGAATCGAACTCAAGCTTCTTGCAAAACACCGAGGCGTCCGGGTAGGTGACGAGACTGGTGGCGGGAACTTTGATGCGCAAATTGCTGTCATAGGGAGCACAGGCCTTGCCTTTGAGGCGCTGTCGCAGCTCGCCCAGTAGATTGGTCACAATCAAACTGTGTTCAGGGCTTCCACCTGCCATGGCAAATATTTCGCCGTCGTGAAACTCGCTTTTGTATACCTCGTTTTCTTCAAGGTCGTAGTACTGCTCGATGGTGTACTTGGTTTTGGCTTTTGCGATGCCCATGATGGTGAAGATTACCACCTTGCTGAGTTGATTCAATCAACGAAACGGCCCGGGAGGAGATCCCGGGCCGTGACAGATGACTGTGAATGGATCTCGCTCAGCGCATCACTTGCTGTTCTCGGCGAACTGCGCGTCGAAGATGATCTTCGAAGGCGGGAAGTCGATCTTCTTCACGAAGGCGGCGGATTCAGCAGCTCCGAACTCGCGGTCCATCGCGCCGTCTTCCCACTCGACGCTCAGGGGGCCACCGTACTCGATGTCGTTGAGGGCGCGGATGATGCGCTCAAAGTTGATGTTGCCACGGCCAACGGACTTGAAGTCCCAGTAGCGGCTTGGCTTGTGGAAGTCGACGTGGCCGCCGAAGACGCCAGCGGTGCCGTCACCGATGCCCCAGGCGACGTCCTTCATATGCACGTGGAAAATGCGGTCGCTAAACTTGTAGAGAAACTTCACGTAATCGACACCCTGGTAGCCGAAGTGGCTGGGGTCGTAGTTGAAGCCGAAGGCGGGATGGTAATCAACGGCCTGCAGCGCACGCTCGGCGCTGGCGATGTCGAAGGCGATCTCCGTGGGATGCACTTCGAGGGCGTAGCGGATTCCGAGCTTCTGATACTCGTCGAAGATCGGGGTGAAGCGCTTGGCGAAGTCTTTGTAACCGGCATCAATCTGGCCGGGAAGGTTTGGCGGGAAGGAATAGACGAGGTGCCAGATGCTGCTGCCGGTGAAGCCGTTGACGACGCTGATGCCAAAACGCTTGGCGGCATGCGCGGTCTTGATGAGTTCTTCAGCGGCGCGCTGACGGACGCCTTCAGGATTGCCGTCGCCGTAGATGTGGGCGGGAAGAATCTGGGCGTGACGTGGGTCGATGTTGTCGCACACGGCCTGACCGACGAGATGGGTGGAGATGGCGTGGCACTGCATGCCTGCGGCCTTCAGCTTGGCGCGCTTGGCATCGCAGTAGGCTTGGTCGGCTTTGTCCACTTCGAAGTGGTCGCCCCAGCAGGCGAGTTCGACACCGTCATAACCAAAGGCCTTGGCCTTCTGGATCATGGTATCAACGGAAAGATCGGCCCACTGGCCGGTGAAGAGTGTGACAGGGCGTGGCATGACGTAGGTTTGGTTGAGTTGAGGAGGGGAAGAAGGAGAAAGATTGGCGAAAGTCGAATGTGAATGACGATTTTTTGCGAGGCGTGGCTATTTGCGCTCGATGGACTGGCTGTGGAACGAGGGGGGGGGCGCCGACCAGAGACACAGCGCTGTTGTTATCGGCATGACTGAACAGGAAGCGGCAGACGTCATCGCGTATTTGGCAGGGTTGCAATAGGCGCATGCAACATCCGCAACCGATGAGAAAGCTGCGTACACTCGCCCCATAGGATGCGTTTCATTGTCATCATTGATGCACACCACCCCCGTCACCTGCCCAACTTGTTTTCAGGAATTCGAAGTTCCGGCTCCATCTTATAACGAAGTGCCGTGCGACGTGGACTACGACTGCGAAGTGTGCTGCCGCCCGCTGCGCATCTTTTTCGCGGAAGATGACGGAGAAGTCTGGGGAACTGCCTACGGCTTGGGTGAAAGCGGACCTTATGGGTAATACACAGCAAAGCGGAGCCTGACATTCTGGTAGTCCCAAGTTTCCCCATTCTTACGCCTTACTTGTGAGTTTTCGCAGAGAATGCATTTGGCTGTTTGCAAAAACAGAAGTTGTCGTTAATCTCGAAAAATCCCGCTGCCAGGAGTCTGGTGGATGGGAAGCTTAACAAACAGGTTAACACCCACACACATGAAAATCGCTATCCTCACCCTCATCGCGGCTTCCGCCGTTCTCTCCGCTTGCCAGCAGCCCGCTCCTCCGCCACCACCACCGATGCAGACCGGCAAGTAAGCAGTCCGCCGCCTAGTGCGGCAGGTTGTTAACTTACGTTTGATCATCTCATGATCCGTCTTGCCACTGTTCTGTCGCTGCGTCCGTGATGCTTCATGCATCCTGTTCCAGCTAAGAAGGCATGTGCGAAGTGCGACGCCAAAGCGAAGGCCGACTGCAAAGACGGTCACAAGCACTAATCTGATAGGAGACTGCCATATTGCGCCGCCGTTCCCTACCCAACCGGGGGACGGTGGCTTTTTTTTACCCTCAAAGTGCCGGATTCTGGATGCTGGGTTCCCGTTTTTACTTCATTGATGGACTGCCATGCCAGACTGCCTGCTCGCCCTTGAATCCTCCTGTGATGAGACTGCTGCGGCCATTTGTACTCTGGACGGTGAGCTGATCGCCGGCCGTATCGCCTCCCAGATCGAAATCCACCGCCCGTATGGCGGAGTCGTACCGGAGGTGGCCTCACGCAATCACATCCTGCATGTGCGCCCACTAGTTCAGCAGGTCCTGGCTGACGCAGGAAAAACACTCGGCGACATGTCAGCCTTTGCAGCCACCAGCGGCCCGGGCTTGGTCAGCTCACTGCTCATTGGCACCTCGATGGCCAAAGCGCTCGCCATCGCAGAAAACAAGCCCTTCCTTGCCGTGAACCACATGGAGGGCCATCTGCTCTCCCCTTTCATGAATGGGAACGGCCCGGTGCGTGCCTGTGTGGCACTGATCGTCAGCGGCGGACACACGATGCTCGTGCGCGTGCATGGCGTGGGTCGCTACGAGCTGCTGGGACGCACACGTGATGACGCCGCAGGCGAAGCCTTCGACAAGGTCGCCAAGATGATCGGCCTGCCCTACCCTGGTGGGCCGGAGATCGACAAGCTGGCCACTCGTGGCGATCCAACCGCCTTCGCCTTTCCACGGAGCTTCCTAGATGGCCGCAGCCTGGAGTTCAGTTTCAGCGGTTTGAAGACCGCCGTGCTCTATGAACTGCCGCGCCTTGATCTGAAGAACGAACAGGTCCTGGCCGATCTCAGTGCCAGCGTGCAGGCCGCGATCATCGAGGTGCTGGTCGAAAAGCTCGTGCTCGCGGCGAAAAAATGCGACGAGACGCTCGTCACCGTGAGCGGTGGTGTCAGTTGCAACCGCGGCCTGCGCACGGCGCTCACAGCACGTTGTAACAAAGCTGGCCTCCAACTGCTGCTCGCACGTCCGGATCTTTGCACCGACAATGCTGGCATGATTGCATTCGCCGCTGCGCAACGTTTCAACATTGGCCACACCTCCCCCCTGGAGACGGATGTGGACCCCAATCTCTCCCTCGTCAGTTAATCCCATCCTCATTTTCATGCGCCCGATCCTTCTTCTCCTCTGCGCATTCACCAGCCTGCACGCAGGCGAGTGGCCGCAGTTCCTCGGCCCGCAGCGCAACTGCACCGCGACCGACGAGGCCGCCATCGTCGGCAGCACGGAACCCGAGATTGCGTGGAAGCGCATGCTGGGCAGCGGTCATGCCGGAGCTGTGGTCAACAACAATCGCGTGATCGTGACCCACCGTCAGGGCGGTGAAATCATCACCGAGGCGCTGGCAGCCGCCGATGGCAAAGCCATCTGGAAACACGCCTGCCCCACCACCTACCGCGACAGTTTTGGATTCGACAACGGACCGCGTGCCGTGCCCTGCATCGCCGCAGGCAAAGTCATCACACATGGCCCGGAAGGCATCGTCCAGGCGCTCGATTTTGCGACAGGCGAGTTGATCTGGAGCTATGACACAGTGGCCGAACTCGATTCGCCGCAGGGGTACTTTGGCCGTGCCTGCTCGCCACTTGTCACGGATGGCAAGGTGCTGCTCAACGTGGGTGGCAAGAACACAAATGGCGGAGCGGGCATCATCGCGCTGGATCTTGCCACAGGCAAACTGCTCTGGCAGGCCACCGAAGATGAAGCGAGTTATTCATCTCCTGTACTGCTCCCCGGAGATCCGGGAGTGGGAGCCTTCTTCACCCGGCGCGGTGTCCTTTTGACGCAAACCAGCGACGGCAAGGTGCTGGCGGATGAATACTTCCGCGCGCAGATCGACGCCTCCGTCAATGCCGCTGCGCCGGTGCCTTGTGAGGATGGCAGGCTGTTTTTCACCGCCGCTTATGATGTCGGTGCCGGCCTGTGGCAGTGGAACAAGGCTGCACGCAAACTGACCAACGTGTGGAAAAAAGCCGACACGCTCGACTGCCACTATACCACACCGGTTTATCACGCCGGGCATGTCTATGGTCTGCATGGCCGGCAGGAGACCGGCATGACGCTGCGCTGCATTGCCGTGGCCGATGGCAAGGTCGCCTGGGAAGCGCCGGACCGCCTCCAGGGGGGCACCCTGATTCTGGTGGGAGACAAACTGTTGCTGCACAGCGAGGCCGGCGAGCTGTGGCTATTCACCGCCGACCCAAAGAAATTCAATCTCCTGCAACGCAGCCAGATCACCCGCGCGGGACATCGCAGCCATGCCGCCTACTCAAATGGCCTGCTTTTTGCCCGTGACGCGGAAAAACTGGTCGTCGTGAAGGTGAAGTAGGCGCTGGATTGATCCACAGCCGCGTCTAGTCTGCGCTGCATGGCTCAGATCGGCAAACGCAACTCCCTCATCGTCCTTCACAGTACGCCGCATGGCATTTATCTGGATGGGGGTGATCACGGTGAGATTCTGCTGCCGAACCGTTACATCGCCAAGGGCACAAGCCTTGGAGATACCTTGGATGTATTCATCTACCGTGATTCCGAGGACCGCCTCGTGGCCACCACGGAGCAGCCGTTCGCCATGGTGGGCGAATTTGCCACCCTGGAAGTGGTGAGCGTGAACCGCAACATCGGTGCCTTTTTGAATTGGGGCCTGCTCAAGGATCTGCTGCTGCCGTTTCGTGAGCAGGCGGATCAGGTGTACGTGGGAGATAAAGTCGTGGCCTACATCATGCTGGATGAGAAAACGGACCGCATCATCGCCACCACACGTCTGAACCGGCACCTGAGCCGTGAACGCCCGCCGTTCAAGCCGGCGCAGCCCGTGCCCCTGCTGATCACCGCCCGCACACCGCTGGGCTACAATGCGATTGTGGCAGGGACGCACGTCGGCCTGCTCTACCACACCAACATTGGCGCACCGCTTCAGGTAGGACAAAAGATCAACGGCTTCGTCGGCGCCGTCCACCCCAGCGGCAAGATCGACCTCAGCCTCGATGCCTCCGGCTATCAGCGGGTCGCCTCATTAACGGATCGCATTCTCGAAGCGCTCAAGAACAACGGCGGCAAACTCGACTTTGACGACGACAGCCATCCCGAGGCCATTCGCAGCCATTTCGAAGCCAGCAAAAAGGCGTTCAAACAAGCACTGGGCTCGCTTTATAAACAACGACGCATCCGCTTCACGAACCCGGGCATTGAAACCCTGGACATTCGTGAAGCGAAGGAAGGCGACTGGAAGCCTTCCAGGCCGGGAACGAAATGATCAAGGCAGCGGGAAACGCTGGTTCGTCTCGCTGACTTCCTTGCGGATGCTCGTTTTCCAAAGCGTCATCGTCAGGCATCTCATCTCAGCAGTCCAAATTCCGCCCTCTGCGGACAAGCCACAGACCGCAACTCGCAGGCCGGGTTCCCGGCTGCAAGAAAGATATCGGTGGCTGACCAGTGCCATTTTCCACGGTTAAAGCCAGAATCACTCGCCCCCCCCTGAGCACTGGATGGCAAGTACCGTTCTTCACTGTCAAACTCTCATCACCGCAAACAACGGCCTATTTCCTGCTAAAAAACGGTTTTCTCAAAAAATAAGGCCTCAGCACTTATGCCTTTTCCTAAGCACATCGTCTGTAGAACTTAATTTTGGCTTCACAAAGCTTGCATGATCTGCCATTTTCACTTCGAATTTAAAAATTTATTTACTGCCATGTAAGACATGCATCACTCCAACATGCTCCACACTTACGATTGGCTTAATTCTTGTTATTAAATAAATGCAACCCATTACAATGCTAGGCAACCCTCCAAG
This sequence comes from Verrucomicrobia bacterium 12-59-8, assembly GCA_002279765.1. The sequence continues at coordinate 2,426 of NCCR01000173.1, read as the reverse complement.
CTTAGGGATCGCAACGGCTTCTCCGCCCATCCCAAAACCGCGCAGCAGCCATTAAAGCCACCGAATCACATGAAAAACCCATCTAAACTATAACCACCGAACGCATCGAGCTCCAGCACGATATCGAACGCGCCTAACACCCGGTGCCACCTGTCACGGAAAAGTCTACCCCGATCCCCGTAAGGGATTGAGCGTGTAATCAAAAACGTTAAATTATTTAATGTAAACCAACTGAAAGTCACAATCCCCGTAACACCAAAACAAGTTATGAAACAAAAAGATGCGCCTTCACCGAAACTCCTGATTACTACGTTGCCGATCACATCCCCAAAAAAAACAACAGGCGGGGAACAAGAAAGCCTCACAACAAGGAGCACGTCAGGCGCAACTGAAATTCTCGAGACCACTGGAGGCGAGATGGGAGCAAGACTTGCCGAACTTTGTCTGGATATTTCATCAAATCTTCAAGGCAGGCTTGCATCGGCCAAACCAAAAAGTTTCGAAATCGAAATGAATCTCGGCTTTGACGGCAAAACCAACTTTGTACTCGCCGAGCTCGGTGCCTCATCGGGGATCAAAGTGACTTTGAAATGGTAAAACATCAACTTTTCGGCAACAACCAGATGGACGATTTCCTTGTAGCAATTAGAAGCGATAACCAAAAGCTGATCGGCACCGGCTTTTTTATCGAAAACCGAATCATTCTTACCGCCGGGCACGTCTTGGCAGATTTTGACAACTCACAAGAACTGACAGTATTTCATGCAGGAGTGCCTGAGGGGATTAAGGTCAAGATCATTTCAATCTGTAACCATCCGTCTAACGAAGAACATCTAGACTATGGGCTGCTTGAAGTCCTAGACCCCAAATTCGTCGCTCCCGGGGTGGCCATATTGTCGGAGGAAAATGCATCACAGCGTGAATCGGTAAGTATCAACGGCTTTGCGGAGGGGGCGACAGGAGAAGGGCTATACACAAACGATGGTTCAATAAGCGGACAAGATTTCCCAGTATTAAGTGATCGTAAGATCTGGGTTTACTCAATAAAAACGATATTCGAGGTCAGGGCTTGTCAAAGTGGCGCGCCGATCATCAGGGCCAAAGATAATAAGGTAATCGCACTCCAATCGAAAAAGACTTCCGGCACAGATAAGGAAACCAACCTTATGCTGAGAGCTGTTGGTTGCCCTATAACCAGAATCAGAGAGAGCAGCCATGAAGTATGGAAAATTATAGACACGCGTCAAAACCTCGACTCGAAAGCGTGCAGAGAAAGCAGTTCGACGATAAAGCGCACCGTACAGCCAAAAATCAGGATTATGTTGTCACTGGAGCCGTACAGCGAGGTTGGTTCTGTTAAGTTTGAATTAATTACAAAAACTAGGAACAAACTGTGCGATGCTGAGCATGTCCTGGATCAAGTAGTACTTGATTCACATACAAAATGGTTGGCAAAGAACAAATTCATCGTGCGCTGGCAATTGGAACCACGAATGGGACCTGGGTTTCCAGCGTATCCGCGACCGGCGGCAGGAATCCTTCCAGGCCGAGCCGCGCCCGGTCTATTCATCCCTGCCAGATGTCATCGGTAAAAGCGCCATGTATGGTGTTGACGACAAGTCATTGCCACTGGTTAGAGGTGTTGTTGATTCAGGCTCCAGACTAGTCTTGAAGGAATGGGATGAGCTGGATTTGCCACACGACCAAATATCACACGGGATTGTTGTGCAGGTAGATCATGAAAAAGAGACGCTGCGAATTAACGATAGCGTGATTTCAATCTCAAACTCTGACCCAGAGTCCGTTGCCACGGAACTTTCCTGTAGGGTTCTCGACCATTTTATTGACATCAATCTGTTTTACAGGTTTGGGGAACTTGCAGATCTGTTCAATGACACAGAACGCAAGAAAACCTTCGAGATAGCGAAACAGGAGTATATATCAAAGAGGATAAGCCAACGGCAGTCCGCTATACGCTCCTCAACCAGCATCGCATCTCTTGCCCGAAGTAGATGGGGTATTGAGCCGCCAAACATTTCAAAATTGCACGCTGAGTGGACTCAATTCCATGATTATCTGTGTGCCAATCTGCTTAACCGAAACCAAAGTGGACCAGCCAGTATCGAAGAAGTCGTGCAGCGGGCATATGATGTCATCCAAACCAGGAAGGGCCTGAAAGGCCGTATTAGTTTGACTTCCCTTAAAAAAAGACTGCTCCGCGATTTGAAAGGGCTGGATCTACGCAAGCCGCTTTTGCTAGGTATCATAACAAAAACTCCAAAAACTCATCTGGAGTGTGAGACACTGAAGACCATGTTCGAACTTCAGGAGTGGAAAATGCAGGGCAAGGCCATGGTGTTCCACACTGCGCTGAGCCTGCTCAACAGTCGCACCGGCCACATCCAGACGCGCGACGTGCCCACCGT
>NCCR01000022.1:87451-99567 GCA_002279765.1 Verrucomicrobia bacterium 12-59-8 | reverse complement strand
AGCGTATACAAAAAGCTCCGCCGCGAGGACAGCGTACCGCCAGCTCCAAAACCCACGATGAATGCCCTTAACCGAGTGCCATTCATGTCTCGCTCCATTTCGCCGGCTTCAATGGCGCATCAAATTCGGTCTGGACAATTTGTCCACTTTAGGGCACCATTGTCCATGCGAGTCATCAAGCCCGCCACGGTACGAGGATGGATGCGGGAGCATCCATCCGCCAGGCCCAGTTTGGAATGGTGGCTGGATGTGGTGCGACAAGCGAAGTGGGGAAACCTCGCTGAATTGCGGCGCACCTTTCCGGCTGCTGATCCGGTGAAGGCGGCTAGCAGCAGACAGGTGATCGTGTTCAATATCTCCGGCAATGCTTACAGGCTGATAGCCGCCGTCCATTTCAATACCGGCCTTGTCTATGTTCTGGCCTTCATGTCTCACGCTGAATACTCCAAAAACCGTTGGAAAAACACGCTATGAAAACCCGCACCCCGTCCCCCGCTCCATCCTTCAAGACGCTGCCCGATGACTACGGCACGCTCTGCCGCTCTGTATGGCTGCCACGGCCCATCCGGGACAAGTCAGACCATGCGGCGGCGCTGGCGGCCATTGAACCGCTGTGGGGGCATGAAAAGGCCATGAATCAGGATCAAGCCGACTGGTTTGAAATGGTGGCGGACCTCATCGCCGATTATGAAGCCTGCACGGAGAAAAAGGCCCGGCCTCTGCCCGTGACGAAACGCCTTGCCGGGCTGCTGGAGGCGCACGAAATGACGGCGGCGGACCTGGGGCGGCTGCTGGAACTGGAGCCGAGCATGGGCAGCAAGATCGTCAACGGCACGCGGCAGCTGACCGCTGCGCACATTCGCAAGCTGGCCCGTCACTTCGCAATGCCTGCGGATTACTTTCTGGAGGTGTGAGAGTGAAAGCATCGAAATCACCAGCGGCGGCCTGCTGCTGAACTGGCGAAAGTGCTCCCGGTGGGATTCGAACCCGCAACCAAGGGATGATGAGTCCATCGCCCGGACCCAGCGGAAACTGATTATCTTTCAGCCTCTAGGCGACTTTCTCCGCCTCAATATCAAACAAGAAGTCGAAATCTTCCTTCTGCAGCAGGTTGGTAAACCCGCCTTCGCCCAGCACATTGTTGACCATCAGGTTCTTCTTATGCTGCAAGGTCATGATCTTTTCCTCGATCGTGCTCTTCGTCAGCATGCGGTAGGCCATGACGGGCTGCGTCTGGCCGATTCGGTGCGCTCGGTCAATCGCCTGGTTCTCCACCGCAGGGTTCCACCATGGATCGTACAGGATGACGTAGGACGCGGCGGTCAGATTCAGACCACTACCACCCGCTTTCAGAGACAGCAGGAACACGCTGGCGTTTTCATCCTCCTGGAAGGCTTTGACGATTCCTGCGCGGTCAGTGCTGGCTCCAGTGAGCCAGTGGTAGGGCAGCTTCATCTCTTCCAGCTTGGTGCGGATGATCTTCAGCATGGAGACGAACTGGCTGAAGAGCAGCACCTTGTGGCCCTCGTCATGCAGTCCCTGGATCACTTCCAGCGTGGAGGTGAGCTTGGCGCTCTCTTCATTCTCGGCGCTTTTGTCCACGAGACCGGGATGGCAGCAGATCTGCCGCAGGCGCGTGAGCGCCTGCAGAATGGCAAACCGGCGGCGGTTCACCATGTCAAAGCCAGAGCTGTTCAGCACCATGTGCTGCGCACGGGCCAGCTCCTCTTTGTAGAGTTCTGCCTGGCGGCCACTCATCTCGCTGAGCAGGTTTTCCTCGCTGCGGGAAGGCAGGTCGCGGGCCACCTGGGATTTCGTGCGGCGCAGCAGGAACGGACGCAGACGCGCCGCGAGGCGCTCTGAAGCACGCGGATCTTTGCGGCGGTCAAAATGGCGGTGGAAGTAGGCGCGCTCACCCAGGGCTCCGGGTGTGGCAAAGGTCATCAGACTCCAAAGATCGAGCAGGCGGTTTTCCAACGGTGTACCCGTCAGCACCAGACGGTTGTCGGCGCGAATCTGGCGCGCTGCCTTGGCCGCCTTGGAGTCAGGGTTTTTGATGTGCTGGCCTTCGTCGAGAATCGCTGCGAGCCAGCGGACGGCAGCAAGCTCGCCATCAAAACCACGCATCTGCGCGTAGTTCATCACCACCACATCGATCTGCGTCATGACCAGATTCAGATCAAACAGATCGCGGTCATGCAGCACGAGCACTCGCAGATCAGGCGAGCCTTTCTTGAATTCCAGTGCCCAAACATCGAGCACCGATTTCGGACAAACCACCAGCACAGGCAGATGCGGGCCGTCGGCTTTTTTGCGGGAGCGCAGCCACAGCACCCAGGTGATGGCCTGCAAGGTTTTGCCCAAGCCCATGTCATCCGCCAGGATGCCACCGAAGCGGTTCGAGGTGAGGTAAGTCAGGAAATGAAATCCATCGACCTGATAAGGACGCAGCGTGACGTTCAGCCCCTCGGGCACCGGCGGGCGTGCATCGAGCTTCGCCTCCTCCATGCGTTCGACGATCTTGCTCCAGGCCTTCGGGTTGACGATCTCCGCCGCATTCTCCTGCGCGAGCTGACGCCAGTGCAGGCGGTGCGTCTCGTCGCTGTGCTCATTGAGGTCGATGCCCAGCCGGTCCAGCAGCTCCTGCTGCTCATCGCTGAGTTCGAGCTTCACACGCCGCCAGGAGCCATCGGCCAGACGCACGAAATCACCCTTGGCGGCGATGAGGCGGCGGATGTCAGCAGGTTTCAGCTCCATGCCTTCGATGTCAAACACCAGGCGCAGATCCAGCCAGTCGATGCTGCCCGCCTGCGTGGCTTCCAGGCGCACGCGTGCAATCAGCGGATCTGCAAGGATGGTCTGCAGGCTTTCATCCGTCTTCAGATTAACGTTCTCAGGGAGTTGCGCGGCCCAGGCATGAAATACATCCGGGAAATCTTTCGCCATGCGCACACGCCAGGCGTCATTTTCCATGTCCCACGTGCGGCGGAGCTGGTTCATCAGCTCTTCGGCGTCGCGCAGGGCACGACGGTCGCGGCAGACGATGGTGTCGTCAGATTCAGTCGTTTTTTTTTCATCCACCGGCTGCCAGCCGGAAAAGCGCAGCATCTCACGCACTCGGCCTTCACCATCAACCGCCTCGGCCTTGAGGGTGACGAACTCAGCGCCGCTGGACTGCGAGGTCTTGGCCAGGCAGGCGGCGGTGATGTTCACATGCAGATCTTCATGGCGCACACGGCTCTTGATCGCGTCAGGCACCGGGATGTCGATCTCACGCATGAAGGAAATGCCCTCTGCGGTGGCCAGCGCCTCCAGAGGCATGGTCACGCTGGTGTCGATGCGTGATTCATCATGCAGCCACACCGGGCCTGTGAACAAAGTATCCGTGCTCAGGTACAAGGTCTGCACCCCGCGCAGAATGCGCAGCGGCAGCGGGGCAGGGGTGCCGTCCGACGTTTCGAGCTGCAGGGTCAGGTTCAGGCCGTTGTCGCTCAGGCGTGCGACCCAGCTCAGAGGCTCGGCCACACGCTGGAAAGGCACTTCATCCAGAGTGATCATGCGCTCCTGCAACGCTGGCTGCTGAAACAGCGTGGCGAGCCATAGCGCATGATGTTTGGATTCCAGACGGAAGGAGTCATTCCAGTTCTCATCGCTCTGAGACAGGCAGGAGACCAGCAGCAGCTCCGAGCCGCCCGAAGTCACAATGCGTCCATCTCGGTGCTCCCGGCGCAAGTTGTCGAGCAGCGCGGCATCAACAGTGGTGTAAGGAGAGGGCGTTTCACCTTCAAGGCGCATTTGCAGGCGCGCATCATTCACCGTGATCAGCAAGCGGAAATCGCACACACGCGGCGGCTGGCGGTGGGTGTGCCGGTCATCCTGGCGTGAGTCAATGAATTCACGGATGCGCTTCTGCCACGTCGGCACGGTGCTGGCGTGCCGCCATTCGCGCAGGGCTTCACGGGTGCCGTCGATGTCGGACATGCCGCGCAGGAAGGCCGGTACAGCGAGTCCTTTGTCAGCAAGCGCGAGTGCGATGTAGTTCCAGAACTCACGCAGGGTTTTGGGGGCCTCAGGCCACAGCGCCACAGGTTCGAGACTCTGGATCGCCCATTTCGGATGCAGACGCACCATGTCCTGGTCAAAGATCTTGCCGGTGAGGCGCACGCGTTCGTAGCGCTTCTCCATCTTGCTCAGATAATTCTCCTCATCAGGCGTGAGCGGTCGCTCGAGCTTGGCGGTGAGCTGGTGTTCGAAATCCTCTTCCTCCACCGGAATCATCGGCAGCGTGCCACGGGCCTCACGGCGCTGCACTGCCACCAGCGTGGTGCATAGGGCCAGATTTTCCAATTCCTGATCATCATCCACGTCGGTTTCGCCGTGCCAGCCATGCTCACCGCGCAGCCAGCGCACCTGGGCCGGGCGGTCATCCAGCCGCACTTCGGCCATCATTTCATCCTCCAGCAGTTCCAGTCCCCTCACTGCATCATCGTCCGCAAGGCGTTCCGCCTCCTGACGGGTGCGTGCGTCGAACGGTCGGAGCAGGATGGGAAGGTCGGTAATGAGGCTGGACATGCGTAGAATTGAGGCCCACGCCGGTCAGCGGCGGGGGAACCGGAGCGATAGCATGGACAGAGGCCTTTGGGAAACGACGATTGCTGAATTTCCGCGTTCCCTTGCCTGCCTGCCCTTTTTCGTCCAAACACAGTCCATGCTCGCTCCCGCCCTCACTCCAGAAGGATTTCTCACCCATCTGGGCGGGGCGGAATCGGCTGTGGACAAGAAAATCGCCTCAGCAGGCTCACCGAGCGCCATTCTGCGAGTGTTAAGCACCGAATTGCTCACCGCCGAGCTGGAACCGCCCTGGAAATGGCTGCGAGAGTTTGCTCAGCAGTTTTTCACCCGCCTGTGCCAGACCAAGGATGCCCTGAATATTCCAGTCCCTTCCCTGGCCGCCTTCATGGCCGCTGCTCCGCCGTTTGCAGGAGCGGAATACCTCACACTGGAAGTGCTCGAACGCTGGTGGCTGGATCTGGCGCAGCACATCGATCAACTGGCCACCAACGGCGTGGAGTCCTGGCTGCGGGAAGAATGCCCCGCCTGGCATGTCGTTGGGCGCGTGACCTTCCATCTCGCCGAAAACAAGACCGACACCCAGCGCCCCTTCGCCTTTCTGGCCACCTTCACCGACAAACTCAGCGCCACCGGCCAGCCGCAGCACCTGCCGCTGGCCCGTGCGCTGCAATTATACTCCGGCCTGCAGGATCAAACCGCACTGAATGCCCTGCTGGCACCAGTCCGCACTGCGGCGGAAAAATCCGAACTACTTCGCGAGTGGCTGGAGACGAAGCGCCTCTTTCAACCGATGGCCATGTCCCCCCAAGAAGCCTTTCGCGTCCTTCGTGAAACGGCAGTGTTTCAGGAGAGCGGCATAGTCATGAAACTGCCAGACTGGTGGCGCAGCGGCAAAGGCCCGCGCCCGGCAGTCTCGGTGACGATCGATGCCCCAAAGCAATCCTCCCTCCATGCCGGAGCCCTGCTGAATTTCAAAATCGCCGCCAGCCTCGAAGGCGAACCGCTGACCGCCGCCGAATGGGAAAAACTGCTCAGCTCCGACACCGGCCTCGTTTCGCTTCGCGGCCGATGGATCGAAGTCGATGGTGCTCAACTTCAGCAGGTGATGTCGCATTGGCAAAAAGTTCAGCATGCGGCGGGCGAAGGCGGCATCGGTTTTCTCGATGGAATGAGATTACTTGCCGGATTCGACACAAGATTGTCCGCAGATGTCCAGGAAAACACCGAGTTGGTACATGACTGGAGCGACATCGTAGCCGGCAAGAATCTTGCAACGGTATTCCACCAGATGCGCGATCCTGCAGCATCACCACCGCCGCCCAACCTCTGCGCCACCCTGCGTCCCTATCAGCTCAAAGGCTTCGCCTGGCTCCAGTTCATGACCCGCCTCGGCCTCGGAGCCTGCCTTGCCGATGACATGGGTCTTGGCAAAACACTGCAAGTCATCGCACTGCTGCTCGCAAAACAGAAAGAAAGAGCAGCGCCCGGCCTGCTCATCGTCCCCGCCTCCCTCGTCGGCAACTGGAAAGCCGAGGTCGCAAAGTTCGCTCCCGACCTGAAACTCTTCATCGCCCACCCATCACAAACCTCACGCGAAGCACTCGATTGCGCCGTGATGCACCCTGCTGCAGCTCTGCGCGGCTGCGATGCGATGCTCACCACCTACCAGATCCTGCAACGCACCGATGCATGGCAGCAGCACCCCTGGAGCGTCGTCATCCTTGATGAAGCACAGGCCATCAAGAATCCCGGCAGCGCCAGCACGAAGGCCGTGAAGCGCCTGCATGCAACCACACGCATTGCGCTGACCGGCACGCCAGTGGAAAACCGTCCCGGCGATCTGTGGAGTCTCTTTGATTTCCTCAATCCCGGCCTGCTTGGCGGGTCCGCCGCCTTTGCCGATGCAGTGAAACGCTGCGCAAAAAGCAGCACCGGTTTTGCACCGCTACGCAAACTTGTGCAGCCCTATATCCTGCGCCGCATGAAAACGGACCGGAGCATCATCAGCGACCTGCCCGACAAAATCGAAACTAAAGCCTTCTGCGGCCTCACCAAGCGCCAAGCCACAATCTATGCGAAGCTCGTCGATCAACTCGCTAAAATGCTCGCCGACAAGGAGATGGAACCAATCAAGCGTCAGGGGCTTGTGCTCGGCTTCCTCCTGAAGTTCAAACAAATCTGCAATCATCCAAGTCATTGGAACGGCGACGGTGCCTGGAACCCCGAAGACAGCGGCAAATTCACGCGCCTAGCAGAAATATGCAGCGAACTCGCGGAGCGCCGCGAGCGCGCTCTCATCTTCACGCAGTTTCAAGAAACCTGCGATCCGCTCGCCCGTTTCCTCGCCAACGTTTTTGGTCGCGAGGGCCTCATTCTGCACGGCGGCACAGCGGTGAAGAAGCGCCCGCAGTTGGTCGAATCCTTCCAGCAGCCCGACGGCCCGCCCTTCATGGTCATCAGCGTCAAAGCCGGCGGCACCGGCCTCAATCTCACCGCCGCCAGCCACGTCATCCACTTTGACCGCTGGTGGAATCCCGCTGTCGAAAACCAAGCCACCGACCGCGCCTTCCGTATCGGACAAAAAAAGAACGTCATGGTGCATAAATTCGTCTGTCAGGGCACCATCGAAGAACGCATTGACGCGCTGATTGAAGAGAAGATGAGCCTCGCCCACGATTTGATCACCGGTGACGGTGGAGCCGAAAAACTCCTCTCCGACATGGGCGCGGAGGAACTGCTGAGTTTTGTCGCGCTTGATGTGACTTCAGCTGTCGTGTAAAACCCCGGCCATGTGGTGGTCCTACCAAGATGTGGAAGAACAAAAAAAGCGGCTACAACGCGAGATCGCGAAGCGGAAGAAGCGTGGGGAGAAATTTGAAGCGCTGCCGGCACCAGCGGGGCAGAAGAAGTTGAGCACGACGTTTTGGGGACAGGCTTGGTGCCGCAATCTGGAGTCCTATCAGGTCTATGAGTCGCGGCTGCCGCGTGGCCGCAGTTACCTGCGGCAGGGGAAGGTTTACAATCTGGAAATTGAGCCCGGAAAACTCAGCGCCGTGGTGGCGGGCTCGGAGCTGTATGAAACGAGCATTGTCATCCAACCGCTGCCAAAGAGACAATGGCAGCAGATTGTGGAATCGAGTTCTGGGCAGGTGGGCTCCATGCTGGATTTGCTCGCAGGGAAACTGGGCGATGGCCTGATGAAGGTGCTCACCGATCCTGACGACGGCCTATTTCCGAAGCCGAAAGAAATTCGATTCAACTGCTCCTGCCCTGACCATGCGGACATGTGCAAACACGTCTCCGCCGTACTTTACGGTGTGGGGGTGCTGCTGGATACCAAGCCTGAGCTGCTCTTCACCCTGCGCAACGTGGATCAGTCCGAGCTACTGTCCAACGCCAGCAGCGCCGCCATTACCGATCTCTCCACCAGCACAGGAGATCTCGCCGGAGCCGATCTCTCAGCGATCTTTGGCATCGACCTGAGCGCGGAGGTGACGCCGGAACCGCCAGCCGCAAAGAAAGCGGTGAAGAAGGCTGCGAAGAAAAAAGCCGCAGTAAAGAAGGTGGCGAAGAAGAAGCTCAAGAAAGGCTGAGGGGCGGCCTCACTTCACGTGCATCATCCCGCGCATGATGACCCAGTGGCCTGGAAAAGTGCAGAGGTATGGGTAGTCGCCTGCGGCGGTGGGGGCGGTGAAGCGCAGGGTTTCGGTGGAGTTGGGATTGAGCAACTTGGTGTGGTGCAGAATTTTGTCCGTGACTGGGATGAAATCCTTTTTGATGCCTTCGGGGTCTTTGGCCATTTCGTTGCCAGCAAGACCGATTTCCTCCACGCTGCCGGGCTGGCAGATGGCGAGGTTGTGCGCGGTGGCATCGGGATTGTTGAAGACGAGGCTCACGGGCTGGCCGGCCTTAACACTGAACTCGGTTTTGTCGAAGAGCATGCGCTCGCGCACGCAGTTGATGGTGAGTTTGGCGACGCCGGGCTGCTTGTCGAAAGCGGTTTCCTCGGCGGTCTTTTTCTTCTCAAAGGGACCGCGTTTGTAGGTGGCTGCAAAGGCGTCCATGAACGCGTTGATCCGAGGATTTTCCTCCCCTTTCCAGTGGCGTGAGAGCGCCTCGCTGCCGAGCGCGGTGCGGACGGCGTAGGTCAGGTGGTCGCCCATGGGTTTGTCGAGCACATCAAGCACGGCATCCAGCGCGGCCGGAGTGCCGATGTAGCACGCAGCGATGACGGACTCCATGCGCACGAGGCCGTTGTCGTCATTGGCGCGGGCGCGGAGCTGCTCGATGCGGTCAGGGAGATCCACATAGCGCAATTGTGTCGTCGCAGCGGCGCGCGCGTGGTGTTCGTCGCAGTTGAGCAGTTCTTTGAGCAGGGCGCGGTTTTCGGTGCTGAGGGTGCGGTAGGTCCACAGGGCTTCGAGCTGATGATGGCGGAAGCGCGCATCCTTGGGGTCGAGCTTTGCCACCCAGGCATCCAGCGCGGTTTTGACCTCGGCGGCGTAGCGTTCGTGCAGTTCGCGTTTGGTCTGGTAGCGCCAGCGGTAGTGCGGGCTTTTCAGGAGATCGAGCAGCGCGGGGATCGGGGCACCGGCCACCGTTGGTGGCTCGGCGAGTTTGGCACCCTTCGGCACGATGCGCCAGATGCGGCCGCTGGTGCGCAGGCGGCGCGGGTCACGCAGCGAGTACTGCGCGTGGCCTTTGATGGGGTTGTACCAGTCGCAGATGTAGAAGTCTCCACGTGGGCCGACTTTCACATCCGTGGGGATGAAGCTGAGGTTGGTGGAGAAGATGAGATCACCAAGCTTTTTTTCCTCATAGTGGTCGTCCATCTCGATCCACTGATGCATCTCGATGTTGTTCGTGGGTTTGTAGCGTGCCTTGATGAAGCCGCCCTGTAGTTCCTGCGGCCAGAAATCGAAATCGACAAACTCCTGGCCGCAGGTGCCGGAGTAAGCAGGCATTTTGCCGGCACCGGGATGCTGCTCAGGATAGGGCGGATTGGTGGCGTGGAAGGCGCTGGCGAAAATGGGATGGCTGGCCATGTGGTGGCCCCAGTCGTCGAAGGTCACACCCCAGGGGTTGGTGCTCGGGTAGCTGCCGAAGGTGCTGAGCTTTTGTGTGTCGGTGCGCAGGCGGAACCAGCCGGAATTGTCGAGTCGCACGGGGCCGTAGGCGGTTTCAATCTGTGAGTGGAGAAAGATGGAATCACGGATGATGAGGTCGCCATCCGGACTCCAGACAAAATCATGCAGTGCATGGTGGGAGTCCTCCGTGCCGAAGCCGGTGAACATCTGGCGGCTGAAGTCCGCTTTGCCATCGCCATCCGTGTCTTTGAGAAAAGTGAGATGCGGCTCGTCGGAGACGTACACACCGCCATCGCCGAACTCAAAGGCCAGCGGGATTTGCAGATGGTCCGCCCACACCGTCGATTTGTCGGCGCGGCCATCGTTGTCCGTGTCTTCGAGAATGATGAGGCGATCATGGGGCTCCTGACCGGGGTAGAGATGCGGGTAGGCCTGGGATGTGCTCACCCACATGCGGCCCTGCGTGTCCCAGCGGATTTGAATGGGGTTCGCAATTTCGGGGAACTGCTCTTCGCTGGCGAAGAGGTTCACCTCAAAGCGCGGATCGACCTTGAAGGCGGCAAGTTCGTTCGCGGGTGTCATCCATTCGTTGGCTCCTTTACTTTCCTTCGTCGCAGGCATCTCGGGGACATTGGAGTCATCGACCTTTTTTCCCGCGAAGGCTTTGCCCTGCGCCACATCCCAGATGCGCTGGTCGCGATTGGCCACCATGAAATCGAAGCTCCGCATCGCGGGCAGGAAATCGAGGTAGCCGTAGTCCTTGTTGCGATCCCCCGTGTAGTAGAAGCCGTTGAGCGGCCGGTAGCGTTGAAAAAACTGGCGGTTCTTGTCCGCGATGGCTGCACGCAGTTCAGGCGTCGTCTCCGGTGCGCTGACCTCGAAAGTCGCGCGATATAGAGCTTCGCCAAACACCGCGTAACCTTTGTCTTCCAGATGCACGCCGTTGAAGGTTAGACCCTTCATCGCCGGCAGCATCGGTTCAAACACATTTGCAAAACCAACCTTCTGCTCCGCCGCGACTTCACCCATCGCCTGCGTGTAGGCTGCGAGTCGCGAGTTGTTCATGTCCGCGGCCGGGACGCCCTGCACGTTTTCATTGGCAATCGGTGACACCAGCACCACACGCGGCGCTTTCTTACCGTTGTAGGCATGCGTCTTCAGTTCCTGCACCAGCGCCGCGAGCCGCTGCTTGAAAGCCGGCAGCTTCTCCAGCCCGCCGAACGATTCATTGAAGCCAAACGCCGCGAAGATCACATCCGCCTTCTGCGCATGCAGGTGCTGGTTCAGTGTGCCGAAGTTTGTCGGACGCGGCATCAGATCCACTTCATCCGCCGACCACGCCAGCGTACGCACCACGATTTGCTTGTCCGCATTCCCCTTGAGCAGCATCGCTTCGAAATGTGGAAACTGCGCCCCACGGTCAAACAGCGTGTTGCCGATGAACACGACATGGTCGCCCTGCTTCAGCACCAGTGGCAGCGCCGTGTCCAACGCCGCTGTCACCGGCGGCAGCGGCGCGGTGCTTTCCTCTATGTAGTACTTGGCGAGTTCCGGGTCTTCCGGTGGCAGGGGAATGCCGCTGGGCTTGTTCTTCGCGTCCAGCGGATTCACCGTTGCCGAAAAATTCTTCACCGGCTTTTTCGGTTTCGTGGTTTGTGCGTCAGCTACAACGGCGACGGACGCCAGAGTGAGAAAGAGAGCGGCGGAGGACTTGATCATGAGAGAAATGGAAACGTGGTGTGGCAGCCGATGTATCTCGCATTGCGGTGCAAAACCGGACAAGCAAATGAAAGGTGAACGTATCAGAGTGACCTCGGGAACCGGGAGAATTGGGGTTTCGGTTTCAGGGTGATTTTACTTTAGGCTTCATCAGTACTGATTTCAGCTTGGCTGGAATTGTTCAACAGCTGAACAAGTTTATATGCTGCCTCCTCGCCCGAAATAGAATGATTCCATTCGTTGCTCTTGGCGGGAGGTTTGGGAGAAAAGGTTTGCGCCAGCCATTCGGTGTCGACATAATCTTTCGCGGTTTCAACTGCCTTCTCGTCACCGGGCCATTCCATCTGGCGACCGTCGTCCCCGTAAGCCCAATTTGTGATCAGGCTAGCAAAATGGATGATGAACATTGGATCTCTTGTGAGTTCTTTTTTAGACCATGCACGGAGCTTATCGGAGTCTCCACAGCGATTGATGATCAAGAAGGCCCGTTTCAAAAAGTCCAACCGAGGCGCTACAGTCCCATTTTCAATTTCGACCATCAGTCTATTGGCAAGTGCCTTTTCAAGTGTAGTGCTCACTTCCATTGGCAAAACACGTATTTGCTGCCCTTCGGATGCATCCTTCTTATGTTGATCCCTTGCGTGAGGCAGGGCCCAGAAAAATTGAATTGCCCACATCCCTGATGATGCTGCTTCGATAACCTCGGCAGCAAGCTTTTCCGCCGCCAAATCGGGCTGA
>NCCR01000022.1:0-87443 GCA_002279765.1 Verrucomicrobia bacterium 12-59-8 | reverse complement strand
GCCACTGCGAGTGCAAGGGTCTTCCGTTGTGAGTCTGACGAACGGCGTTGGATTCGCCGTAGTTTTTGCACAAATATTTTTTCTGTATTGGGGGTGAGTTTGTTTTCTAGCGCTAAAATTAGCGAACCCACATCTTCTGTCTGGGCAAATTCCATCCAGCGAACAACTTCCACATCGGGAACATCATTATCAGGAACCACCGCCGCTAGATAACGGATGAAATATTCCTCGCAAGCGACCCTTTTACCGTCTGTCCAGCTAAGAAAATCGCTCTCATCATGGCTGGCATGCGAGAGGTTGGCTGGAAACAGCATGTTCAAAACATTTCTCCACGCCTTAGAGTTTTCACCATCGACTCCATTCAACAGCTTTTTCATCAATTCATTGGATTTGGCATCCTTACTATCCATTACATCATCCATCCACAGCGGCTCAATCTTCGGAAGAAGATGCTCTTTAACATTGTCGAATACATCACGAGCAAATAGTCGCATTCCCTCTAAAATCATTACATCCACGGCATTTACCTCTCCTGGTAACAGCCCCAACGAAAACCGAACAACGTTGGCATATTGTTTGGCCGTGCGAGGAGTTTGGATTAGAGGCATCACTGCTGAATCGAAGGATTGTCGAAACCGCATAACCTCAGACTGGTCGAAATCGATTTTCAGATCATTGATGACTTGCTGGATGAGCTGAAGTGAAAACTCTCTGAGTTTGACGTGAGGAACAGATGGGAGGCGAATTGGAACCTGGACAATTTTCTCTAAAAACCTCCGTCCTTCATCTTCTCCACCAAATCGCCGCCCAATAGTTCGAACCACGGCTGTACAGTCCATCGCCAACACGAACGTGAGCCACTCCATATCAGCGATGAGTTTAATTAGCCTAAATAAGGCCATGAGTTGATCCACTTCTAGACGATCTGGGTCATCTATAAGAATAGTCACTCGGCGGGCGTGCGAGTTGAGTTCTCCTTTTAGCCGATCAACAAGTTCTTCAACTCTTAGTCTGAGGCGCTTGGCGCCGAAGTGGAAAAATCCGCCAATGTTCTCTGCACCGACTGCACTTGCAGCTTCTTTGAACCAATCTGCACGATCTTGAACTGTCTCTACCAATTGTTCACGCTTATTGAGAAGCTTCACTCCAAGTTCTTTTGCCAAATCCAAGGCGAAAACTCGGATCATCGTCTCCTCGTCACTATGACGCCATGGATTGAAATCCAATACTTTGAGTTTTTTCTCTTTTAACGCATCCTTCAGAAATCCGAAAACGGTGGTTTTGCCATCTCCCCAAGCACCATCAATTGCGATCACTTGTGGTGCCGGATCACTCTGGCTAGCAATGATGCGTGCAATAGAGTCGGCAAACGGGCGGCGTACAAGAGGATCGTCTCGGGATGGTAAATCGTTCAGCATGTTGTTGTCAATTTTTCACATGGTATATACGCAGCATTTCCCATCTGCTTGGATGAGTACGATGAGGATGATTCAGTCATTTTCGTATTGAAAACAACTGCCGTGATGAAAAACCTCTGATCCAGTTTCCAGTCCAAATCGGTCCATTTCTGGCCGATTGGACTCTGCCGATGAACCCAAGCTGGATGATCCCACTACTTCACATGCATCATCCCTCGCATGATGAGGTAATGGCCAGGGAAGGAGCACATGTAGGGGTAGTCACCGGGTTTGGAGGGGGCGGTGAACTCGATGACTTCTTCTTTGCCGTGATCGAGCAGCTTGCTGTGCCAGAGGATGTCGGGGCTGTCGGGGATGAAGCCGGTGTCGAAGCCTTTGGCACCGAGGACGAGGGCTTTGTTGGCGATTTCATCCACCTTGCCGGGATTCACCAAGAGGATGTTGTGCGGCATGAAGTCGGGATTGGCAAAGGTGAGCTTCACCTTCTTGCCGGCCTTCACGTTGAGCTCTTTCACGTCATACATCATGCGCTCGGGCAGAGTGGCGACGCGAATGGTCGTGAGGTCGGGAGTGTCGATGAGGACACCGGATTTCTGTGCTTTCTCTTCCACTTCAGCGGCGATGACGCCGCCATGCATGGAGGCCTCGACGTTGAACCAGAGATGCTGCACGACGTTGGCCGCGTTGCGGGCGTTCAACTCGGGTGACTTCTGCAACTGGCCGAGCAGCTCGATATTGCGCACGTTGTGCTGCTGATGAATCCACAGCGCTTCGAGCAGGTGATGCGCGTCCTCCTTCTTGGCCGGATCAAACTGCTTCATCCATGCCTGCGTGGCGGCAATGACTTCCTTGGTGTCGCGCCCGCTGAGCTCGATGTGCGTGCGGTGGCGCACGCCATCGGCGGGATGTTTGAGGTTTTCCAGCAGCGCGGGAATCGGCTGGCCATCCACGGCCACGATCTTCTGCAGCGGGCGACCTGTGGCGGTGATGCGATAAATGCGACCATGCTTGTGGTCACGGTTGGGGTCGCGCACGTTGTGCTGCATGTGGCCGATGATGACGTTGTGCCAGTCGCTGAGGTACAACGAGCCGTCCGGCGCGAACACGGCATCGCTGGGGCGGAAATTTTTGTCGCCGCTCATGAGGAAGCCGCGTGACGTCTCTTCGTTAACGGTGCCGTCGGCCTGCGTGACTTTCACGGTGAGTTCGTCGCCTGCGGGCTCGCCCCAGACGGTGCCTTTGTCGGCGTCGCGTTCGAGGTGGTAATGCTTCACGCCGAGAAAGCCAATGACGTTGCAGATGAGGAAGTCGCCCTGCATTTCCTCGGGGAAGTGAGTGCTGCTGACGACCTCGCTGGCGGTCACCGGGCGTACTTCCTTCTTGAGCAGTTCATACATTTTGAAGCCGTTGCCTTCAGGACGCACCTGATAGGCGCGCCCGCCGGTGCCGTCGGTGGCGTACTGGTAGCCCCAGGAATCAAACGAAGTTCCGTGCGGGTTCGGCGAATTGTCGGCGTGCTTGGCGATGGTGAAGCGGCGTGGATCGAAGCGATACATGGCGGAGGCGCCGGTGTTCAACGAAGGTCCCCATGGATGCTCATAATTGTGCTGCATGAAGACGCCGCTCTGCCAGTAGAGGCCGCCATCAGGGCCGTAGATGAGGTTGTTTGCGCCGTGGTGCGAGTCAGAGCTGTCGAGGCCCGTGAGCATGATTGTCTCTACGTCCGCTTTATCGTCGCCATCGGTATCCTTGAGGAAAAGAATCTCCGACTGGCGCGTGACGAGCACGCCGCCATTCCAGAACTCAAAGCCGAGTGGATTCTGCACGCGGGCAAACTCCGTGACGCGGTCGGCGCGGCCGTCGTTGTCGTCGTCATGCAGGATGAGCAGCGCGTCCTTCATCTCCTTCAGCGGCTCCCACTTCGGATAGGTTTCCCATGCGGCGACCCACAGGCGCCCCTTGGTGTCGAATTGCATCTGCACTGGGTTCGCGAGTTCCGGGAAACGCGTCTCGTCCGCGAAAAGATGAACTTCGAAGCCTTTCTTCACCGCCATGTGCTGGATCGCATTTTCGCCGCTGATGTAGTTCAGCGTGCCTTCCTTCTGCGCGCTGCTGCTCTTGCTGCCGCCGCCGACGTTGGAGATGACTGGCACGGGTTTTGGCACGTTGCTGTCGTCGATTTTCTTGTCGCCGCCGGTGATGCGCGCCCAGACGCGCTCATCGCGGTTTGCCGTCGTCACATCGAGCATCGACAGCTCATGCTGCAGCACGACGGCGTTGGTCTGGCCGTCGGTGAAGCTCAGCGTGGAGCGGCTGCCCCAGACGTCGTTGCCGTCGGAGGCGTGATAGCGGTTGTACCATTGCAGGCTCTTTTCCATCACGGCCTCGCGCAGCGGTTCCATAGAGGGGGATGCGCTCACCTGCTTGCCGAGCAGCGCCTGGGCGATGACTTCCGCGATCTGACGATCCCCCTCGATGGAAAGATGCACGCCATTGATGGTGAGCGGATCCTTCGCGGCTTTGAACAGCTCCCGAGAGGGGTGATATAGGTCCACAAACGCCACGCCCGCCTCTTTGGCCGCCGCCTCAGTGGCCTTGGTGTAAGCCTCAAGCTGCGCATTATGCCCCTTGCCATCCGGCACGTTCACATTGTGCGTGTCTTCATGCGCGATGGGGCTGAAGAGCACGATGCGTGGGAAGGATTTGCCATTTGCCTTGCTGCCCCGTGTCTTCTTCACGAATTCGACGAGTTGCTCCTGAAACTCTTCGGGTTTGTTGTCATAGGATTCGTTGTAGCCAAAGAAGCCGAACACGACATCCGCCTTCACATGGCGCAGGTAGTCCGTCATGTGCGTGGCACCGCTGCTGCGCGGATAGCTGTTCGGGCGGTCGCCGCTCGTGCTCATGTTGCGGAAACGCACCTGCATGTCTGGAAGTTGGCTTTGCAGCAGGGTTTCCATCCAGCCATCGTGCTGCATGCGGTCAGGCAGGCCGTTGCCGAGGATCGCGACGACATCACCTTTGCCAAAAGCGAAGGGAGCCGGGTCTTTGTAATCTGCAGGCACTTCGGCCAGTTCAGGTTCCTTCACAGGGACAGCGCCGCCACCGCCGGACTTCTTCTGCGCAGGCGTGCCCGGCTTGCCGTCAAAGGTCAGGTAGGTCGTTTTGCCGCCGCCCTTCACATCGATCTTCATCGACTCCGGCGCGGCTACATTGCTGATCACGAAGACTTCCTTCCGGTCCGCATCGAGCAGTTTCAGCGTGAAGCCATCGAGCCGGAATTCAAACCCGGTGCGATTCCAGATGCTCACTGAATCCACTGCAAACGCAGCGCCGAGGTCCACTTCCCACCAGGTGTTGGGGAGATTTTCCTTCGTATGTGTCTGCCCAGCCTTGCCCCAATCGCGATCTTTGTTGCCATCCAGCGCTCGTTCCGCCGGGCCTCCTGCTGTGGTCGATTGAGTTGCTTTGCCGCCTTTGGCGACATTCTTGCCACCGCTCATGACTTCGACTTCAGCCAGTGTCAGTGTGCGTTTGTCACCAGGAAGCTCGATGCGGACGTATCGCGCTGGCTTAGCTGTGGTGAGAGACACCTTGGCTGCTGCATCGGTTTTCGCCTTCGGCTTCTCTTCCGCCTTCGTTTTTTTGCTGACGCTCTTGGTGTTGTTGTTCGCCGGGATCTGTGAGGTGAAACCTGCATACATCTCGGGTTTGACGCCATGCGCATACGCACCGCCGCCAAAGGTGTTCGGCTTGAAGGGGCCGACGAAGGACACATCAAGGTCGGGCTTGATCGCGTCTTCCATTCCAAGTGTCCAGAAGATGCCATTCACTATCATGCGGCGGTAGCCTTCGTTCGTGATGTCTTCCGAGGTGCCGTAAAGCGTGGTGAAAACGCGGCCCGTTTTGCCGGAGGTGGATTTGTAGGTGCGCGTCCACTCACTGGGCATCGGCGGCTTGGTGGCATCTGCGGGAGAATCTTGCGTCATGCCATTGAGCGGCTGGGCCATTGTCAAAATTTCACCATCGGTTGGCTTGCCGACATAGCCGCCCGCCTGCACCCAAATGTCCTTCACACCCCGGAGGATCGGGTGCGCGGCCTTGTCCGGCACGATGGCGATGCGTGTGCTCTGCTTGTGATTGGTGCCGTAGTGGCCCACCCAGGTCTGCCCGAGCACCTGATGGCCGAAGCCCAGCTCATAGCCGCTGACTTTGCTGTCATAAGAATACTTCGCGAAGGGATCATCCTTCGTCGTCTTGAAGCCATGCGTCGCCGTGCGCAGTCCGATCACCGGACCGCCACGGGCGAGGTAAGCATCCAAGTGCTTCATCTGCTCTGCTGGAAACTGCTGAAAGCGCAGGAAGACCACCGCGAGATCGGCCGAGTCCAGCGCCTCCATCCCTGGCATGTTCGCGACTTCGCCCGCGATGATGTCGCCTTCCTTGTCGATGTCGAAGAGGACCGTGCATTTGAATCCTTGATGCTTTGCCAGCAGACGTGCGATGGCGGGCATCGATTCTTCAGAGCGATATTCATGATCCCCGGCGAGGAAGACAATATGCTTCCCCTTGCCAGGGCCTTCGGTGCCTTCATAGACGAGTGGTGCGGCGCTCGCGAAAGTCACGAGCGAGAACAGGGTGAGGAGGATGGCGGCTAGGTTGGTCATAACAGGTCGGAGCAAACGTGGAGTTGCGGGTGTTGTATCCCGCTGAGGGTGGTAAAACCGGACAATCGAAATGAGGGCCGGATGAATTTTTGATCAGGATCACTTCGTCGGCGGCACGACAGGGCCAGTGCCCTGTGGGCTTTTCGTGCGAGGCTTCTCAATCTTCACGGCTCCAGCGGGAAGTTTTGCCGCATCAAAGGATTGCGGCTCTACTACGGGAAGCACTTTGAGGCGGAGGTCTTTGATGTGGACGCTGTTGGGGTTTCCGCGATGCAGCTGAATGGCGAGCAGACCTGACAGCGTGCGTTTTTGTTCATCGTAGTCGGTCAGCTCAGAGGTGATCTGGCCGTTGATCTTGTGAACTAGGTGATTCCCGCGTGCGATGATGGTGTACTTATTCCACTGCGACACATCAACCTTCACTGGTTCGTGCTCGGAGAGCTTCCACAGTGCGCCTGCTGGGTCGAGCATGACATTGGTGCCATTGAGGCCGAAAATGCCGCGCCCTTTTTCTTCATAGGTCATGCCCGTGTGCTCGGTGGCGGGATGAATGTCGCACTGGTACCCGGTGATGACCCAAGGTGCGACCTCCGGCAGCTCACGGCTGCGGTATTGAATGCCGGAATTGTTGTCGCCCTCGACGCGCACGGTGGCGTGCAGTTCGAAGTCCTTCACCTGGCTGCCGCGCCAGATGAGGAAGGAGTTGTTTGCCATCGCATCAGGACCGGTGCAGGTGCCGATGACTTCGCCATTGTCCACTTTCCAGAGTTTGGGGTCGCCATCCCAGCCGGTGAGGTCCTTGCCGTTGAATAGGGAGGTGTAGCCGTCTTCAGCGGAAGCAGCGGCGGCGAAAATGAAAAGGGAGAGCAGGAAGGGAAGTCTCATGGTGCGTGGCTGGGGCGTTGGATCGGGTGGGAAAGAAAAAACGAGCGATGCGCCGTGGTTTCTCATCGCGCTTGCAACTTTCTCACTTCATTCCCTGTTGGTTTGTCTCCATGCGTTGCCTTGCCATCCTCTTTTTTCTCGCCCTGACCGCTTCGCTATCAGCGCAGCAGCCGCCGTACGACGTTTTTCCGGCGGCTGATCCGCCGTACTATCGCGTGCGGTATGAGGCATCCACAAAGCCTGGGGAACTGGTCTATCCGGTGAATTACACGGTATGGGTGCCGCCGGGAGTCAGATCGCTGTGTGGCGTGATCGTTCATCAGCATGGCTGCGGTGAAGGCTCGTGCAAATCCGGTCTCACGGGGGCCTTTGACCTGCACTGGCAGGCGCTGGCCAGAAAGCACGACTGCGCCCTGCTGGCCCCTTCCTATGAGCAGCCGGAAAAAGCGGAATGCCAGATGTGGTGCGACCCGCGCAACGGATCGGATGCTGCATTTCAAAAGGCACTCGCGGATCTGGGAGCGAAATCCGGCCATCCTGAACTCGCGAAGGTGCCATGGGCGCTGTGGGGCCACAGCGGCGGTGGTCATTGGGCGGGTGGCATGACGCTGCTACACCCTGAGCGTGTGGCTGCCGCGTGTCTGCGCTCGGGCGTGCCGCTGCTGGAGGTCAACCCCGCCCGGCCCACGATCAAGGCCTACACCCTGCCTGACGGCATCTCCAAGGTGCCGATCATGTGCAATCTGGGCACCAAGGAAGGCGTGACGGTGAAGGAAGGCCGCTTTGCCGGAGCGTGGGCCGCGAATGAAAAATTCTTCACCGCCGTGCGTGCCAAGGGCGGACTCATCGGTGTCTCGGTGGATCCATTCACCACGCATGAGTGCGGCAATCAGCGCTACTTCACCCTTCGCTGGCTCGATGCCTGCCTCACGGAGCGGCTGCCTGAGAAAAGGGGCGGAGCGCTGGGCGCCATGCCGAGGAAGAGCGCCTGGCTCGCGCCACTGCTCGGGACTGAGGCGGTGCCTGCAGCTGAGTATGCAGGAGAGAAGGGTAGGTCCGTCTGGCTGCCCAATGCCTCCGTGGCGAAAGCCTGGGCGGCTTACGTTAAAGACACGGCCGTCCCTGACCGCACTCCGCCACCTGCGCCCACCCGGCTTCAGGTGAGAGGTAATGTCCTGACCTGGAGAGCGGAAGCCGATCTCGAAAGCGGCCTAGCCCATTTCATCATCAAGCGCGACGGCAAACAGATCGGCACCGTGCCAGAGCAACCGAAGAATCCCTTTGGCCGTCCGGTGTTCCAGGGCTTGCAATACAGCGACACGCCTGCCAATCCGCTGGTCGAGATGCGATTCACGGACGCAAAGGCTGAGGCTGGCAAGAAACACAAATATCGCGTGATCGCGGTCAACACTGTGGGGTTGAAGTCCGAGTAGAACAGGGTTCCCAGTGCAACAAGGGGCACGGTTTCTGCGTACAATTCATACCCCAAATCAATGAACAGACGCCGTTTTATCCTCCAATCTCTGGGCACCTCCCTGGCCCTGCCGGGACTCCCATCCCTCATGGCCGGCACTGTCGGTGGCAATTCTGCCGTCCAAACCGCCAAGGGCGCAGGCACAGGAGCGCGTCGTTTTGTGGCCGTGGGCAATCTGCTGGGCTATCAGACGAAGCAGCTTTTCCCGACTACCAAGGGCCGCGACTATGAGAAAACCACACTGCTGGAGCCGCTGTGGGATAACCGCAACCAGATGACGGTCTTTCGCGGCCTGGATCACGGCGTGAAGGGTGGACACTTTGCGGTGCATTCGTTCCTTTCCGGGGTGCTGAACTCCGAGGCTCAAAACCGCCCGGATGGCAATGTGACCATCGACCAGTATCTCGCGGACGAGATCGGCTTCCAGACGCGATTTCCTTCGCTGACCGTCGGCTCAGAAGGCGGCATTCACGGCGGCTGCCAGATCGCCTGGACGAAGTCCGGCGTGCGTGTGCCTCCCGTCACGAATCCGTCGCAGTTGTTCGAGAAGCTTTTCGTCAGTGACACCAAGGAGCGTCAGGCACGCCGGGTGCAGGAAAATCAGGTTCAGGCATCCATTCTCGACTCCGTCATGGACGAGGCAAGTCGCCTCTCCAAGCGGGTCAACAAGGAGGACAAGGACAAGCTGGATGAATATCTCACTTCTGTGCGCGATGTGGAAAAGCGCCTGGAACTGCGCCAGCGCTGGGTCAACCAGGCGAAGCCCAAGGCCCCTTTTGACAAGCCCGCGAATCACAACGCCGTGGAAGATCTGCCTATTCTCTATGAGCTGATCGCGCTTGCCCTGCAGACGGACAGTACACGCATCGCCACGCTGGAAATCGGCGGCGACTTCATGCCGCAGCATCTCGGGATCAAAAAAGACTGGCACGGCCTCTCGCACCACGGCAATGACCCGGAGGCCATCGCGAGCCTCATCACCCTGGAGAAGTACCAGATCGAGCACTTCGGCAAATTCATCACCCGTCTCTCGAAGATGAACGATGGCGACCGCACCTTGTTGGACTCCACCACGGCTATCTTCGGCAGCGGCATGGGCGATGGCAATTCGCACAAAAACTCTGACCTGCCCGTCATCCTCGCGGGTGGCGGCTACAAGCACGGCGAATTCCGCGAAGTGCCGCGTGACGGCATCAACAAAGTGCCGCTGTGCAATCTCTTCGTGGACATCGCGCAGAAGATGGGTGTGGAAACAGATTCCTTTGGCAGCAGCACGGGGTGTTTTGCGTGATGAGAATGGCTCCGATCCCGCGCCTCAGCGCCCTACTTTTCGCGTTCCTAACTGCGGCCAATGCCGCCGACGAGGCACCAAAGCTTGCCCAGCAGTTTCTCGGGAAATACTGCCTGGAGTGCCATGACGCGGATGTGCAAAAGGGAGATCGTGCCTTTGAGAAGTTCGCACTACCGCTGAAGTCCGTTTCTGAGCTCATCGACGCGCGTGACATCATCGACCAGCTGACCTTGAAGGAGATGCCGCCGAAAAAGGCGGATCAGCCCACCGATGACGAGCGTCTCGGCATGATCCGCGCGCTGCGCGAAGGCACGCTGGCCGCCTATGGCAAATTCCAGAGCACAGGCAGTCGCACGGTCATGCGCCGCCTCTCCAGCCGCGAGTATGAAAACACCCTCGCCTCGCTGTTTGGCCGCCGGGTGGACACACTGGGCCTCACGGCAGATTTCCCAAAGGAGAAGACGAGCGAGCACATGGACACCATCGGCAAGTCTCTCGTGACCTCGGGCTTTCTTGTGGACCAATACTTCCAGTCTGCGAACCGCCTCGTCGAGACGCGCCTAGGCAAACCGGCGATCGAGCCGAAGAGCTGGCGCTTTAACAGCCACTTTGTGCAATACGAAGAGCTGACAGGCTCCCACAAATCCGCCTTCAATTTCCGCTACCTCTGTCTTTACGAGCAGCCGAACACCGATACCCGCCAGGGCGGTTACGGCCACATCGAGGACTTCAAGCAGGGGGTGCCGGTCTCCGGCCTTTACGACATCGAGGTAGAGGCTGCCGCGCTGCATCGGGACACGCACTACGATCCCGCCATCTTTGGCATCGATTTCTCAGAACCCTTCATCCTAGGTGTCGTACCAGGAGATGTCACCAAAGGCCACATCCATTACCCGCAAGCCATTGAGCCGCTGCTCGCCAGCGCCGTGGTGCCTGACAACACGCCCACCTGGTTCAAATTCCGCGTGTGGCTGGAAGCTGGGCAAACACCGCGCTTCATCTTCCCGAACGGTCCGTATGAATCGCGCGCTTCAGTGGTGACGATCAACAAACGCTACAAGGACGAGTTTAAGGCAGATACTGGATCCTCAGGCGTCGGCCGCGCCCACATCCTGCTGGAAGGCAAGCTGCCGCACATCCGCATCAGCGAGATCAAGATCAATGGCCCCGTGCCTGAGAAGAATGGCGGACCCGAGGAAATCGCCGTGTTTGGCAAAGACGGCTTCCAGGCAGAGCATGCGCTGGATCAGCTCCAGGCTTTTGCCGAGAAGGCGTATCGCCGTCCGCTCACCGATGCAGACCGCCAGCCCCTCCGCGCTCTTTATGACAAGCGACTGGCCGAAAAAGCCACACCGCGCCAGGCCGCGCTGGATGCGCTGAAACTGATCCTTTGCTCCCCATCCTTCCTCTACCTGAGCGAAATCACCGAAGAGTCCGCGAAAGCTCTGAGTGCCTACGACCTCGCCACGCGCCTCTCCTTTGCCCTCTGGGCCGCTCCGCCCGATGAAGCCCTTCTTGCCTCCGCGAAGTTCGGCAAACTCACGCAGGATGTCGAGTTGAAGAAGCAGATTCAGCGCATGCTCGCCGATGAACGCATCAGTGGCTTTGTGAACGGCTTTTTGGACAGCTGGCTGAACCTCCGTGAACTCGGTGGCATGCCACCGCCGCGCGAGGTGGTGCGTGCCTACTATGCGGAGGACCTCCCCACCTCGATGAAGACTGAGGCCCAGCTCTTTTTCCTTGATCTGCTGAAGAGCAACGGCTCCGTGATGCAGTTCCTCGACAGCGACCACAGCTTTGTGGATAAGAAGCTCGCCAAACTTTACGAACTGCCCGAGCAAAAGACCCTGCGCCTCGCCGATGGCTTTAAAAAAATCAGCCTCAAAGGCGATGCGCACCGTGGCGGTCTGCTCGGCATGGCCGCTGTGCTAACTGTGAGCGCAAACGGTGTGGAAACCTCGCCTGTGACTCGTGGTGTGTGGGTCTCAGAAAACATTCTTGGCATTCCGCCGCCACCACCACCTGACGTCGTGCCCGCCATTGAGCCGGATGTCAGCGGGGCCACTACCATTCGCGACCGCCTCGCCAAACATCGCGCCGACGCGGCCTGCGCCGAGTGCCACCATAAGATTGATCCGCTCGGATTCAGCCTCGAAGCCTTCGACCCCGTCGGCCGCTGGCGCACCAAGTACCCGCAGGTGAATAAAAAGACCCCCGCCGCAAAGATCGACACCACTGGCGAATTCCCGTCCGGCGAGACCTACACCGACTTCGCCACTTTCAAGAAACTCATCCACGACACCCGGAGCGACCTTTTCAGCCGGCATCTCATCCGCCAGATCCTCACCTACACCACCGGCCGCACCATGGAGCTCAACGATGACTTCATCATCGACAAGCTCCACGCCAAAGTGAAGCAGCAGGGCCTCGGCCTGAATACGCTTTTGGTCGAGTGCCTCATGAGCGAGGTGTTTCGGTCGCGGTGATCTTGATCGTAGAACGAAAGTCCACGTTCGGAGACATCCAAACCGCCTCGTATTGCTACTTCACGGCAGGAGCCGCCGCTGCCTCAGGCTTCACCTTCTTCGGTGGCGCAATACGCGGCGTCAAAAAGGAGTCGATGAGGGCCTTGTCGGCCTCGCATTTGGCACCGGTGGTTGGAATCTCCACGCCTGCTGCCCACAGCACGCCATTGATCACTAGCTGGCGCATGCCTGTCTGCTCCCAGGCATGGTGGGCATCCAGCCCGCTGAAGCTGAATGAGCGCCCGCCGCTGGGGCGGTCAAAGGTCCATGCCACGACGTCTTTGTCGCCGCCTTCAGGGGAGCCGAGCTGCTCTTTGCCGGACCAGACCAGCGGCGTGATGCCCTTCATGTCGGCAGGAAACTTGAAGTGATTCAGCCAGCCATCATTGATTTTCCACGGTGTGACACCGCTGGAGATAGCGTGCTTGGGAAAGGTGTCATGCACGCTGTCCCAATGGCCACGGCTTGAGAGCGCATTGTAAACAGCGCCGATCCAGTTCATCGACTGCTCCGCGAATGCTGGCGTAAACTCCACCGCCTGATGAATGTTCACCAGGCCCACTTTGCCATCGGCCATTTTTTGCACGGTGGCCACGTGTTCAGGTGAGGCGAGATAGGCCTGCTTGCCACCACCATCGGTGTAAAAGACCACGGCAGCCACGCCATCGAACAGCTTCTCATCGGCAGGCCATTCTTCATTCACCAGCACCGCATCCACTCCCGGCGTCTGCTTGAGCAGCGCCTGCATCAGGCGGCAGCCGCCTAGGTAATCATGATGGCCGACCTTGTCCACTTCCTTCACCTTGCCGGCAACGAGGACAATCTTGACGCTATCCGCCGCCAGCGATGAAACGGCAAAGGCGGCTGAAACGACAAGCGAGAGGAGGAAGCGGGTAGGATGTATCATGGTGGGATGGGTCTGAAGACGACACTAAACGCCTGCGTGCCGGGCGAAATGTCGGCAGATGTGGGTTTTGCTGATTTGACCGTCAGGGCCGGGTGATCTGGCCATCGCGCTGAAACATCTGCCAGTCGGCCGCATAGGCAGGGTTAATGAGCCACGAGGCAGTGGCTTTGTCTCCAGCGAATGAGGCATAGGGAGCCGTGGTCAGCGTTTGATAACCGCCCTGAGTGACATCCCAGTTTTTGCCGAGGGAGCCGCTCTCAAGTATCAGCGCATGAAGCTTTACTGGACCTTTGAGCGGATCGGCCCCCGCAGGCACGCGGGCTGAGAAGGTGTGGCGCAGGAAGGAGAACACCAGCGGCCAGGTCTTTTCACTGGGGCCGTGGCCCGTCTTTGGCTCGATGGCGTAATTCCATAGCGCGCCGTGTTTCTTCCGCATGGCTTCGACGACGCCCATGTTCTCGGCCTTAGAGGGGCGGCCAAAGAAGTCATCCACCTCGCCAAAGATTACGAGGCCGGGGATCTGCGCGGCGCCGGGTTGATACACTTGATACGTGGTGCCCGGGCGCATGGAAACCCAGCCCCACACGCGGGTGCTTTCATTGGCCGGAAAGATGGCGGAGAAGCCGGTGCCGTTCGAGTGACCGTAGAGAAAGAGCGGCACGTTTTCGAGTTCGGCATGCTGGGCTCTTTGCCCAAAAGTTTTGAGCCGCTCAGGCAGCAGGCTTCGTGGCCAGAAGCCGCGCTGCATGGGATTGCCGTTGAATTTGAAGATCGCGAGATGCAGCGCGCGGGCGATCTTGCGCAGTTCGGGGTGTTTATAAAGCGCCTCGCCGCTGCCGTGGCCGGAGATGACGACGATGCCCTTCGCGAAAGCAACTTCCTCGGGCAGCCAGAGATCAAACTTCACGTCCTCCTTTTTGCCTTCGCCTTTGTCCTGCACGGCCTGCTGCCATTGCTCGTCGGTGAGTTTCCAGTCCCAGCTTCGCTCCACCGCCTGCTGCGGCGAAGGCGTGCCCCATTTCACTTCATCGAGCACGCCATCCCAGTTCTTCTGGCCTTTCACCTGCGTGTTGGCCCGCACCCAGCCGATGCTGTGACATTCGGGCAGTTGCAGTGTCTCCGTGAGCTCGATGTCGGCTGCTTGGAGATTTGTGAGCAGCAAAGCAGCGATGAGAAAGAACGGCTTCATGAAGTGAGGCAGATGAGTTTAGGCGATGAGTTCCTTCAGCACGCCGGAGCTGTCGCCATGGCGCTCGACATTCACGCCAACGCCATGCAGCAGGGTGAGCCAGGCATTGCACAGGGGGGTGTCCTTCGCGGCGACGATGTTGTGGCCGAGCTTGATGCCTGCGCCACCGCCGGTGAGGAGCGTGGGGCAGTTGTCGAGGTTGTGCTCGGTGCGAATGTTGCTGCCGTAAGCGAGAGCGACGTGGTCAAAGAGACGGCTGCCGTCGGCTTCCTTGGTGGCTTTGAGTTTGTCGATGAGTCCGGCAAGCAAATCGCTCTGCGTGAGGTCGCGCTGCTTGGAGGCTTCGAGTTTTTCGCCAAGGGTTGAATGGTAATGGCTCATGTCATGCGGGGCGACCTTGATGCCGATGCTGGTGAGCAGGGTGCTGACCGGCTGGCGGTAGGTGAGCACGCGGGTGCTGTCCGTCTGCATCGCCGCGAGGATGATGTCATACATGATCTTGATCTCCTCTTTTCCAGCGAGACCGGGTGCTGGCTCGGGAATCGGCGCTTTCGGCTGTTCGACACCGATCCACTGCTCGTCCTTGCTCAGGCGTGTTTCGATGTCGCGGATGCCCTGGAAGTATTCATCGAGCTTGCCCTTGTCTGTTTTGCCGAGGCCGCGCTGCATGACACGGGCGTTCTCCATCACGGTATCGAGCACGCTGCGCTTTTGGGCGAGCATGGCCTTCTGCTGCTCGATGGGCGTGGAGTCTTTGGAAAAGAGGCGGTGATACGCCTCAATGGGGCCCTTGTGCCCGCCGATGGGTTTGCCGCTGACATCCCATGCCATCGAGAGTCCGGGGCCATGGCCTGACGCTTCGGCATTCTCACTGCCATTGAGTTGAAGAGAGGCAAAGCGCGTGTCGAGGCCGAGCTTCGCCGCCGCGACCTGATCGGCGGAGATGCTGTTGTGAAAGTTCTGTCCCGGCTCTCCAAAACGGTTCGCGCCGCTGAGCCACATGGTACTGCCCCAATGGCCGTCGTTGCTGTACTTGTTCCAAAGCCCCTGCACGACGGAGAAGTCCGCCTTGTGCCGTGCCAGCGGCTTGAGCCCATCTGGCAGGGTGTAATCGGCACCCGGTTGTTTGATGTCAGGAAACCAGCTCTCCGTCGTGATCCCCCAGCCAAAGCCAAGAAACACCATTCGCTTTGGTGGAGCCGCTGGAGCAGCCGCCGAGGCAAAGCGGCGGAAGCCCAGAGATTCCAGTGCCGGCAGGGCAATAAGTGCGGTGCTGGATTGAAGGAAGTGGCGGCGGGTTTTCATGAGCGTGGGGAGAGAGTTGCGATTAAACGGAAAGTGTGACAGGGATCAGGCATGTTGACGGATACAACGATCCAGGCCGAGCAGATTCGTCTGCAGGCTTTGCGGGCCATGAGCCCGGCCAAGCGACTGTCCATGGCCGTGGGATGGAGCCAGTCGGTACGTGAGATGAGCCGTGCGGGAGTGCGTCGGCAGTTTCCCCATTTGACGGAAACCGAGTTGCAACGCCATTTGTCGGAGCGGCTGCTGGGAACCGATCTTGCCACGAAAGTGTATGGTCCGCTGAACACACATGGATGACACGCTCAAAGCTGCGCTGGCTGCTGCGTATGTTCTCGATGAACTGGGTGTCCGCTGGTTTCTCGGCGGCTCGCTTGCCAGTTCCGTCCATGGCATTCCTCGTGCGACATTTGATGCTGACATCATGGCGGATTTGCACACGCAGCATGTGCGACCGTTGATCAAACGACTCGGTGAGGAATGGTATGCTGATGAAGGAGCCATCATGGATGCGATCAAACAGCGGTCATCGTTTAATCTCATCCATTTCGCCACGGCAATGAAGGTGGATGTATTTCTGCCCAAGCCGCGCCGATTTGATGGCGGTGAGTTTGACAGATCACGCAGGATGCCGGTGGCCGAAGGCAGCAGTATCGAGGCATCCGTGTGCTGTGCGGAGGACATCGTCGTCGCAAAGCTAGAATGGTTTCGCCTTGGTGGGGAAGACTCGGAGCGGCAATGGCAGGATGTTCTGGGCGTGCTGCGGCTCAACAGCGGTCGGCTGGACATCGAGCTGCTCCGCCAGAGTGCGGATGAAGTCGGAGTCTCTGATCTGCTGCAAAGAGCGATCGAGCTGGCTGAGGCTGGATGATTCAAGACCCTCATTTGGTATGAAACTCCTGGCTTGCAATCAGCGCCTGAATGAACTCGCGGATGACGAGGTCTTTTTTGCCGGCTTGCTGGATCATTCCGGCAATGAGCGGCTCATCGCGGAAGCCGGGTGGACGGCCCAGGGCGAATTCGATGAGAGCTTCGCTGAAGCTGCGGGCAAAGGCGTCTGATTTGGAGGCGATGATGTCACGCAGCCCCAAGAAGTCTTTGAACGCAGGGCCTTTGTAGAGCGCGGCAGCGGCTTCGATGGTCCAGGTTTTCTTGCTCTTGGGATCAGGTTTGCCGTTCGCGTCGATGGCCATGTAGCTGTCCTCGGTGCGCCACTGTCCGGCAGCGTCGAAGTTCTCCAATCCAAAGCCGACTGGGTCGATCTTGCGATGGCAGCTCGCGCACTGGGGGTCTTCCTGATGCGCGAGCAAACGCTCATGCGTGGTGAGAACCTTGCCTGCGAGCCGGGTGATCGCAGGGACATTGGCAGGCGCGGGTGGTGGTGGGTCATGCAATAGCTTGCGCAGCACCCAGGCACCGCGTTCGACGGGGCTGGTGCGTTCGCCATTGCCACCCATGAAGTGGATGGCCGCCATGCCGAGCAATCCACCCCGTGGTGAGTCCTTGGGCAGCGACACTTTTTCATAGCCATTTCCCTTCACGCCGGGAATGCCGTAGTAATGCGCGAGCACCCGGTTGATCATCACATAATTTGACTTCAGGAGGTCGCGCAGGCTTGCGTTGGTTCGCATGATATACGCCATGGTCTCATGAATCTCCCCTTTGGCTGCGACCTTCGTGCCGGTGTCAAAGCGCGGATACAAAGAACGATTGACCTCGAAGAAGTCGATTCGATCCAGCCCAAGCCACTGATGGGTGAAGGCTTCGAGGAAATCTGCCGAACGCGGGTCATTGAGGAGCCGCTCTGTTTGTGCAGCGAGCACCTCTGGCTTCTGCAATTCACCTTGCTGGGCGAGATCACGCAGCGGGGCATCCGGCGGTGCGCTCCAAAGAAAATACGACAGGCGCGTGGCGAGCTCCATGCCGGTCAGCGGCCGGCGCTTCTCGTCTGGCGAAGGTTCGGCAAGGTAGAGATACATGGGGGAAGACAGAACCACGGCCAGCGTCTCTTTCAGCGCCGCACTGTGCTTGTCGCCCGCCTTGCGGCGCACGTCGTAAAGGCTGAGAAGGCGGTCGATGTAGTTTGCGGGTGGTGCTGCTCCTCGAAACGCCTCGGTGGCAAATCGCTCCAGCGCTGTCCGTAGTTCGGCCGTGGCAGGCGCAGGCGATTTGTCATCCAGAGCGATGCTAAGTGCGGCAATGCCGGGCGGCTTGGGCTTGTCTGTTTTCGGCACACGTTCAACTTCGATCCAGTCCACCCAAAGCGTGAGTTCCGGACCGATGCCATTGAGCTTTACCGCTTCGGCACGTTTGCGGCCGCCTTCCTCATTGGTGTCCCAGCTGCCCTTTTCGCGAACGAACAGCAGGCGATTCTCACGCGTCATGTTGCTCCGGGTCAGAGTCAGCGGAATCTCGATGACCTGCGGTGCTTCAATCGTGCCGGTGATTTCATGGGTGGCCATGACACGCCCTGTCCGCGCATAGATGCCAAAGTCCAGGAATCGCCGCTCGGGCGGTGCGTCCTTGGTCGCGCCGACGCACACGCGCACAAGGTACTCGCCCACCGGCCAGTCAAACGGCACCAGCAGCTCGATGTAGTTCACGTTCAGCTCCGCCGGATGCCGTGTCTGCGTGCCGAGATAGGCCCCCTTGTCCACCGCAGGCTGCGCCACGTAATACTGGTGATACTTCAGCCAGCCTGCGCCGAGCGAGTCGTTGGCCAGATCGGCGTCGTTCTCGCCCTTTTTGTCGAAGCCAAAGGTTCGCGGATTCGGTGCGCCGGGAATTCGCGCCCACTCGCGGCGGAAGATGCTGTCGTTCTTCGACTCCTTCCGGATCTTGGCGACGATGTCCTTGTTTTCAGGTTTGGCTGCCGCTTCCTCCACCGCTTTGACCCAGCGCTCCGCCCGAGCTTTGGCATCGATCTGATACTCCACAAATTTCTTGACGATGGGTGTCGTTGTCTCGCCCTCATAGTGCAGCTTCTTCTCCACACCCGCCGCAGCTTGCCACGCAAACGCTTCCTCCACCGCCTCACGCCCCAAGAGTTGATACTGCTCAAACTGGTTCGCCGACATGAAAAGGTTCGCGCCCACGGTATCGAACCCACCTGCTCCGCTGTCTGCCGGCAGATCGGACACATTGACATCCACACCGAGCAGTTCACGCAGGGTGTTCTTGTATTCACGGCGGTTCAGCCGCCGCATGGTGATGACGCCATTCTGGTCCCTCAAAGTGCGCCGCGCCGCGACCATCACGTTTGCCAGATCATCGAGAAAGTCCGCCTTGGCTTCATTCTTCGGCTGCTTTTCGTCCTCCGGCGGCATGTCGCCCGAGTTCATCTGATTGAGCACCTTCTGCCACTTCTCCGCTGTTTCGATGTCCTTGATTTCAAACGGCAGATCGTCCACGCGGAACTTCCCCTTCTGCTTTTCCGGGCCGTGGCATGAAACACAAGCCTCCTGGAACAAAGCCTTGTGCCGTTGATCCAACACCGCACGGCCTTGGGGCTCAGCGGCGTGAGTAGGGGCATAGGCAGACAGCAGGACAGCGATAAGCAAAAACGGGCGGTTCATCAGGGGAAGAAACAAACGCAATGGGACGATCAATGTATCTCCCTGAAGACCACAAAACCGGAGGAAAAGTGATGCGGCTCCGTCACGGATGTGCAACCCACAGCCGGGCGATACCTGTTGGCTGGAACTTTTCGCCGCTGGCGGTCAGTTCGAGCGTGACCTGGGTCTGGCGCCCATTTTTTCCGAGGGTGGTGACTTTGCCGGTGATGGGGGTAGCGGAGGGCTTGCGGTCCACACCCGCAGGAGCAATCTGCACGGTGGTGCCTTGCTTGAATCGTTTGATCTGCTCCTCGCCTTCGTTGAAGAGGGTCAGTTTGAGCTGAGTGCCGCTGGAGGCATCGACATAGCCGGGGGCACCTTCTTCGAGGATGCGTTTGGCGTGCACAGCTTTCTGCTCTGTCTGGAATTTGAGCAGGCTTTCATCATCGAGAAAGACCTCCCAGGCCATGCGGGTTTTGCCTTGGCCAATGCCGTGGGTCTTGGTGCGAAGTTTGTCGCCGATCTTGATGACGCTGAAATTTGCAGGCTGCCCGGCTTTCCAGAATCGAGTGTCTTTGTCGGTTTCAAGCACGACGTTTTTTTCACGCACAAAAGTCATGTCGCCTTTGGCCCAGGTGGTGGTGAGTTTGCCTGAGGTGGCGTCGATCTGGTCCACGAAGAAGTATTCGCCGTGGCCGTTCATCATGTTCATCTCGTCCTGGATGTAGGTGAGCCAGACCCACTGCTCTTTTTCATTCAAATGCAGGCGGAAGATGGCGCGCTCGCCCACTTTGAAATCCTGCAGATCTCCAAGCGTGGCATGGTGCAGCAGCTCGGCATAGGGCATGACGGTGAAGCTCATCACCTCGTCGCTGCTCTCGTTGCGGAATGTTCCTGTGCGTGTGGCGAGGTCGAGGCTGATGAGTTCGCCCCAGAGCGCATTTTTTCAATTGGGATGATCACCTGCCCCGGTGTGATCACGGGAATGGGCTTGGCCGGAGGCGCGTCGGCGGCGGAACAGGCAAGTGACAGTGCGGCGAGCGCCGTGAGGATCTTTTTCATGAGGAAATCAAAGGGTGGCGTGGAATCACTCCCTCCCGAAGTACTCTTCCTCCTTGGGGAGGGCGATGACTTTCCACGTTTCGGGATAAAAGCGGACGATGCGTTTCGGGCGGTAGCCTTCGAGCATCATGTCCATCTTGATCTTCATCTGCACACCGCTGCCACCTGGCTCGACGGGGACCTGTTTCACTTCGAGGATGCTGCCGGTTTTGCGGTCATTCACCGGATCGTAAGTCATGAGAGTGTTGTTTGCGACAGCGAGGCCGCCGCGCGGTTCGGGGGGCGGCGGGCTCCCATCCTTCGGCGGCGGGAGATTGGGGTCTTTAGTTTTCAGTTCGTCGAAGATCTTCGTATCCACGTTGCCAAAGAACATGACGGTGACGAACTGCTGCTCGTCATCGACCTCCGTTACCCAGCCGGGCAGGCCACGCTCGCGGATGTGGTTGCGATGGCGTTCGAGCTGGTTGGCGGTGACAAGCGCGCATGCAGGCTCATCCAGCCATACATCCGTGATGCGGCCGGGACCATAGAGCGTGACCCAGGTGAGATTGAAGAGGATCGTCTGGCCGGGTTGTAGGGCCTTGAGATCGGCGATGCCCAGGCCTTTGAAAACGCGAGTGCTGCTGAGCAGATCGAAGATCTTGGGCTGGCCGCTGTGTTTGCCTTTGTCCTGCATCGTGGCGGTGAGCTTCTTGGTCGTGAGGTCCACGCTGTCGATCTTCCAAAGCTGCTGCTGGCGGGAGTGGAAGGAAAATTCATCCTCGATGCGGAAGCAGCGGCGGAACTCCCACTCGGGCGTCTTGCGCTTGTACCAGGTGTCCGGCAAGGGCGTCTGGTCTTCGGGGTCTGTGAGGTAAAACAAGCCATGCAGGTGCGTGCCCAGCGGGATGTCCTGCAGGGCCGCAGGCGCACCCTGGTACCAGATGGAGCCATAAGGCAGCATCGTGGCATCCAGCGGCAGATCCCACACAGCGCGATCCTGGCTGTCATTGCGATCCACGCGAATCTGAAACCGTCGATCCAGATGCTTGACGTCTATCAGCTCGCCCGTGACTGCATGAGCCGATCCCTCAGGCGGGAACTGACCTTCGATGAGTTGGAACCAATCGGGCGCATCATCCGGCCTCTTGTCTTTCGGAGCCTTCCGCTTCTCGTTTCCCTTCACCGGGCCGTCAGCGTCGCTGCGGAACTTGGGTGGTTCGGCGTGAAGAAGTGAGAAGGTGAAAAAGAGGACGAGGAAGCGCATCGAAAGTTCTGATAGCAGATGAAGGAACTGAACGAGCTAGGCCACAATCTGCGAGATCGGTCCGACGCTGTCCTGGAACGAGTCGGCCTTCACATCCACGCGTTGCAGCATGGTGAGGAGCAGGTTGCTGACGCGGGCGTCGCTGTCCACCGGACGGGAGCAGATCTTGTAGTGTTCGGTGGCGTTGGTGACGTCGTATTTGCCGATCTTGGGCAGGTTGAAATCCACGTGCGTGCCGTGCTTGTAGCCGAGGGCTTTGCCACCGGCGAGGATGGTGGGCAGGTTGGCATTGCCGTG
Organism: Verrucomicrobia bacterium 12-59-8; assembly: GCA_002279765.1. The sequence goes on along the minus strand of NCCR01000022.1, from coordinate 65,626 downwards.
GCTGTGACCGTAGGCCATGCCGCTGCCCCAGAGGACCTGCGTGGTGTCGAGAAGGGTGTTGTTCTCTTCCTTGTGCTCCTTGAGCTGGTCGAGGAAGTAACTGAGCTGGCCGATGAGAAAGGTGTCGGTCTCGGTGAGGCGGCGTAGCTGCTCGGGGTCGCCATTGTGGTGAGAGAGACCGTGGCGAGTTTGTAGAATGCCAATCTCAGGGATGCCGCTGGCATTGCCCTCACCGCCGATGCCGCAGGTGATGACGCGGGTGGAGTCCGTGCGAATGGCCATGACCATGAGGTCATAAAAGAGGCGGTAGTACTCGCCGGCCTCGGTCATGCTGAGCTTGCGCTGGAGGCGTGCGGCCTCGGTGGGGGGCACGGCGGGCTTGGGCACATTCAGCCACTCATCGGCGCGGCGGGTGCGCTCCTCGACTTGACGCACGGCGGTGAGGTATTCGTCGAGTTTGCTGCGGTCTTCGCTGCCGAGCTTGTTGTTCACGCGCTTCGCATCATCGGCCACGAGATCAAGGATGCTGCCTCGCCGGCTGAGGCGGCGGTGGATGGTTTCCTTGCTGTCTTTTTCCACGCCGAAGAGCTGGTTGAAAATCTGCTGCGTGTTGCGCTCCGCAGGAATCTGTATGCCGTCCTTGGACCACGCGAGCGAGGTGCCCTCGATGGCCATTTCCAGCGAGGAAAAGCGTGTGGCGGTGCCCTGCACCTCGGCGATGAGCTGGTCTGCGGAGACGGTGTTGCGGAAGGCACCGCCATCGCCAGGGACGTTCGCGCCTGTGAGCCAGACCTTCTCGCAGTTGTGGTGCTTGCCAAGCACCATCGGATGATGCAGGCCGCTGATGGGCGTGATGTCGGCGCGATGTTTTTCGAGCGACTGCAGCGGCTTGGTGAACTCGTAATTCGCACCCGCTTTGTCAATCTGCCAGGTGAGCGTGTTCACACCGTTCGGGATGTAGAGAAACACACTGCGCTTCGGCTGCGACGGCGCTGGCAGCGCACCCATGGAGTCGAGCCAAGGCAACGAAATCGAAGCACCCAGGCCACGCAGCATCTGGCGGCGGCTCATGCGCCAGCGGTTCAGGTTAAGATTGCTCATAATGGGTATGGTGGAGATCAGCGCTTCTGGAACAGGTTAGAACAAACAAACGCCTCGACGATGTCTCTCAGGCGGTAATCCTTCGCCTTGCTCGCTGCGACAATGGCTTTGAGGTCATCTCGGTCATCAAACGACATGCTGCGGCGCAGCCCATAGGTGGCGAGTTTTTCGATGAAGGTGGCGTTGAAAGCGTCGATGTCGGCAAGGAGCAGTTTTTTGAAGTCATCGGCGGTTTGGTATTCGCGACCATCCGGCAGTTTGCCTGAGGCTTTCACCTTCGGGTTGGCACCGATGCCATCCGTAACCTCTTCGGTGCGCCAGCGGCCGATGGCGTCGTAGTTTTCAAAGGCGAGGCCGAGCGGATCAATCTTCGCGTGGCAGGAGGCGCAGTTGGCGTCATGGATGTGTGCTTCGAGTTTTTCGCGAAGCGTCGCTTTGGGTGCCGCCGGATTGGTGGCGATGGGATCGACGTTCGCAGGCGGTGGTGGCGGAGATTTGCCAAAGATGGACTCCATCACCCACACGCCGCGATGCACAGGACGATGCCGCACGCCGTCAGACGTCAGCGAAAGAATGGAAGCCTGAGTGAGCAGTCCGCCACGATGACTTTCTGCGGGCAATGACACTCGCTGAAATTCATCTCCTGACACTTTGGTCTCTGGCAGGCCATAGAACTGCGTGAGCAGTCCGTTCATCATGCTCCAGTCCGAATGGAGCAGTTCGCGCAGGGTGTGGCCGCCTTGCAGCACCTCGCGGAAGAAGGCCTTAGTCTCTCCGACCATACTGGCTTCGAGCGCCTTGTCGTAGTCGGGGTAGAGCTTCTTGTCGGGCTGAAACATGCCCACCTTGCGCAAGCGCAGCCACTGGGTGGCAAAGGAGTCTGTGAAGCGTGTCGAACGCGCATCGGCCAGCATGCGGGCCACCTGCTTGGAGAGCTCTGCCTTGTCACGCAGCCTGCCCTGCTCTGCCAGCGCGAAGAGCTCGGCGTCCGGCATGGTGTTCCAGAGCAGGTAGGAAAGACGCGAGGCAATCTCCCAGTCGCTGAGCACCTGGCGGTTCGCATTCTCATCCCCCTCCGCCATGAAGACAAAGCTCTTTGAGCACAGAATCGAAAGCATGCCCGCCTTCACGGCATCACGGAATTTTTCCTTGGCTGCGAGCTCGGCCTTCACAATGCCGAGGTAACCCTCCAGCTCTTCATCGGTGACGGGACGGCGGAAGGCGCGCTGCGCTAGTGTGGCGAGAGAGATGCGCACCTGCTCCATGCCGCCCTCCTCTAGGGGCATGTAGTCTTCACGCAGCTTTTTCTCAGCATCACTCAGCAGCGGGCCGCGCCATGAGATCGAGTCCATGATGAGGAAGGGATAGCGTGGCTTACCCTGTTCATCGGTAAGCTTCATCTGCCAGGGGATGCGGCCGATCTTGGTGCTGATGAACGGCGTCTCTCCATGCCGGCCTGAGCGCGGCAGATTTGAAGGGCCGGGCACATCGTTGTACACCTCAATGCTCGGGCGTCCCTTGGGCAAGTGCGCACGGAATGTTATTGTGATCGGTTTGTCCTCTGGGGCGATGATGTCCTGCTCAAATAGCACACGATCCAGCTTCGACTCATAGACCTTGATGCGCGGTACGCGGCCTTTCTCCGGCTTCAGGCCGCTCAGCGTGTAGCTGATCTCATACACACCCGCCTCAGGGAGCGGGTCCTTCAGTGCCGTATAGCGGAAGATGTCTCCGGGCCACATGTCGTAGCGCACCTTGTCCAGCAGGCCCATCTCGCGCAGCCGCTCGCGGTGCCGTTCACTGATCTGCTCTTCATAGAGCACGGGCTTCGAACCTCCGAAGGGCACCACAGGCTTCGCGTTCTTCGCCGGAGGAATGATGTCAGGATAGGCCTCGTTCAATATCGTCTCCGCTGCCGCGAGATACTTTTCGATGTTCGAAGGCGAGAGCGTGAGCACCGAGCCAATGCGCTCAAAGCCGTGCCATTCCGGGTCTTCCAGAAAGGCACCCGGGTCTTTCGCGTCATACTCCACGCCGAGGAGATCGCGCACCGTGTTCACATACTCATCCCGCGTAAGGCGGTTGTAGTTCACCTTCGCCCGAGACGCCATGCGGGCGGACTCGCCTTCCTTCATTTTGTGCGCGATCCATTCCACCACCTGCGCAGTGGCCGTGGCCTCCGGGCGCTTCTTTTCCTTCTTCGGCGGCATCTCGCCCGAATTCATTCGCTCCATGATCTCCAGCCACTGCGGCGTGTTTTCAAAGCCGACCTTCGGGGACAGCGTGTCCATACGGAAGTCGCCCTTCTGCATATCGGCATCATGGCACTTCAGGCAGTGCTCCTCGAAATAGGTCTGCACCTTCGGATCGAGGACTGCGGCAGGCGCGGCCTTTCCGGCTCCGCAGAAAGCGGAAAGCATGGCGGTGGCAAGGCATGGGAACAGGATGCGGTTGGGCATTCGCAAATCATACGGTGCTGCATGGCCGTTCATGCAGCACCCCCGAACTATCGGGGGGAGTCCGACGACCCACGGAAAGGAATCAAGGGAATTAAATTCAATTTTCGCCACAAGATTCCCCGAGCACGGCAAGGACGCTCGGTTAATCTCCGATCACAATTATTTATCCATTATGTCTGATTCTTCTAGTTCGTGGGCGGTGCGCTTGATGAGAACTTTGTTTGGGCAGTTTCACTACCAGCCCCCTGCCTGGGTGCCGCGCCTCGCCAGTGCGGCGGATGATCAGGTGCGGAAACATCCGGGCTGCTGCGCCCTCGCCATTTTGATTACCGGGGCGATGTTCCTGATTGTGCCGCAAGTGCGCCAATATATAGACGCGCATCGGCCACGACCGCAGGTCCTGGCTGAAGTGCGGCAGGGAAAAGGCGAGCTTTCGATGCCGGGGATCACTCCGATCATCAAAAACAAACCGCAGCCGGAGCCGATCACGGTGAAGTTCAATGTCTCGGTGGCCAAACTGGAGGCCGTGGGCAAGGCGGCCGCAGGCGTCACATTGACGCCCGCGCACGCAGGTGCGTGGACATGGAGCACAGACAAGCTGCTGGTCTTCACCCCAGCGAAGGATTGGCCCGCCGGACAGGAATACACGGTGCAGCTGGATCCGGCTCAGCTACCGAAGGAGGTGGCGGTGAAGGAACCGGTCTGGAAGGGGAAGACACAGCCCCTCGTGCTTACATTGACCGGTTCAGAATTTGCAATCGATCCACGTGATCCGTCAATGCAAAACGTCGTGGTGGGGTTTACCTCGACGCATCCGCTCGATAGGGCGCAGATCGAGCAGCTGGTCTCGCTGGAGGTCGTGGGTGGAGCGAAAATGTTCGACTGGAAAGGGAAGAAGCCAGATGCGCTGTTCTCGGTCACAGAAGGAAAGTTTCAGCGCGAGTTCTGGATTCGCACGGCGCGGATTCAGGTGCCGGAGAAGGAGGACTTCGTGAAAATCACGCTGCACAAGGAAATCACCAGCACCCTCGGCGGCGGCACGCTGGCGGCCGACATCATCTCAAAGGTGCGCGTGCCGGACGTGGACAGCGGCTTCAAGATCGCCGATGCGAACACGGAGATTCTAAAGACCGAGGATGGCGAGCCGGAGCAATTTCTGTTCATCAACACTGAGGGCTACGTCACCACGGAGAATCTGGTCAAGCACCTCGGTGTTTCGCAGGAGCCGGTCAATTTTCGGATTACCGATGTGAATGGCCGACTCATTCCTCCCGGTGTCAATGATGTGACAGAGGACGTGTCCTTGAAACCGGTCGAACTTGAATTGAGCGATGATCACCCGGCGACGACGCGGCATGCGTTCAAATTTCTCACGGAGAAGCAGGGGCGGCTGTTTGTACGCATCACGCAGGGAGTCGAGGCGCTGGGCGGCTTCCGGCTGAGCCGAGAGTATCGTTCCTTTGAATCCACGCCACGTTTTCCGAAGGAGGTGCAGATGCTGGGCAAAGGCGGCATTCTCGCTCTCAATGGCGAGCGCAAACTCTCGCTGCAGTCGCGCGGCGTGCCGTTTCTACGGGTGAAAATGGCACGTGTGCCTGCGCGGCAGGTCAATCACCTGGTGGTGATGACGGAAGGTGACTTTGCCAATCCCTACTTCACGATGGGCGACAGCTTTGATGAATCCAACATCGCCCACTTCCTGCGCCGTGTGCAGCCGGTGGCAATGAAGAACGAGTTTCAGGCCTGCTACTCGGTGATCGACTTCGCCAGCGCGCTGCAAGCCCCGGATGCTGCGGATGCGGATGCGGATGCTTCGCGTGGTTTGTTTTTCCTCACGGCAGACGGCGTGCAGCCTTACGATGGCAGCAAGAAAAGCCTGGAGGGTGATGATGTGGAGAACGACTGGCGCGTCATGGGTCAGGCGACGACGAAGCGCTTCGTGCTCGTCACCGACCTGGGCCTGATGGTGAAAAAGAACGCAGACGGCTCGCGTGATGTGTTTGTGCAGAGCATCCAGACTGGTGAACCGGTGAACGGAGCCGTGATCACAGTGATGGCGAAAAACGGCGAGTATCTGCTGCAGCAAACCACCGCCGATGGCCATGTGCTGCTGCCGGATGTCGGAAATTTCCAACGGGAGAAGCGCCCTGTGGCCATCGTCGCCACTCTGGGCAATGACTTGTCCTTCCTGCCCTTCGAACGGCCCGACCGCCTGCTCGACTTCTCACGCTTCGATATCGGCGGAGTACTGGCTTCGGAGAAGGAAGCGCTGGAGGCCTTCGTGTTCACGGAGCGTGGCGTGTATCGGCCCGGAGATGACATCCACATCAGTGCGGTGCTGAAGCGCCGTGACTGGGCTGCGGGCCTAGCGGGGCTGCCGCTGGAGATGGATTTAGTCAACGCCAAGGACGAAGTAATCGACACTCAAAAGATCGCGTTATCCGCAGACGGCTTCATCGATGTGAAGATGAAGACCGATGAGACCGATCCCACGGGCCGCTACATCGCACGGCTGTATCTGGTCAAAGGCCTGCATGAACGCATCCGTCTTGGGCAGAGCTTGTTCAAGGTGGAGGATTTCCAGCCGGACCGCATGAAGATCGACGTGACGCTTACCGGCAACGAACTCGCCGGATGGCTGCAGCCGAGTGAGATCAAGGCGGACGTTTCCCTGCAAACCCTGTTTGGTTTTCCGGCGGCGAAGCGGCTGCTCAAGGCGCGTATGGAATTGAGCCCCGGTGCTTTCTCGTTTGCACAGTTCCCCGATTTCATCTTCCATAATCAACTGCCTGAAGCGGAAGACACCGAAGAGACTGAGGCCGGTCAGAAAATCAATCTCGGGGAGCAGACCACGGATGACACCGGCGCCGCACAGTTTGATCTGGCCCTGGAGCGTTTCGACAAGAGCTGCTTTCAGGTGAGCCTGCTGATCGAAGGCTTCGAGGCCGATGGCGGACGCAGTGTGCGCAGCGGGAAAAACTTCCTCGTCGCCGCGCTTCCGTATGTGGTCGGCTACAAGCCGGATGCGAAGCTCGACTACCTCGGCAAGGACTCGGCGGCGAATGTGCGCTTCATGGCGGTGGGGCCGGATTTGAACCCCCTCGCGCCGAAGGATCTCATGGCGCGTCTGATGCAGATCAAACACGTGTCCGTGCTCACCAAGCAGGAAAGTGGCAGCTACGCCTACGTCTCGACACAGCGTGAATCCATGGTGTCGGAGGCACGTTTTGCCCTGCCGGCTGAGGGAGCCAATTACGCACTGCCCACGAATGCGGCGGGCGAGTTCCGCCTCGAATTGCGCGATCCAGACAACAATGTCGTCTGCGCCACGTCGTTCACGGTGGTGGGCAAGGGAGATATGGAACGCAGCATGGAGCGTGACGCGGAACTGGGCATCAAACTGGCGCGTGGCGCCTGGAACAGCGGCGAGTCTCTGGAGGCAAGCCTGAGCGCGACTTACACCGGCGCGGGCCTCATCACCATCGAGCGCGAGCGCGTGCTCGGCTGGCAGTGGTTCAAGGCAGGCACGACGGCCAGCGTGCAGCACATCATGGTGCCGAATGACCTCGAAGGCTCCGCGTATGTGAACGCCTCCTTTGTGCGGGCGCTGGATTCGAAGGAAATCTTCACCTCGCCGCTGAGCTATGCGGTGGAGCATTTCGTGGCGAATCCCGACAAGCGACGCATCGAAGTGAAGATCGACGCGCCGGAAAAAGTGAAGCCGGGGGATGTCATGAAAATCGGCTTCCAGACTGCGAAACCGTGTCGCATTGTCATCTATGCGGTGGACGCGGGCATCCATCAGATCACGGACTACAAGCTGCCGGACCCGCTCGCGTACCTGAACCGCAAACGCGCGCTCGAAGTCGAGACGGAACAGCTCATGGACCTGATCCTGCCGGAGTTCTCGCTCATCGCGCAGCACAAGGCCTTTGGGGGCGATGCCGACAAGCCGCTGCGCATGAATTTGAATCCCTTCAAACGCCGAAAAGAGCCGCCGGTGGTGTTCTGGTCGGGATTGATCGCCGCAGGCCCCGAACGCCAGGAGGTCAGCTACACGGTGCCGGATTACTTCGCGGGAAAACTCAACGTCATGGCCGTGGCCGTCGCTGAGGATGCGGTGGGTCGCGCTGAAACGAGCAGCATCGTTCGCGGGCCGCTGGTGCTGACGCCGAACGTGCCGTTCTTTGCCGCACCGGGAGACGAATTCACCGCATCGCTCACGGTTGCGAACAACCTTGAAGGTGCGGAGGCGAATGCGCCGATCAACATAGTGGCGCAGGTCACGCAGCATCTCGAAGTGATCGCATCGCCGCAGGGAGCTCTCAATGTGGCCGCCGGCAAGGAGGAAACGGTGCGCTTCCGCGTGCGGGTGAAGAACGAGCTCGGTGGCGCGGAGATCACCTTCAAAGCCGAAGTCGCCGGGCAGGTGGTGCTGCGGCGTGCCACGCTGAGCGTGCGGCCCGCAGCGCCGTACATCACCAACGTGCAAAGTGGCTACTTCCGCGACAGCAGCCATGACGTGAAGGTCACACGCGAGATGTTTCCGCAGTATCGCAAACTGAACGCGAACGTGTCTGCGCTGCCGCTGGGACTTGCGCGCGGACTTGAGTCATACCTGCACGAGTATCCCCATGGCTGCTCCGAGCAGATCACCAGCCGCGCGGTTTCGCGCCTGCTGCTGGCAAAGGAGGTGGACTTTGGATTTGATGCGGCGGACTCCGCACGTCAGTTGGATGATGCCTTCGCCCTGCTGCGCAGCCGCCAGAATTCCAGCGGTGGTTTTGGCTACTGGGATTCGGATGCCGATAATGGCATGGACTATCTTTCGGTCTATGTGACGCGCTTCCTCACGGAAGCGCGGGACGCAGGGCATGCGGTGCCCTCGGCCCTGCTCGAAGGAGCACGCAATCGCATGCGGCAGATGGCACGCAGCCAGGTGAACAGCCTCGACGAAGCATCCATCCAAGCGGCTGCCATTTATCTGCTCACGCGCCATGGTGAGAACACCTCCACCTTTGTGCTGAACCTGCGCGACAACCTGCGGCAGAAATATCAGGAGACATGGCGTGGCCATCTCACCGCCGCGTATCTGGCGGGGACTTATGCGCTGCTGCAAAAGCGCCCGGAAGCCGTGGTGCTGATGCAGGACTACTGGGCGGCGGTGCGCAAAGGCAAAGCACTGGGATCATGGCGCGGCTGGTACTATCTCGATCCGCAAGTAAGCCAGGCCGAGGGCTTCGCCGTGGCCTGCAAGCACTTCCCGGAACTGGCAGGCAATTTTGGCTATGATGATCTCGCCGTCGTTACCGAGCCGCTGGCGCGTAATCGCTTTAATACGATCAGCGCCGCCACCACAATCCTCGCACTCAAGGCCTACTCGGATCTCGCGAAGCAGTCGGCCGTGCGTGTCTCGCTGACGGAAGTGTCTCGCGCAGGCGGCACCCCCATCCCGCTGGTGCCGGAGACCACCGGATTGATCCAAAGCAACTTCAGCGCGCAGGCGGGCGGCCTGCGCTTCGGACTCGCGCAAGGCGGTGGTCGCGATCTGGGCGCGTTTTATCAGGTGACGGAGGCCGGGTTCGACACCGGCGTGCCGATCCAGCGCATCGCCGATGGCTTGGAAGTGTTCCGCGAAATTCTCGGAGCGGATGGCCAAGCAGTGGCCAAGCTCAAGGTCGGTGAAGGTGCGCTGGTGCGCCTGACCGTGCGCAGCGTTTCTCCCCATTCGCTCAGCAACATCGCCGTGCTGGATTTGATGCCCGGCAGCTTTGAGCTGGAGCCCAACGGACTCAAACCCGGACGCGGCACAATGCCGGGCGCAGATTACGTGGATGTGCGCGAAGACCGCAACGTGTTCTTCTGCGGCCTCGGCAAGGGCGAAGTGAAGACCTTCAGCTATCGCATCAAACCCATCGCCGCAGGCAGCTATGTGATCCCGCCGGTGTTTGCCGAGAGCATGTATGACCGTGGCACCAAGGGGCGCGACGGCGGCGGGAAGGTTGACGTGGAGTAACGGCCATGCGTGCGCTTCACCGTCTGCTGCGAATGCGTCTCCTGCGCTGGTCGGGCGCGGCGCTGCTGCTGGCGGCGGTGGTCTGGCTGTTGCTGCCACAGCCAGAGCTGTACCCGCCGGAGTTTCGTTTCTCGCGCACGCTGGAAGATCGCAACGGCAGGCTGCTGCATCTCGCGCTGACGCCGGATGGCAAGTATCGACGCTACACGCCGCTGGCGGAGATCAGCCCGGCCTTGATCAATGCAACGCTGACACTGGAGGATCGGCATTTTTACGATCACCCGGGAGTGAATCCACTTTCCATGTTGCGTGCGGCGTGGGGTGTCGTTTCAGGCTCGACACGCGGTGGTGGCTCCACCATCACGATGCAGCTCGCGCGGCTGCGCTATGATCTGCACACACGCACGCCATGGGGCAAGGCGTGGCAGATGCTGCGCGCGATGCAGATGGAAAAGCATCACTCGAAGGACGCGATCTTGGAGGCCTACCTCAATCAGGCGCCGTATGGCGGGAATGTGGAAGGCGTGGGCGGAGCGAGCTTGCTGTGGTGCGGCAAACCGGCACGGAAGCTGACTCTGCGCGAAGCGGTGACGCTCTCCGTGCTGCCGCAAAGTCCGACCACACGAAGGCCGCGTGTGATGGGTGACAACGCGAGCCTGGCCGCCGCGCAGCATCGCCTGTGGGATCGTTTGCGTGAGGAGAGTGGCGTAGATGCCGACCCGCTGGATGCGGCGTTCACGCTGCGGCAGTTGCAGCCCGTGCCGCGTGAAGCACCGCATTTGGCACGGCGGTTGTTTGCCGGAAAGCCAGCCGAAGACCGCGCCACTTCCGGGGTGGCGCTGCGCTGCACTTTGGATGCCAGCCAGCAGCAGGGAGTGGAGCAGGCGGTGAATGATTACGTGGCGCGCAAACGCGAAGTGGGCATCACCAATGCCTGCGCGCTGCTGGTGCATGCGCCTTCGCGCGAGGTGCTGGCCTATGTGGGTTCCAGCCGCTTTCTCGACAGCTCGATTCAAGGCCAGGTGGACGGCGTGCTGGCGCGGCGTTCGCCAGGTTCAGCGCTGAAGCCGTTCATCTATGCCATGGCGATGCAGCAGGGATTGATTCATCCCCACACGCTGCTGCGCGACGGGCGCATGGCCTTCGGCAGCTACAACCCGGAAAATTTCGACCGCAACTTTGCCGGGCCCATTTCCGCCGGGGATGCGCTGTATCACAGCCGCAACATTCCAGCGGTGGCGCTGGCACAGCGGCTTGAGGCACCAGGATTGTACGGCTTTCTCAAAGAGGCTGGCGTCGCTCTGCCGCAGCCTGCGGAGTATTACGGCCTCTCACTGCCGCTCGGTGGTGGTGAGGTTTCGATGGAGGAACTGGCCGAAATGTATGCGCTGATGGCGAGCGATGGCGGCGCACGTCGGCTGAAGTATTTCAAGGCGCAGCAGACCGTAGAAGCAAAGCCGCTGCTCACCGATGAGGCGCGCTATCTGACACGCGAGATGCTGCGCACGCGTGAAGGCGAGCCGGTGATGGATGACCCGGCGGTAACGTGGAAGACGGGCACTTCGCACGGCTTTCGCGATGCCTGGGCGGCGGGCATGCGTGGCGAGTATGTGCTGGTGGTGTGGATCGGCAATTTCAACGGCAAGGCCAACCCGGCCTTCATCGCCCGCGAATGCGCCGCACCGCTGCTGTTTGAAACGTTCCGGCATCTGCGCCTACCCATGAAACGCGAAAAGCCGCCCACAGGTGTCTCGCAGGTGGAACTGTGCGCGGTGTCGGGACAACTGCCACCCCCTCACTGCCAGCACCGCGTCCAGGGCGGATTCATTCCCGGTGTGTCTCCCATTACACCCTGTGACATCCATCGCGAAGTGTTGATCGATTCAGCCAGCGGTCTGCGTGTAGCGCGTGATGACGGCAAGCGCACTTTGAAACACGAAGTGTTCGAGTTCTGGCCACCGGACCTGCTGGAGATGTTCAAGCTGGCCGGTGTGCCACGCAAAACACCACCACCGCTGGAAGCGAGCGCTGAATCACTCGCTGCCGCTGATGCGGGCGCAGTGCCAAAGATTGTCTCACCACGTGCCGCCTTGGTGTACACCCTGCAAGCCTCCGATGCGGCGCGTCAGACGATCCCGCTGCGTGCGGACACAGCTCCGGGCGTAAACCGCGTCTTCTGGTTTGCCGGCCCGCGCTTTCTCGGAGCCAGCGATCCCGCCACGCCCATCATGTGGGCCGCAGCCGCCGGCAAATGGCGCGTTCATGTCCTGGATGATCAAGGCCGCAGCGCTGCCGTGGAGGTTCGGGTGGAGATGGTGCCGTGAAGAACGCTGTCAGATCAGCGTCGGATCTTTCGACTCCAGCTTCAGCAGATAAGCCTTGGCCTCCATGCCACCGGCAAAGCCTGTCAGCTTGCCATTGGAACCGATCACACGATGGCACGGCGCGATGATGGAGATGGGGTTTTTGCCATTGGCCGTGCCCACCGCACGCACCGCATTGGGGTTGCCGATCTGCTCCGCGATCTGCGCGTAGCTTCGCGTCTCGCCAAAGGGAATCGTCAGCAGCGCCGCCCAAACTTTCTGCTGAAACTCCGTGCCGCCGATGAAGTCGAGCTTCAGGGAGAACATCTCGCGCTTCCCCTCGAAGTAGTCCTGCAACTGCCGCTCGGCTTCCAGCAGTACCGGGTGCTTGCTGTCCTCCTGCAGAGGGCTGAGGCGCACGCGTTTCGGATCATCGTTTTCCCACAGCACCGCCGCCAGTCCATGCTCATTCGCCACGAGCGTGAGCAGACCCACCGGCGTGGGCATGGTTTTGAAATAATAGCTGGGGGATGGCATGTCAGTGCGGTTTGCGTTCGGCCAGATCATGGCGCGCACAGGCAACGGCTGCTGGCCATTTTCGGACATGGAGATAAAATAACCTCATGTCCGAAAACGGCCAGTCCAGAAGGACTGCAGGGACTAGCATGCTGAACTCCATGAACCTGATCGATGATGATGCCGCGTATCGCGCGCTGAAATCCCGTGACCCACGCTTTGACGGCGTATTCTACGTCGGCGTCACCTCCACGGGCATCTACTGCCGCCCCATCTGCCCGGTGAAGGTGCCGAAGCGGGAAAACTGCCGCTTCTATGAAAGCGCCGGGGCTGCGGAGAAGGCGGCCTTTCGCCCCTGCCTGCGCTGCCGTCCAGAGCTGGCTCCGGGGCATGCACCGGTGGATCACGCGCATCGGCTGGCCGATTTGATCATGCTCCGCATGGACGAAGGGCTGGCGGATGAAGGCGCGGGCCTCGAAGAAATCGCCACGCAGTTTGGCCTCAGCTCACGCCAGTTGCGCCGCATCGTGCAGCAGGAGCTTGGAGTCTCGCCCATCGAGCTGATTCAAACTCGACGTCTGCTTTTGGCCAAACAACTTCTCACCGACACCCGGCTGCCGGTCATCGAAATCGCCTTTGCCAGCGGCTTCTCCAGCCTGCGCCGGTTCAATGACGCCTTCAGCCGTCATTACCGCATGCCGCCCACACGCCTGCGCAAAGAAGCCGCCGCGCATCCGGGCAGGATGCACGCCACCGACACCTCCACGCTGCAGCTCGGCTACCGCCCGCCCTACGACTGGGAAACCATGCTCAAGTTTCTCGCCGCCCGCACAATCCGCGAGGTGGAGTTAGTCGCCGATAGCAGCTACTCGCGCACCGTGCGGCTGGGCGATCACACAGGCTGGATCAAGGTGTCCAACGCGGCGGCAAAGAATGCGCTGCTGGTGGAGTTCACGCATTCGCTGACTCCCGTTCTGCCCGCGCTGCTGGGCCGCCTGCGCCACATGTTTGATCTCGCCGCCCGTCCTGACATCATCGCGGCGCATTTGATGCAGGATGCCACGCTGAAAAAGAGCGTCATGCAAAATCCCGGACTGCGAGTGCCAGGTGCGTTTGACGGCTTTGAAATGGCCGTGCGCGCCATCCTGGGTCAGCAGATCACCGTGCAGGCCGCGACCAAGATCGCGTGCCGTTATGCCGAAGCCTTCAGTAAAAAAATCGAGACGCCGTTTCCTGAGCTGACACGGCTGACTCCCCTAGCGCAGAAAGTCGCCAGAGCCACCCTCGATGACATTGCCCGCCTCGGCATCATCCGCACCCGCGCCGCGTGCATCCTCGCCCTCGCAGAAGCCTTCCGCTCAGGCAGGCTGCAGCTCGATCCCGGCGCGCATCCCGAGGCCGTCATCGCGCAACTGGTAACGCTGCCCGGCATCGGCCCCTGGACCGCGCACTATATTGCCATGCGAACCCTGCGCTGGCCGGACGCCTTTCCCAAGGAAGACATCGCTGTCTGCAACAAACTCGGCGGCGTCACCGCAAAGCAGGCCGAAGAGATGTCCCAGGCTTGGCGTCCGTGGCGGAGTTATGCGGTGATGCATGTGTGGAACTTTCCGGTGACGAAAAGTCTCTTCACAGTTTGAGCGGTATGCTTTGCGGATAATTGAAGATGTTCTTGGGGTCGACGGCACGTTTGACTTCCACAAGACGGTCCAGGTTGTCACCGTAGTAGGCGCGCAGGTAGTTCTTCTGGGCGTTGTCGATGAAATTCTGATAACACTGGCGCGAGGTGTACTGGGCCATGTCGTCGTGGAAGCGGGCGAGCCAGGCTTCGTTCACCGCCAGAACGACATTGCTGTCAGCGGGCTTCCAGTTTAGTTCCACACTTGTGACCATGCTGGCGCTACGATGCCAGTACGCGGTGGCGGTTGAGGACACCTTGTTGATGGCACCACCACCCAGGAACATTTTCCACGTGGCCTGATCATGCGTACCGGGCCAGCTGCGCATGTGCTTGAGGATCGCCCGGCTGCCTGCGACACTGATGTCTCCCAGGGCATAGCGGGATCTTTCGTGCGAAAATTCAGGTAGTCCCGCCTCTGTGAGGTTTTCCTGGGCATCCCAGTATGGCTTGTACTCAATCAACTGCTGGAAAGGGGCCGCCAGACGGAAAAGCGGCGCCATCAGTTTGTCGAACTCGTCTTTCGGGCCGACCAGCTGACCCAGGAGGTTGATGGTAAGAACTCCAGGAGTCTTGGTGTTGACCGAAAGCTTGCAGCCAAGGCGGTCGGGCATGGTCGGCAGCAGGTCGAGTGCAGCTGGGAGCATCTCGTCAATTTTCTCGTTCCAGGAGATGTCAAAAACGGTAACGTTTCCAACTGGAAAGGTCTGGAAGGTGAACGAGGTGTTGATCCCAAAGTTGCCACCGCCGCCACCACGGCAGGCCCAGAAGAGATCAGCATTTTCATGGGCACTACAGCGCCGCGTTTCACCGCTGGCGAGCATGACATCAGTCTGGACGAGCTGATCAATCAGCAGGCCGTGGAGACGCATGTTGAACCCAATGCCGCCGCCGAGGACTAGGCCGCCCACCCCCACCTGTTTGCAACGCCCATGCGTGACAGAGCTCTTCTTGGCTGGCAGAGCGTCATACAGAGTGGCATTACGCGCACCTGCTCCGACCGTTGCTTTGCCTGTCGAGTCATCGAAACTTAACGAGTTTTGCAGCGAGAGATCAATCATGAGTCCCGGAGTGGTGGAATAGCCCGAATAAGAGTGTCCGCCGGAGCGCGCCACCAACGGCAGCTTGTGCTCCTGGGCCCATTGCAGACTTACACGTACATCATCCGCATTGTCACACCGGGCGATGCCTGCTGGTTTTTGGACATTGGAATACCGCAAATTCCAGGTGGCTGCGATCTTGTTGAAGTTATGGTCTCCAGGCCGGAGTAAAGGCCCCTTGAGATGCCGGGCCAGCTCTTCCCAGGCCTTTGGGTCAACCGAAAGAACGGCTTCAGGTGTTCTGGTGGCGCAGCCGCTTAGCCAGGGTAGCTGGGAAAGAGCTAGGGCGGACGAATACTGGAGGAATTGACGTCTGCTGTGGGTGGAGGACATAAAATATAACATTGAACTAAGGTCTTAATTTATCAATAACCAATTTGTTCAACTACGAACAAAACGTATGAATGGTTCGCCGACTTGGGGGTAATCTCGTTCTTTCTAGTCCCATTCTTGATATAACGCTGTCCTCGGTTCGTTTTCAGGTGTCCCTCCTGAATCCCGAGAGTTTTCGCGGATTTTACTGAGGCGACTCGCGATAATCCTGATCCTAACGTTTTCTTAGCGCCGGGGATCCAGTTCAGAGCTTCGCTGTCGCAGGCATGCAGAGGGTTGGCGGCTGCACGTTTTCGAAGTTGCTGGGGGGGGCGCAAAGGTAATTCAGAATGCGCGCTTTTTGTGCGCATTATTTTGATTCGCGTTGGAACCCTTGATTTTACAGGGGCTGAGAGCGGAGAGGGTGGGATTCGAACCCACGGTGGGGATAAACCCACGCCAGTTTTCAAGACTGGAGCCATAAACCACTCGACCACCTCTCCTGGTGCTGCGTTGCGGCGTGTTAGGATAGTAGGCAACGTGAGGCTGCCTGCCAAGAGGAAGTTTGCGAGAGATGCAACTCAGGATTGATCCCTGCTGAGTGGGCATCCATGGTTATCGCGCATGATTCACCAGACAGCCCTGATTGACACTAGCGCCCGAATCGACCCCACAGCCGAGATCGGCCCCTATGTGGTGATCGAAGGATCGAGCGAGGTGGGAGCGGGATGCAAGATCGAGGCACATGCCCAGATGGTGGGGCACGTGATTGTGGGGGAGGGGACGCGGATCGGACGCGGGGCGGTGATCGGTGGGGAGCCACAAGATCTGGGTTTTGATTCCGCCACCCTTAGCAGCGTGATTTTGGGCAAAAAAAACGTGATCCGTGAGCATGTGACGATTCATCGTGGCAGCAAGCCGGGATCAGCGACACGCATCGGTGATGGCAACTATCTCATGGTGGGCAGCCACCTGGCGCATGATGTGGTGCTGGGGGACCGGAACATCCTGGCAAACGCGGTACTGCTGGGCGGGCATATTCAAGTGGGCAACAACACTTTCATTGGAGGCGGCGCGGTTTTTCACCAGTTTCTGCGCATTGGAGATTTCTGCGTCATCCAGGGGAACGGCAGTTTCAGCAAGGACATCCCCCACTACTGCGCGGCACAGCGTATCAATCGCATCACGGGACTGAACGTGATCGGCCTGCGGCGTCAGGGATTCTCCGCTGAAGATCGGGGTAGGATCAAGGAACTCTTTGAACTGCTGTTTTGTTCCGGAATGAATCAGACTCAGGCGTTGGAGAAGGCTGTGACCCACGAGTGGCCGGAAAAGGCACGACGACTGCTGGAGTTTGTGCAGGCACCGAGCAAAAAAGGGGTGTGTCCCGTGCGCCCGGGGCGGGAGGATGATTGAGGCGAAAAAAGTCCGGCTTTTTCTTGTCACCGCGACCCCGGTAGCCTATTTAGAAAGCTCTCATTCCCTGCCTGTGCATGGTTGTGTCCTCTCGTGTTATGATTTTTTCAAAATTTTGCGTGACGGTTCTCGTTTGCGCCTTGGCTGTGGCCGGGGCGGCGAGCGGGCAATCCCTACTCGACAGCCTCACGAGCGATCTGAACATTCGAGGTCTAACCACGACGATGGATCCAGAAACTGGAATCGCCACGGTGACGGGGGATGTGCATATTCACTACGGCGATGTTGAAATGCGCTGCGGCAGTGCGCAGTACAACCAGTCCACCGGAGAGGTGATCGCCAAGGACGGGGTGACAATCTGGCGGGCAGGAACGATCTACCACGGGGATTCGATCACCTACAATTCCCTCACGGGTGAGATGTCGGGCAAGAATGTGATCACGGGCGTTGGAGCGGGGTCACCGGGCATTCCTGGAACGGGCATAACTGGCACGGGTGGCTCCACCGGGGGCGGGTTGAGAAGAACATCGGGCATGTTTTTCTTCAGGGCGGAAGATTTCCACTCAGGGAGCAAGCTGGAGAACCGCATTGATGCCAAGGGCGTGTCTTTCACATCGCATGATGTGCAAAACCCGAATTTCCGGGTGAGCGCCAAAGAACTGACGGTCTACCCTGAGGACAGAGCCATCCTCAAGGACGTGAAAATGTATGCTGGAAAGACGCCCTATTTCTATCTGCCCCAGCTTACCAAATCGCTGGATGAAGACGCCAACTGGCGCATCGGCCCCGGCTACCTGAGCCGCTGGGGGGGGTTCCTGCTGACACAGCTTGCCGTTGTGCATGGCGACCATACCTACGCGAAATACAAATTTGATCTGCGCAGCAAGCGTGGCGTGGGTGTCGGTGTGGATTTGATTTCGCTGCGCCATAGCAGCAACCGTCAGAACTTCGGCACGCTGAAAATTTACGGGGTCAGTGACTCCGCCCCTGGAACGAACGCGACAACCGCCACGCGTTATCCGGTGTCCAAGGACAGGTACCGGGTGAATTTCCAGCACCGCATCTACCTTCCGGGGCCGGATGTGAGCACCTGGTATCTTGATTTCGACATCAACAAGATCAGCGACATCCACTTTTACGAAGACTTTTTCTTCAATGACTACCGCACCAATCGCGAGCCGGACAATCTGATTTCGCTTATTCACACGAATGACGCGTACGTCGCCACCTTACTGGCGAAGTTCAAGCTGAACAACTTTTACCGGACGACGACCAGGCTGCCCGAACTGTCCATCGACTTCACCCGGAGGCCTCTGTGGAATTCTGGAGTGTACCACCAGGGTACCATCACGGCAGGTATCATTGGCGAACTGGTTGGAACACAGGAGAAGGCGGAACTGCTCCGTCTTCAAGCTCTCGGAGGAGTCGGTGGCGGAATTGGTCTGGCTAGCGTGCTGGCGGATCCGCTTGGAACTGCCCCCGCATCCTACCTCTCTCTTGTGGGTGCTTCGCGAACCTCCACACTGACTCCCGCCGAAATCACCCAGGGGCTGGGTGCTATTTCCAGCAGACTGGCGCAGCCGGGATATGGCCGTTTTCACACCTACCATGAGTTCCTGTATCCCAAGACCTACATGGGCTGGCTGAATGTGACGCCCAGGATTGGTGCTGGCTTGACGAGCTACACGGGCATTGTCGGCAGTGTCAGCGGACTGCGGAATTTTAACCGGGGTATCTTGCACATGGGGCTGGATGTCTCCTTCAAACTGTCAAAAAACTGGAGCGATGTTCAGGTGCCGATGCTCGGTCTCAACGGCATCCGGCATGTCTTCCAGCCCTACCTCAACTACTCCTATCTGGACGCCAGTCAGAATACGGGACTGCCCGCCATCGACCGGCTTTCTACCACCACACGGCCGCGTTCCATAGATGTTCCGTTGTTCACAGCGGTGGATAGCCTGCGCTCATGGAATGTGGCGCGTGTCGGATTCCGCAATCTCTTCCAAACGAGACGCGATTACATGGGCAGCAGCGGCTACGGCGGCTTCTGGGAGACGCCAGAAGGCGGAGATGACCAGACCTACACCTGGGCGGGGATGAACACCTATGTGAACGTGTTTGGCAAAGATCCGGAATATGGCAGCAGCCTCTCCAATGTTTACAATGAGCTTTTCTGGGTCCCGGTACCCTGGGCCACCCTGAAGTCCGACCTGCAGCTGCCCATCACCAGCGGTGTCGGCAGCTTTACTGAAGCCAACAACAGCGTCACCTGGATGTTGAGCAAAACGACCTCCATGGAGATGGGGCATCAATACATTTATGACCATCCCTTTTTCCGCAACAGCAGCCTGGTTTACACACGGTTTTATGCCCGGTTGAACGAGAATTATGGCTTCAACACTTATCACATTTACGAAGCGGTCAATGGCATCCTTCAGTTCCAGAGCTACAGCTTTTCAAAAGACCTGAGCAGCTGGATCGCTTCCTTTGGTTTCATGTCGCGTAATAATGGCAACGGCGTTTCTGATTTTGGCCTCCTGTTGTCCTTTACCCTCAAGGACTTCCCCAAATTCAATTTCGACCTGGATATGGATCCAAATCCCGGCGGCCGCGGCGGCAAGCAGTAGCCTTTCCGATTGTTGGAGGTCACAGCCATGCTGAGAGCCAAGGGTTCGGGCCAGTCTCGGGTTGGACGGCTCTTATCTTCGGCTATTCCAATACGTTCCGTTTTTGCATCGCACCAGCTCGCGCAGACTATACTCTTGCCGTGCGAATAGACAGCAAGTCTAGGTTTCGATGAGCCGGTTCTGGAAACTTAGCATAAACAAAAAAAGCTGCTTATCTGAGCGGCATACAAAAAAACTACTCGACGGACCGCAGTCCTTGTCGAGTAGCGCGCTGATTCTCTCCCTAGCGGCTCACATTCCCCCGCCGCTTTTGGCGAGGAAGTTGAGGGCCAAGGTGGCGACGGCGAGGATGAAAACTAACCAGGCAAGTGGCATGATGGAGAAGAAGTGAAAGTGAGTCTGACTGTTGATGGATTCAGGGAATCTTCATCAGTTTGGACGTAAATCCATTGGTCCAGCTGCCACTGGAGACGGAGAAGGTTTCCCAGTCCATTTTACCTTTGGCTGGCACCATAATGGCCGATTCGTCGTTAGGTTCGGCAGTTTTGAAGGCATCTGCACCTAAAATCTGAACAAACATCAAAACGGCGGAAAGCACAAAGCAGATCACAGACAAAGGTACCAAGCCTGCTTCTGGATCCTTTTCTTCGTAGAACTGTTCTGCATCAGCCGCAGCGCTGCGTTTCACGGGGGCGCTGGGAGGAGCGGAGATGGAAGGGCGCTGCATGGCCTGCGTGGGCTGCAGCTTGACAGTCGCTTTTGGGAGGGGAGCTGCCGGACCTGCTCCACCACCGACCATGGGGCCCGTGCCTGCTCCAGGCATTGTCGGCGGACGTGGACCTGCGGTTGGCTTTTGCAGCGGGACTGTAGGTGCGCCAGTCTCAGTGCGCGGCGGTGGGGCAGCGGGGTTTTGGCTCAGCGGGCGGGTTGCTGCTGGCAGACCTGCCATGGGCGGGGAGGCCGGACGGGGGGCAGTCGGTGCACCAGGGGGCCTAGGAGCCATCGGTGCTCCAGGCGGCTTTGGCGCTGTGGGAGGGGCCAGCGGGCGAGCAACGGGCGGCGGCATCGCCCCAGAAGGCGCGGGTGCGGCGGGAGGCGGAGAAGAAGCCACTGGAATTGCGGATGTCGTCTTTTTGGAAGGCGGCGACATCGGCGGCGCAGGCAGCTTCACCGGTGCGGTGCTGGATTTTGGCGCGGGTGGAGGCAGCGGGGCTGAGGGCAGATTAATCGGGGCCGTGGATTTTTTCGACACCATTGGAACCACGGAGGTCGTGTTGAATGAGGCCGGGATCCCAGCGCTGGCGGGGGATACGGGAGCGGTGGACTCGCGCGGCTGGGTGACGCCTGTGCCTGGACGCCCACGCAGCGTGATGCGAACGGTCTCTTTTTTCAGCGGGACGGCGGCAGTCTTGGGCGTCGAGCCTGATGGCGGTGATGGTGGCGTGTTTTCGGGTTCGCTCATGATTCAGATAATTCCCACTATTTACCGAAATGCGCCCCCTTGCGTCAATCCCTTTCTCCTGCCGCCTTGCAATTGTTCGTTCACTGCCCGTTAGTTGCTGTCTGGTGGTCGGCAACCAAGACGCCAGACTTTTTTGAGCATGAAAATCCTTGTCACAGGCGGAGCTGGTTTCATCGGCTCCCATACCGTTGAGCGCCTTATTCGTGAAGAAGCAGGGCAGATCACAATCATCGACAGCTTCAACGACTACTACAATCCCACGATCAAGCGTGAAAACCTCCGGGCTCTCGGCCCGAAGGTCACGGTTTGTGAGGGGGACATTTCGAATCCGCAGTTTGTCACAGAGACCTTCGAAGTGGGCCGTTTTGACGCAGTCATCCACCTGGCCGCACGTGCTGGCGTGCGCCCTTCCATTGAGCAGCCGGAGTTGTACATTGATACCAATATCAAAGGCACCTTCCACCTCCTCGAAGCCGCCCGCCGTACCGGGGTGAAGCACTTTGTCTTCGCCAGCAGTTCTTCCGTCTATGGTGTGAATAAAAAAGTGCCGTTTGCTGAATCCGACCCCATTTTGCAGACCATCAGCCCCTACGCCATGACCAAGATGGCAGGAGAGCAGATGTGTTCCAATTACAGCCACCTTTATGGCATGAAAACTGTCGCCCTGCGCTTTTTCACTGTTTATGGCCCGCGCCAGCGCCCTGACCTGGCCATTTCAAAATTCTCCCGTCTCATTGAAGACGGCAAACCGATCGACAAATACGGTGATGGCAGCACCGCCCGAGACTACACTTTCGTCCACGACATCGTCGATGGCATCGTCGGCGCGCTGAACTACCGTAGCGGTCCCATCTGCGAAATCTTCAATCTCGGCGGTTCCCAAACCGTGACGCTCAACGACCTCATCGCCACCATCGAGCAGGCGATTGGCAAAAAGGCCGTCATCAATCAACTGCCGGAGCAGCCGGGAGATGTGCCGCTGACGTCTGCCGATGTGAGCAAGGCAAAGGCCCTCATCGGCTTCAAGCCCGCCACCACCATTGCGCAGGGCGTTCCCGCCTACGTGGAGTGGTTCCGTGACATGCGTGCGCGGGGCATTGCCGTGTGCTAAAAATGCGGTGCTGACACCGTGCCATCCTCGATTTCCTGGCGCTTTTTGCGGACGATGCCGTCGGCGATGTCCGTCACCATTTCCTCCAGCAGGAGCCGCAGATGGCTGCCGGGGCGGTAATCGGCGGGGGCGATGTGCTTTACGCGGTCGGCCAGACCGGTGAGCTGGTAGCACTTGCGGAAGCTGCTGCGGCTCGCTTCGTCCGGATTGTAAACCGCCACCGCATGGCCACCGTAGCGTTTCATCAGCGTGAAGCAGGGCACGTCCGTCGGGCCGTCTCCCACATAAATCATGTGCTGGAAGGGGATCGGGCGTAGTTCATGCGCCATGTGGTCGTTTACGTCTTCATGGGGCTCCAGCATGCCTTTGTTGATGCGGAAGATGTATTGAGTCTTCGTAGTGTGGCTGATCACGCGTTTGGGGAAGGTGATGCGGCCGTTTTTGTCTTCGCCGAACTCACAGCCGAAGATCCTCTTCACAAAGGGGGCCAGTGCGGACCCATCCAGCAGCGCTTTCAGCCCGCTGGAGACGATGTAATGCTCGATCTTCACGCCGAGCAGGCGGTGCTGCTCGTTCAGCACTTTGTTCAGCTCGTCGAAGAGTTCCGGGACGCCTTTGAAAAAATGCAGTTTTGCTCCCAGTTTGCGCAGATCCTCATTCGTTGGCCGGTCCATGTCGAGGTAGTCCAGCATGCACTTCAGGTAGGCCAGTTCCCCGTCGTAGCCTTCCTGATCCACCAGTTCGCGGCTGCGCTTCCAGAACTGTTCCGGATTGATCCCGAAGTGTGGGAAGAGGGTCTCATCCTGCATGTACGTCGGACTGAGAGTCTGGTCGTAATCGTAAATGATGCCGATGGTGGTCTGCTGGGATGCCATGAGGGAAAGATGACGATGGTTGACGGTCGTTGACGATGGTTGACTGTGGTTGACTGTGGTTGACTGTGGTTTGGACCAATCGTCAACCACCGTAAACTGCCTGTTCAGACGAGCGCTTTGAGGGCGCAGGCAATGTCGGGGTACGTAAAACCGTAGCCCATCTCTGAAGCAACGCGAGGAATCACTCGCTGGCCGCTAAGCAGCATTTCGTCTGCCATCCCGCGCAGAAGCAGCTTGAGGGCAAAAGCAGGCGCATGAAACCACGCCGGGCGATGCAGAGCCGCCGCCAGCTTTTGGGTGAACTCGGCATTCGTCACCGCTTCTGGAGCGCAGAGGTTTACCGGGCCTCTCACGGTTTCGGTGGTGATCGCCTTCAGGAGTATCTGCACCGCATCCTCAATATGAATCCAGGACATCCATTGCTGTCCCGAACCGAGTCTGCCGCCGAGGCCGCAGCCAAACACCCGGCGCAGCAGCGGAAATGCGCCGCCATCACGGCCTAGCACCATGCCTGTGCGCAGGGTGATGACACGCAGGCCGAGTGCCTCCGCCCGGTGAGCCGCCATCTCCCAGCCTGCGCAGACATCCGCCAGAAAGCCTTCGCCACGCGGTGAGCTTTCATCCACGGCATCAGCACCGCAGTTGCCATAAAATCCGGCTCCGGACGCGCATACCAGCACCTTGGGCCGGTTTTCAGTTTTCCATGAGCCCAGATGCGCCACCAGAGCCTCGGTGAAATCCACTCGGCTTTTCCAGATGAGATCGCGTTTTTCGTAGGTCCACAGGCCCATTAAAGATTCGCCTGAGAGATGCACGAGTACATCCAGCGGCGTCTCAGGCAGTGCATGCGGTGCCTGTTTCGGCTGAGTCAGGCCTGAACCCGGCCTGCGTGAATACGCGACTACCTCATGCCCTCCGTCTATTGCAGATGCCGCGAGGTGCCTGCCGATGAAGCCTGTCGCTCCTGTGATGCCGATGCGCATGAAAATTATAGTGGAGAGATGGGAATCAACACTTCATTGCGGCGTAGAAAGCCTGGTGTCCACGGCGGGTCGTAGTAGGCGCTGAAGGGCGCTCCGGCTTCCAGAAGCTGTTTTTGCTGCATCCAGACTTTCAGCTTTGCCAGAGCCTGTGGTTCGAGGCTCTTTATGCGGGAGCCGCTGTAGCGATAGACGGCCACGCGTCGCGCATTCATCGTGTCCACACTCACCTGGGCAGACGCCGGGGCGGGTGTGGCGGCCTTGTTCTTTTCCGGCACCACGAAAGCCATCTTGCCATCCACCATGAAGACCGGTGTCGTCATGGAAATCTTCTCCTTAGCCACATTTCCGCCGTCGATATAGCGGAACAGCCGCATGAAGCCCGAGTTATCCTTGTCACGTGATGTGGTGGCTATTTTGAGCTCGGGATACTCACGGACCTCGAAGTCACCGTCCGTGCGAATGACCTTGTACGGAGCTGTTTCATAACCCGCCCGCGACGTGGCGCAGGCTGCTATGCCAAAGGCGCTGAGTAGCAGACCGCTGATGACAATGAGCAACTTTTTCATGAACGGAATACGCGCGATTGTGATTAACGGGCTGACTTATCCAGAATGAGGCACCGGAACGAACGCCCCATTAACGCTGGATGAGTGAGCGAATTGAACTGGCGCATCGTGGCGGCGTCAGGCGGCCTGCCTTCGAGGCTTTGTATCCATTTCATCGCCATGCGGCCCAGCAGGCGGCCTTGCAGGTCGTATTCGCGCTGGGTGAGACCATGGCGCACGGCTTCATCAATAAGCCGCGTGAAATTGATGTGCGTGGTCAAATCACATTCGCCGAGGTCAGCCAGCACCTGGCCGTCCATCTGGTGCTGCCGGTATCGGCGGATGGTTCCAACGGCGCGTGAATCGGCGAAGAACTCCTCCGCATCGAGACCGTAGTCGGCGATGAAGATGGCCCCATGAAATGCAGCCTGCGCTAGGGCGCGAATCCATATGAGCATGGCGAGGTTGATTTCGAGGGTATGGCCGGTTTCGAGATCGTGCGGCAGGTGTTTCGTCTCGTCCACAAGCTCCTCACACGAGCATTCGCCTGGGATGAAGCGGAAGTCCTCGGTGCCGTCAGCTTCGACGA
Source organism: Verrucomicrobia bacterium 12-59-8 (assembly GCA_002279765.1). The sequence continues at coordinate 40,533 of NCCR01000022.1, read as the reverse complement.
ACAACTCCTCCCAGCGTTCGCCGTTCCAGCGGACGAGATGCACAGGAAAGGCATCTGGCAGCTCGTTGCAGAGGAAAAAACCGTGTTTGGGACCGGATTTCAGCTCGGCGAGGCTTTCCACCCATTCAACCCGGTCACCGAGGCGCTTGAACTGAGCTTCACGATACTTCGGGTTCGGCTCCACGATGAGGTAGCGCAGCGGGCTGCCATCCAGAGCGCGCAACACATCTTCTGCGAGCTGCCCGTCATGTGCGCCCTGTTCGATGAGCGTGAAATTTTCCGGCTCTCCTAGGGCCTGCCATTCCTGCAAAGCATACAGGGCCAGCAGCTTCCCAAACAACGGGCCGACGCTCACACTGGTGAAAAAATCGCCCTGACGGCCAATTTTGCTCGGGCCTGCACCATAATAACCATGCTCAGGATGATAGAGCGCTAGTTCCATGATCTGCGCAAAGGGCAGTCGGCCGGACGACGTGGTGGCGATTTTTTCGCGGAGAATCTGGGGCAGGGAAGACATGCGATGCACGGGAAAGAACTGGCGCGGAATGTGAAGGGCGGGTAGTTTCACGACCCTTCTTTCTTACCAAGCCATGTTCCGTGATGATCCCGATCCCCAGCCTGTGCGCAACTGGCGTGGCGAAGCCGGCCTGAAACTGCCGTTCTACCGCCGCGGCTGGTTCAGTGCGCTGATGGCCTTTGCACTGCTCTGCGTCGTGTCAGCGTTTGGCATTTACAGTGTTGTTGTGGCGCCGCTGCGGCGGGATGCCGAGAAGTTTGATCTGGAGGAACTCAAGAAGCTTGAGTCTGCGAGCATTATTTTTGACCGTGATGGTGATGAAATGGCCCGCCTGTACGTGCTGAACCGCACCCCGGTGCCGATCACCGATGTGCCACAGCATCTCATCGATGCTCTAGTGGCGCAGGAAGATTCACGGTTTTTCAAGCATGACGGGGTCGATTACATCGGTCTCCTCCGTGCGGTGAAGGAAAACATTGTGGCCCGCGAGGTCACGCAGGGGGCGAGCACGATTACGCAGCAGCTTGCCCGGCAGACCTTCAAGCTCCTTGAGCGCAGCTACAAGCGCAAGATTTTGGAGGCGTTCATCGCCCAGCGCATTGAGAAGCATTTCTCGAAGGCGGAGATTCTTGAACTCTACCTGAACCGCATCTTCTTCGGGGTGAATTTCTACGGTGTGCAGGCGGCGGCCCGCGGCTACTTTGGCAAGGATGTCAAAGAACTGAGCGTCGAGGAGTCAGCGACGATCGTGGGACTGATCAAGAGCCCGAACAACATCCAGCCGATCAAGCATCCCCAGCGTGCCATTAAAGAGCGCAACTACGTGCTGGATCGCATGGCCATTGAAGGCACGCTGACGAAGGACGAAGCCACCAAGCTCAAGAGAAGACCGCTCGTGACTGCGCCACAGAGCTCCGACCCGCGTCTGAGCCATGTCTTTGACTCCGTGAGGCGTGAGGTCGTTGATCTCGTCGGTGAGGAGCGGGCTTCCATCGGCGGCTTCCGCATCTACACCAGTATTGATCAGGACCTGCAAAAAGCCACTGAGGAGGCGGTTAGCAGGCGCATGGCCGAGGTCGAAAAACGGCCGGGCTACGAGCACCAAACCTTCGCTCAGTTCCGCGCCATCATGACTGACTACCGTGCGCGCTTGAAGCGCGGCGAGATTGATCCTGCGACCCCCAGGCCTCTGCCGGAGTACCTGCAGGCCGCCGCCTTGATGATCGACAACAAGGACGGCAGCATTTTGGCGATGGTCGGAGGGCGTGATTTTGGAGACAGCCAGTTTAACCGCGCCACGGACGGGGTGCGCCCGGCAGGCACCGCCTTCACGCCTTTGGTATATGCCGCCGCGTTCAGCAGCCCGGGGCTATATCCTGGCACCAAGGTGGATGACGCTCCTCTGGACAACCGCCGCGTGATGATCGGGGGGCTGACCGGTATTCTGGGCGAGTGGGGCGCAGAGGTGGACAATCCCAAATGGACGCAGGCACCGATGAGTTCGCGTGAGGCGCTTGTGCAGGGCCGCAACTCGGCCACCGTACGCCTGGGAGAGCGCGTGGGGGTTCCCATGGTCAAACAGGTGGCGCATAAGGCCGGCATCACCTCCGAAATGCGCGATTATCCCTCCACCTTCCTCGGTGCCAGCGAGGTGCGCCTGAGCGAGATGTGCCTGGCCTACTCCAATTTTCCCACCCTGGGCAGCCGCCCGCAGAAGCTGAACCTCATCCAGCGCATCACGGACAACAGCGACAAGGTGGTGTTTCAAATCTCCGAGACGGCGCTGCGCAGCGTGCAAAGCATGGACCCCATCGCCGCGTACCAGACGCATACCTGCCTGGTTGATGCGTTGCATCGTGGCACCGGCAGTCCTGCCGTCAGTGAATACAAGCTCGGCGAGTTCGTGGCAGGTGGTAAGACCGGCACGCACTACGAATTTAAGGACCTCTGGTTCCTGGGTTACACCTCCGGTGTCACCTGCGGCGTGTGGGCCGGTTTTGACAAGCAGAAGACCATCTACCCCGGGGCCTTTTCCAACCGCATCGTGCTCCCCGTGTGGGTGGACATGGTCAATGCCAGCGCCACACGGTACATTCCGCAGGAAGTAGAACCGCCACAGACGGCAGAGCGGGTGGAAATGTGCCAGCGCAGCGGCATGCGTGCCACCGACTACTGCTACGAGAAAATCAAGGGGCCCGATGGCCGTGAGAAATCCGTGCGCGCCACCTACTTTGAGTACCTGCGCCCCGGCACGCCGCTGGAGGGCTTCTGCAATCTGCACACCGGCGAGGGACTGCCGGTTGAAATCAAGCAGTTCGGCTATCAAAGTCCTGCCAGCGGTTTCGGCTCCGCTCCACTCATCGCTGCAAACACCCGCTGGGTCCATATTGAGCCCGTGCGTATGAAGGCGCTCACCGTCATAGGTGAAGACCCCTACAATTCCGAGCAGGCCGTGCCCCGCGCTAGCCCTGTCAATGACGATGGTACGCCGATCCGCAAAGCCATCCCCGTGGATGCCGTGGAGGCTCCCGATGAAGAAGGCCCCAAGCTCAAGCTCGCCCCGCCGCCGCCGATGAAAATCGAGCTGTGAGGTTCTTGGGGCAAAGCCTGCATTGAGCATCACCTGAGCAGCATCTTGCCCTTTTCCGGATCGAACTCCTTTTCCCACTTCGCGACAACCAAGGTGGCGAGTGTGTTGCCGATGAGATTCGTGATGGCGCGCGCTTCCGACATGAAGCGGTCGATGCCGATCAGCACCGCCAGACCTGAGACGGGAATGCCTGTGTCGATGGTGGAAAGCGTCGCCACCAGTGTGATAAATCCCGCGCCCGTGACCCCGGCGGCTCCCTTCGAGGTTAGCAGCAGCACCGCCAGGAGTCCGAGTTGCTGCCAGAGCGTCAGATTCGTGTTTGTGGCCTGCGCGACGAACAGCGCCGCCAGCGTCAGGTAGATGCAGGTGCCGTCGAGATTGAACGAGTAGCCGGAAGGAATCACCACGCCGACCACCGACTTGTCACAGCCGGACTTTTCGAGCTTCAGCATGAGTTGGGGCAGTGCAGTCTCAGACGACGAGGTGCCTAGCACCAGCAGCAGCTCGTCTTTGATGTGAATCAGCATCTTCCACAGGCTGAACCCGTTCCACCGCGCGATGCCGCCGAGCACCACAAACACAAACAGTCCGCAGGTCAGATACACGCAGGCCAGGACCTTTGCCAGCTTGTACAACATCCCCGGCCCCTCCGAACCTACGGTGTAGGCCATCGCCGCACACGCAGCAACCGGTGCCACACGCGTGATCATGGCGACGAGCTTGAAAAACACCTCCGAAACGCTGTGGAGGAGATCCAGCACCGGCTTGCCCTTCTCGCCCATCTGGCACAGCGCCACGGCCACCAGCAGTGCCAGAAACAAGGCGGGCAACACCGAATCATCCGTAAACGCCCCCACAAAAGTCTTTGGCACGATGTTCATCAGGAAGGTCTTGGTACTCGTATCTCCCGCCTTGGCTTGGTATTCGACCAGCTTCGAGGTTTCTTTGGCAGAGGCATGATGCTCCACTCCGGCACCTGGTTCGATCACATTCGCCACCACGAGGCCAATGAGCAGCGCCACCGTGGTGACGAGCTCAAAATACAGCAGCGCCTTCCACCCTACACGCCCCACCCGTTTCAAATCCCCCATGCTCGCGATGCCGCAAACCACCGTGCAGAAAATGATTGGCGCTATCAGCATCTTGATCGCCTTGATGAAAATCTCCGCCAGCGGCTGCAGGTCGGTGGCATTGTAGGTGTGGCCGAACAGGACGACCGAATTCGTCGGCGGAAACAACAAACCGAGCAGGATGCCCAGAATGACGCCGACGAGCACCTGTACGTAGAGAATTTTGAGCCATTTCATGGGCGCGGATGCTGGCAGGTCCGGTGGCAAAAGCCAAGAGGCTTTCTTGCGCCTGCCGCCCGGCGTGCTAGGCTCGCAGCCCTCAAACCACCAATTAGCACGCATCATGGGCAAAACACTCTTCGAAAAAGTCTGGGATTCGCACGTCGTCGGAACCCTCGACAACGGCCAGACACAGCTCCTCATCGACACGCATCTCGTCCATGAGGTTACCAGCCCGCAGGCCTTTGGCATGTTGCGTGATTTGAACCTGAAAGTGGCCTACCCGCACCGCACCTTCGCCACCGTCGATCACATCGTGCCGACTGACAGCCAGGTCTCGCCGTTTTCCGATCCTCTCGCCGAGGCGATGATCCAGGAGCTCAACAAGAACGCCAAGGACTTCGGCATCACCTACTTCAGCCTTTCCAGCGGCAAGCAGGGCATTGTGCATGTCGTCGGGCCTGAGCAGGGCATCACCCAGCCCGGCACCACGATTGCCTGTGGCGATAGCCACACTGCGACGCACGGCGCCTTTGGCGCGATCGCCTTCGGCATCGGCACCACCCAGGTGCGCGACATCCTCGCCACCCAGACCATGGCTCTCGGCAAGATGAAAGTCCGCCGCATCAATGTGGACGGCCAGCTGCGCCCCGGTGTTTATTCCAAGGATGTGATCCTCCACATCATCCGCCTGCTGGGTGCGAACGGTGGCATCGGCTACGCCTATGAATACGGCGGCAGTTTGGTTGACGCGATGTCGATGGAAGAGCGCATGACCGTCTGCAACATGAGCATCGAAGGCGGTGCGCGCTGCGGCTACGTCAATCCCGACGAAAAGACATTCGAATACCTCAAAGGGCGCCCGTATTCCCCGCAGGGGGATGAATGGCTCGACACGGTTGAAAAATGGCGTGCCGTGGCTTCGGATGCGGACTGCGTTTATGATGATGTGATCAACATCAAGGCTGAAGACGTGCCGCCCACAGTCACTTGGGGCACCAGCCCGGACCAAGCGATCGCCGTCACCGAAAATGTGCCGACTGCTGAAAGCGCCACGACCGAGCCCGGCCGTATCTCCATCCAGGACGCGCTCGATTACATGAAGCTGCCTGCGGGCGAACCGATCAAAGGCACGAAGATCGATGTCGCCTTCATCGGTTCCTGCACCAACGGCCGTCTGAGCGATTTCCGTGAAGTGGCCAAGTTCATCAAAGGGCGCAAAGTCGCTGCTGGCGTCAAAGCCATCGCGGTGCCTGGGTCGCAGATCGTCGATACACTCGCACGTCAGGAAGGGCTGCACGAAGTCTTCAGTGAGGCGGGTTTCGAATGGCGCGGCGCAGGCTGCTCCATGTGTCTGGCGATGAATCCCGACAAGCTCGTCGGCGATCAGCTTTGCGCGTCGTCTTCGAACCGCAACTTCAAGGGACGTCAGGGAAGCACCACAGGCCGCACGGTCCTCATGAGCCCAGTGATGGTCGCTGCTGCCGCTCTCACGGGTAGCATAGCGGACGCCCGCGAGGTGTTCTCGATTGCGGGTTGATCCTGTCATGTTCTTCTGAGGCGCGGGTCGTGAGATCCGCGCCTTTTTTGTGAAATGCGTGAATCCAGAAAGGTGCCCGAAGCGGATAAAGTCTGATTCGTGAAATCCGTGTTTATCATTTCGGCACTCCTCATTCTCGCCTTCCTTGCGCTGAACGCCTGGATTGTGTCGCCTACGCGTTGGCAGTGGCAGCTTCAGCTGGCGGCTACGGAGTTTGGCCACTGGCTTGCGGTGCTGGCGCTGCTTTTGGTGTATCACGCCGCTCAGTCCTCGCGCTGGTTGGCGTTGGTTTGCCTGCTGCTCGCCGTCGTGTTTTTCATACCTGCCGTGCAGGCGTCGCGTATTGCTGTGGCGCAGGGTTTGCGCTTCTCCTGGCTGCGTTTGTGGAAGCCGATGCACACGGAGAAATTCACTGTGCAGCATGAGCGCCGCACTTATTGGCGGGAGGGGGGGGAGGCGCTTGATGTTGTGATCTACCGGCCTGTCGGAGTGGAGAAATCGCTGCCCTGTTTGCTCATTGCGCATACTGGAGGCTGGGACAGCGGTGATCCTGGAGAGTTCGAAGGTGCGAACACGGAGCTCGCTTCTCACGGTTATGTGCTGTGCTCCTATGGCTATCGGCTTGCGCCGCAACATCCGTGGTCGGCTCAGGCGGAGGACACACGGCGTGCCTGTGCCTGGGTTCGCGAGCATGCTGCTGAACTCGGCATCGATACTGATCTCATTGTTCTTATGGGGCGCTCTGCGGGTGCGCAGATCGCCACTGCATGCGCCTATGGCCTGCCGGAGCTCGGCGCCCGCGCCTGCATTGATGTGTATGGCACGCCCAACATGTATCTTGCGCGCGAGTGGGCAGTGCCGGACGATTTACTGAAGTCGCTCGGTCTCGTGAGGCAGTACATGGGCGGCGATCCAGAGGAAGTGCCGGAGGCCTATCATACCGCTTCAGCGACCGAGTTTCTTGATCAGCGCAGCCTGCCCACGCTGATCCTCCATGGCACGCAGGATTCCCTCGTCGGCATCGGCCACAGCCGCCGCTTCAACGAGCGTCTCGCGAAGCGCGACGATCACTTCTTTCTTGAACTTCCCTGGGGCACGCATGGCATGGACTACTTTCCCTCCACACCCGGCGGTCAGCTTTCCATGTCTGCCATCGTGCGCTTCATGGAACGATTTGTCCGCGACACTCCGTAGTGGGAGGTCATGTGCCGGATTCTCAGTCTCTTCTTTGCGCTTACTTGCTCCGCCTTTGCCGGAGATCTCCAGCTCACTCTGCCACCCGTCGTGTACGCCACGCCGGATGTGCCGATGAGCATTTACCACGACAACATCGTGCTGACGGAGACTCCCGAGGCTTATCGCTTTGAGTTCACCTGCAAGCTGGGCAAAAACGAAGAACGCCGCTGGACGCTTACACCGAGTGATGCCGATGTGGGCGATCATCCGCTTGCCATCACCGTCAAGGACGCGGGTGGTAAAGTGGTGGAGCAGGGGCGGACCATGCTGCACATTTCTCCGCGCAAATCGGCTTCCACCAAGCCGCTGCGCCTGCTGATTGTGGGTGACAGCCTCACGCATGCGAGCGTTTACCCGAATGAAATTGCGCGTCTGCTCGCACTGCCGGGTAATCCCAAGGCCACGCTGCTCGGTACGCACAAGCCTGCAGGTGCGCAGCCGGGTGTCGCACATGAAGGTTATGGCGGCTGGAAGTGGTCTGACTTCCTCATCAAATTCGCACCGGAGACTCCGGGAGTGGCCGCAGGTCCAGTGGCTCGCAAGGCGACCAGCCCATTTATTTTTCCGGCTGCGGATGGCAAAACCGGCGTCTTTGATTTGCAGCGCTACTTCAAGGAGCACTGCGGCAATCAGTCGCCCGATGTCGTCACCTTCCTGCTTGGCATCAATGACTGCTTTGGGGCTGATCCCAACAACCCGGATACCAAGATCAACGAGGTGCTCGACAACGCCGACAAGCTCCTCGCTGCATTCCACAAGGCTGCGCCTAATGCCAAACTCGCTGTGGGACTGACCACGCCGCCGAATGCGCGTCAGGAAGGCTTCACAGCGAACTACAAGGACAAGTATCCGCGCTGGGGCTGGAAGCGCATCCAGCACCGCATCGTGCAGCTCATGCTCAAGTGTCTCTCCAATCGTGAAAAGGACGGCATCTTCATTGTTCCCACGGAACTCGACCTCGATCCCGTCGATGGCTATCCGAATAACAATGGGGTGCATCCCAACCCCGTCGGTTATGCCCAGATCGGCGCGAGTTTCTACTCGTGGATGAAAGCAAGGCTTTGAGGGCGATGAGCCGCTGACGCGTTGGATGAACGATCCAAGCACATGCGCGCGTAGTCTGCGCATGTCGTTCCGTTTTTTATCTCCCGCACTGATACTGACTCTCGTTGTTTCCGCTGCTGCGGTCGAAGCGCCGCTCTCTTTCACGTTGCAATTGCGTGCGCCTGCTGGCAAAACGACACTCGCAAAAGAGACGTGGCTGCCAGCGCGCACTGCCATCATCGTCTGTGACATGTGGGATCTGCACCACTGCAAAAACGCTGTGACGCGTGAGGTCGAGATGGCGCCACGCATGAACGAGGTGCTCGAAAAGGCCCGCCAGGATAGGGTTTTCATCATCCATGCGCCGAGCAGCTGCATGAAGCCTTACGAGGGCACTCCTGCACGCGAACGCGCGAAGACTGCGCCTGTTGCGGCGCGTCTGCCCGACAAGATTGCCGAGTGGTGCAAACAAATCCCGGCGGAAGAAATGGCTGTGTATCCGTTGGATCAAACCGATGGCGGAGAAGATGATGATCCCGCCGAGCATGCCGCCTGGGCCAAGGAACTCGCAGCGAAGGGTCTCAATCCCAAAGCCCCGTGGACAAAGCAGATCGATGTGCTGCGCATTGATCAGGAGAAAGACGCCATCAGCGACAGTGGTGTCGAGATTTGGAACCTTCTCGAAGCGAGGAACATCGACAATGTCATCCTCATGGGCGTCCATCTCAACATGTGTGTCTCAGGCCGCCCCTTTGGGCTGCGCCAGATGGCGAAGAACGGCAAGCACGTCGTCCTCATGCGCGACCTGACGGACACGATGTACAATCCCGCGCGCTGGCCCTTCGTGTGTCACAGCCGTGGCACGGAGCTGTTTGTCGAGCATGTCGAGAAGCGCATCTGTCCCACGATTACGTCGGATCAGTTCATCGGCGGCAAGCCCTTTGCCTTTAGCGATGCCACGGCGGGCAAAAAACGACTGCAGATCATCCTCCTCGGCGACAGCACCACCGAGGCCAGTATTCCGAAGAAACTCGCGCCGGATGAACCGCAGATCGAGGACACACTGCGCATCAAGCTCGCCACCGAAACAGATCTTCCTCCCTGCGATGTCTATAACGAAGGCGTGAGTGGTGAATTCATCCGCCGTCTGCTCGACACGCGCTACGACAAAGCGGTGAAAACCAAGCCGCAGGCCGACTACATCTTTATTCGCTACGGCATCAACGACATTGCCAAACGTGAGGATTTCAAAACGAACTTCCCCAAGGATTTCCGCGAATTGCTCGCCCGTCTGCACGCAGACCATCCTAACGCCATGCTCATTCCCATGACGGTCATTCCTTACTCGCCCGAGAATACGCACGCGGACATCAATGGGCTGGTCAGTCAGATCGCTGCCGAGGAGAAGCTTGCGCTTTTTGACATCGCGCCACGTTATCTGGCCGAGCTGAAGAAAGGCCCCGACATGCTGAACTACCGCCGCTATTCGCTGGCGAAGATCCCGGAGAACCTGCGCGCATTAGCGACGCCGTATATCCAGCCGGGAGCCGAGCCTACCGTGGTCGTCCTCGACAACCATCTGGACGGCATTTTTGGCCATCTGCAAGGATGGACGGGGGATCGTCATCCGAACCTGGCGGGTTACAACGTCATTGCCGATGAGACGGCCAAGTGGCTGGCTCCGTTGATACGTTCCAGTCAGGGTGGGGAAAAGTGAGGCTGTCAGCCGTTACTTTTCGCGCGTTTGGAAAGTGCGGCTGTGTTTCTGCGAAGGAACTTCGACGGTGTAGCTCTTTGCATCGGCACGAACGGTACAGTGAATGTGCTCAGCGGCGCAGCCTTCGGCGAGATCGCCGTGGTTGGCGATCATCGTCTTGTCCGCCGTGTTCTCATGATCGTCGCGGACGTTTTCATGTACTTGGTACATAGCCTGGATGGTCGGGGTCGATTTGAGAGCGTGCATGGCGGATTTGCTTGTGCCTTTGCGCGGGCCGTTGTTCATCACGGAAACTGTGGGCTGGAGGCTGTTGATGAGCATGGGATTGTTACTCACATCCAGGCCATGATGGTCCACCTGATAGAGATCGACGGTGCCGACGAGATTGAAGGGGGAGACGAGTTTTTCTTCCACATTCCACGACAGATCGCCGCCGTCGAAGAGGCGGAAGTTGCCGAACTGCAGCAGCATGACGACGCTGTTCGCGTTGTCGGTTGGGTCGGCTGCCTTGGGCGGCACTGAGCCTTTGAGAGGGTTTTCGGGCTGGTTGGGGTAAGGCTGGATGAACTGCTGATTCGCGCCCAGGCAGCGCAGCATGAGCTTGGGACTGCCATCGGCCTGTTTGAGCGGAACGACAGCGCCTGCGGCAAGCGTGACGCGTTTTTCGACTTTCGCATCACGGTATGGGCGGCTCGTCAGCGTCCAGCGCATGTCCTGCGCCTTGCCGTCGGGACTGCCCTCTGGGAGTCCTTTGTCATAAAGCGTGTCGACAGGCATCAGCTCCGCCAGTTCGGCCAGTCCGCCGAAGTGATCGCCATGAAAGTGCGTGATGATGACGTGGTCGATGCGCGTGAGCTTGGCCTGCTCCATGACGACTTTCTGGATGCGCTGTGGATCGCGCCCGCCCGGATTGCCGGTGTCAATAAGCACCGATTCACCCGCTGGTGTCACGATTAACGTCGAGCCACCGCCTTCGGAGTCGATCCAGTAGATGTCGAGCGTTTGGTCACGCGCGGAGAGTGTGAGGGTGCAGGCAAGCAGGGCGGCGAGGATGGATTTCATGGTGGGTGAAGCGCCTTCTTCACGCTCGAAAAAGGCGTGTTCTCTCAGGGTAGATAAATCTAGCGTCCTGGAGGGTTGACTTCCTTCACCGTCGCGCCGTGCGTGTCGCTAAGGATGAGGATGGCGATTTTTTCGATGTTGTTCAGCTCGGCTGGCTTGAGCATCTGGTAGTCGAGGCCGTTGGCGGGTGCGGCTTCATAGGGCGTGGGTTGCGGGGACCCATTTTCGGGGCCGTTGAGGCTGGCGTAGTCAAAGCGGCCGCGCAGGTCGGTGTAGCCGTCCTTGAAGAAGCGCACGGTGCCGTTGTTGAGGCGAGCGTACACTTTGACGTAGGTCTTCGGCAGCGGCTTGTTGGTGGTGGTGTCGCGGGTTTCGAGGCGGCCGTAGTTTTCGGAGAGCGTGAGTTTCAGGGTGTTGGCGTGATAGGCCTGGGTCTTGCGCTGTCCGGCACCGAGGACTTCGACAAGCACGTTCGCCTTGGCGAATTCGGCGGGCAGCGCGAGATCGAGCGTGGTCTGATTCTTCGGCAGTGTCTGCGTGGCCGTTTTGTTCGGCTTGATGATGCTGAAGCGTCCGGCGTCCTGGCTCACGAAGGGATTGCTGCTGAAACTGAACTCGGGGTCCATGAGGTAGTAGTTCAGCGTGACTTCTTCGAGGCTTTTCCAGCTCAGGGCGATGTTCTTGTTTTCGACTTTGAAATCAAATGAAGGCTCGGTGGCGGCGAGTTCGGCCTGCTGCTTTTCGCGGTCGGGCTTGTCGCCTTTTTCTGTCTTCGCGTCCTTGCCTTCGATCTCGGTGATTTGCGTGGCCACATCGGCAAAGAGCAGCTTCCAGCGTGGGACGGGATGATCGGCGTACTTTGCTGCGAGACCGCGTGCGGCGGCGAGATCGCCTTCGTAAAAGGCGGCGTAGCACTGGAAGTAGTCGTGCTGGTTCTTGGTGGGCAGTTTGGCGGCGTCGATGGATTTGAAGCGGGTCAGCGCTTCTTCCACGCGGTCTTGGAGGAAGAGGAAGTAGGCCACGCTCATGTTGTCCATCGCGTCGAGCTGCGGTTTGTATGCGAGGATGTCGAGGAGATTGGTGTACTGCTCCAGCACGGCGGGATTCGCGATGCGCCACTCGCTGCCAACACGGTGGGCGCGTTGGTTGACCAGCGGGGAGTATTCAAGGTGTTCGTAGCTGCGGCGTTCGATGGGATCGAGCGTGAGGAGTTTGCTGGAGAAGTATGGGCCACACACATCACCGAACTGAACTTTCAACCACTCACGCAGGGTGGCTGCATCATTGTGGAGCAGCGCGTAGCTGGCGATGGTTCCATCGTCGAGGTGATGCGTGCGCATGAAGGCGATGAGCTTCTGGTAGAAGTCCACGCTCTGGCGGCAGCGCCATGCGACGCGGGTCAGATCGAGGGCCGCGAGGTTGGTTTGCTCAAGGAAGGTGAAGACCTCCGACTCGCTGCCATAATGCGAGACATAATCCCACGAGGCTTTGTCCACTTCGGTGAGTTTCGAGACGACGTTGAATTCAAAGGGCTTCGCGCCAGCCGTGCTGGTGCCGGTGGTGACGTTGACTGGGAAGTGCGCGAACTTGAGGCCGGGCTTGGCAGGAACGAGAGGGAAGTAGAAGTGATACTCGAAGGTCTGGGTGGTGTAGGGTTCCAAGCGGATCTGACGTGAGTCGGTGGCCTTGCTTTCGAGCACGGGCAGTGCGCCCTGCGGGATCTGCAGCAGCACCACGGCTTTCACCGGGCTGCTGGTGGGATTGGTGACGACAATGTTCGCGCCATACGTCGCACCGGTGAGGAACTCGGTGGTGACGTACTTCTCGAACCTCTCATTCCCCTTCATGCGGTAGCGGTCGCTTTGACGGAAGAAGCTTTGGGAGACGAGGAGCTGGCCCTGCGCGTTGTTTTCGACAACGGCGGGTTTGATTTCTTTGTGATACACGATGCAGGGGCCACCTGCGGTGAAGGTGTACTTTCCGTTCTCGGCCTTGGTGGTGTGTTTGGGGGCGTCAAACGGCAGGTCGAGCACGGCGAGTGCGAGCATCATTTCGGTGAAATTGGTGCAGGCTTCGGCGACATTGGACGAGACAAAGCCGGTCTTTGATCCTGCGGCCACCCAAGCCGCGTAATCGCGCCAGAAGGCGTTCACGGTCACGAGGTCGGAGTTCTGGTTGATGATGCGCAGCTTGTAGTAATTGTTCTCCGCCCATTCTTTGGTGGGGCCGAGGGGGCGGAAGTAGATGCGGACTTCCTGGCGTGCTTCCTTGGCATCTCCTGCGCCAAAATACATCAGTGTTCCTGCATTGATGGACGTCGCGCCGCTGTAGGTATTGGCTCCGCTCAATACAAAGCCACCCGCTCCAGATTGGCGGAGCGCCTCTTCTCGTTCCAGGTCGAGTTCTGTCATTTCCTTGGGCTTTTCAGAAGCACCGCTGGCATCTTTCAGTTGGAATTCTGAGGTGTTCAGGGAGCGGTGCCGCATCTGAGGCTGACTCTTGCCAGAGTCTAACGATAGAGTCCCACCCGCGTCAAAAGCATCAGCGGGAGCTGGTGCCGCTGCTGTCATAGGTGACATCGGCGGCGGAGGCGGAGGTGGCGCAGGGTTCATCGCAGTGCCGTAATTGACGTGAAAGTCATCCAAATCCCCCTTTTCCATCGCGCGGCCACGCAATGCCGTTTCAAAGAGGAGATCCTGCATTTCAGGATTCGGTGGAATCATTTCCCATAGCTCGCGGACATGGCGGGCGGCATTCGGGGCTTCGTTATTGATGCGTTGCGCGAGCAGGATGCGCTCGACGATGTTGAGGCGGGCGTAGGCCCAAGGTTCGAGATGTGGGGTGAGATCGAGGCCGAGGAGAAACTCATCCATGAAGGTCTTGTCCTTCTTGTTGGCGAGGTAGGGCTTCACCACGGTGTCGAAGAAGGGCTTGTCTTTGCGGGAGAGAAAGAAGTTCAGTTCATGGCAGGTGAACTCGCCGTATTTGGCGCGCTTCTCCCCCTCTTTGAGCTTGGGCCAGTTCAGCAGCCACGCGAATTCGGTGAGGTGGCCATCGCTGCTAAGCGTGGTGAACAGGGAATGGATGCCGCCGAGGGTGTCGTAGGTTTCGAGTTCGCTGGTGAGGATGTCGGCGAGGGTGAGGGACTTGCCGGTGTCGAGAACGGTGATTTCCTTTTTCTGCGTGAAGGGCGTCGCGGGATCGAGATTTCGTGCGAGGCGCTGATCAGCGAATTTCGTGGGGGCTTCTGGCAGCGTGAGCGTGCGCCAGGAGGCGTTTTGCAGGTCCTCGGCGTAGATTTGTAAATGCTGGCGGTCGCCGAGGGCTTTGCGTTCGATGAGGACGACGCCGTCTTTGTCGGGCACGAGATTGTAGATGACCGGGGCGGACGCTGCGAGGAAGTCGAGATTGGTGCCGCCTTCGGGGCCAGCTTGGGCTTTCATTTTCTTTGCGGGAATCATTGCAGCAGTACTGGTGCGGCCGGCTGCGCCTCCGCGAGTCATTGAGGCGGATTGGCCTCCAAGCTGGGCGAGTTCATCGAGGTCGGTGTTGCGAATCTCCCATGGATTTAGCAGCAGGCCGGGACGGGTGAGCATGTTGCCGGGGAAGAACTTGGAGTAACGGCGTTCCAGGATGTAGCGGTACTCATCGCCGATCTCGCGGCCTGCGGAATAGAGGTTCGGGTTTCTCGCAGGGGTGCCGGATGCGGCACCGAAGCGAGTGAAGCCGCCGAGTTCACCGAAGATTCCGCTGCCGGGATCGAAGCGGGATGCGGCAAAGTGGACGCGTGCGAAGGGACTGCTGTTGGCGAGTTTGACGGTGATGAACTCTTTGTCAGAGGTGATGTTGGCGATGTTGAGTGGGGTGTTGCCTTTGAGTTCAAGCTGGCGGTGCTTGTGGGGTGTTGCCTTTGAGTTCAAGCTGGCGGTGCTTGCCGAGGGCCCAGCCACCCAGGGTCTCGCCTTGCGTGACTTTGATTGTGATGAGTTGGTCGGAATGAGGAATGCGAAGAGAATAATCACCGGGCTTGAGGTCACGAATGGCGAGAAAACCTTGCTGGCCTCGAAGTGTTGGATCAATATTTCCAGTGCGATCCGCCGTGAAGGTGCCTGCCCGCATTTCTAATAATAAACTCGCCATCAGATCACGTCCGCTTGAAAAGGGGACCTGAATGAGTTCCCCCTCTTTGGCGTGAATGGTGGTTGAAAGCGTGTTATCAGCCTCTTCCAGGGGCCAGAGTGTTTGGCGGCCATTGGGGATTTTGGCGGCGATGGATTCGATGCTGGCGAGTTTGCCGAGAGCCACGCGGCCTTGGGCGTCGGTACGCAGCGGGACGATCTGGGTGCGACTGAACTCGCGGTGCTTGAAGGTGAAAATGACCTGCTGATCAGCGATGGGTTCGCCGTTTTTGCCGAGGAGTTCAAAGATACGCTGACCGTCAAAGGTGCTGAGGTGGCCGTCATTCACGGCGTCGGTTTTGTCGATGCCGTTGAGTGTCCAGGTATGGCTGGCGGTGAGGTCTTTCTTGGTCCCGCCAGCGCTGACAACATCCACTTTGGCACTAAAGGTGACGGTGAGCGAGGCGAGGCGCTCGGGGACGGTGAGTGTGTGCGTGAGATCGCTGCCGGCGCTGAGTTTGAGGTCTTTGACTTCGCGAGTGGTGGAGATGCCATCATGCGTGGTGCTGGTGATAGTGAGCTTCGTCTCTGTGAGGAGTTCCTGGGCAAGGTGTACCTCCCCCATCATCAAGGCGGTGCGAACGGCGAGGGTAGCCTCGCGGCGGGCGAGAAGCTGCTCGCGTTCGATGTGGAATTGGGCGTCGAGGCGGTAGTCCTCGGCATGATGGGTGAATGAAGCGAGGGTGGCGAAGGTGCCTGTGGAGTCACCGATGATGAGATTCTTTGTGCCGGGTTGGTTTGTGAATGGAATGACGATGCGCCCGAGCTTTTCGTTGCGCACCAGTTTGCGGCCTTCAAACCAGGCCACGGCATCGTTCACGGGCTGGTGCTTTTCGTCGAGGACGAGGATCAGATCTCCGCTGGGGCCGGTTTGCTGAAGGATCTGGAACTGGCCGGTGCGAATGAGGGCGCGGCTGCTGCGGCCGCCGCCGATGAACTCGATGATCCATGCTCCGCGTTTGCCTTTGAGTTCGGGGAATTTGAAGGTCTGCCGCTGGCGCGCGAACGGGCCGCCTTCGATGGCGTGGGTCTGCTCGCTGTTGGCGACGAGGCCGTCGAGATTGAGATCGGTATTGAGCTGGCGCTGCTGGGTCTGGAAGAAATTGAGGGTGTTCAGCTCGAAGATTTTCACGATGAGCTTCGGTGTGTTTTTAACTGTGACGTCGAACTGGATGTCGTCGCCTGGCGTGAACTGCGGCGCATTCGTGGCGGGAAATTCGATATCGACGCGGT
Organism: Verrucomicrobia bacterium 12-59-8; assembly: GCA_002279765.1. The sequence continues at coordinate 24,127 of NCCR01000022.1, read as the reverse complement.
CCTTGAGCTGCTGGAATTCGGTGGGGGTGAGCAGCGAGGCCCAGTGCTCTGGGGAGCCAATGCCGTGGGTGATTAGCGCCTCAGCCAGCACGGGGGAGAGCCATTCTTCGGCGATGTAAGTGGTCCATTGCGCGAGCACGTCGTTGGGGTCCGCGTCGGGCTTCACCTCGGAGGCAAAGAGATGGAGGAAGTACTCGCGGACGAGCGGTTCGTCGGTGCCGATGGGCGGGGAAATCAGCAGCGCCTCGCTGAGATCGGCATTGAGGTCGGAGAGTTCGCCGGGGATTACGTCCTTGATGTAGGTGTAGTTGATGTAGCCGAGCTGACGCGGGAGCTTGAGGTATTCGATGAAGCGGCTGCGGTCATAGACGCCCTGCTTGCGGTCATGGTCCAGGCGCAGGTAGAGGATGCGGGCCTTGAGCGTGTTTTGGGAAGGGGGGAGTTTTTGTGCAAAGGCCCACACGCGGTCAAGCCAGGCCACGCGCTCGGCGTCGTCGAATTCCAGGTTCACATCCGCGCTGGGGGCCATCTTGCGCAGGCGAGTGTAAACAAAGGCCTGCTGGCCGAGCCACTGCGGGAATGTTTGCAACAGCGCATCCAGCTGCTCCGGCAGCAGGGCGCGATGAATGGGCAGGGCGCCGAAAGTGCGAGATTTGTCCGACTGAAGGTCGGCGATGATGGCCTGCACGAGATTGGGCACATCGGGGCGCTGGAGCTTACTGAGCACGCTGCGGCGTTGATCTGGGGAAAGCTGCACCTGATCACGAATGAGGGCGGCCAGAGCCTCCTGGGAAAGGGATTCAAGGCCGCGGTCGTTGTTCAAGGCATCGCGGAGAAAGACTTCGCGGCTGATTTTGGCGGGATCGAGTTGCGTGGGGAGGTCAGGCTTTTGGTCGCGAACTTCCTGCTGGTGGTCGTGACGAATGCCCAGACGCTCAATGAGGTATTTCAGCGTGGCCTGCGGATTGCGCTCATAGTCCAGGATGGCCTCGCGATTGAGGATGATGCGGCGGGCTTCGTTTTCGTTGGGGACACGTTCACGCCACTGATTGAGGATTTGATTGAGTTTCGCGTTATCGCGGACGTTTTGATAATGCAGGGCGTGGAAGAAATAGTATTCCTCCGAGCCGGGCACGAGTTCGCCGAGGGCTTTTTCGCGGTCGGCGGCGAGGGCGAAGCGCTCGATGAAGCCAATTTCATTGTCGGCAAAAGCCGTGAGAGGGAGAAGGAGGGCAAGAGCGAGCGATTTCATGGCCGAAGGCGGGTTGGAGTGAATGATGCGGCGAGCATCACGGCGGAGGCGAGCTTTTATTGTAAAGACTCTGTCAATTTGGTGGCATGGGGAGGGGCGGTCGGGCAAAAAACCGTTTGAAACCCGGGGGGCGGGAACTACTATCTCCGCCCCTTACTTTCCCCGATCCCCATGGCTGACGCTGCAAATAAATACGCCCAAAACGCTTCCGGAGCTTACTATGTTGATGACCAGTGCATTGACTGCGACCTCTGCCGCGAAACGGCACCTGCGAACTTCAAGCGTGACGACGATGGAGGTCATTCGTTCCTGTACAAGCAGCCTGAATCGGATGAGGAGCGTGCTCTTTGTGAAGAAGCGCTCACCGGCTGCCCGGTGGAAGCGATCGGTCGCGACGGCGAGTAATTCCGGCCAGGCATTGCCCCAACGGGCTGCCAACGGATGACATTTACGGAACTTGTAGCCAGCGCTGGGCAACTACTTTGTCTAGGTTGACGCACTGGTTTGACTGGGCGTTAGGTGGAAACGAAATCAGCATGGTGTAACCCTTGAAGCCGGTAGGTCCGGTGGAGGCGAGATCTGCCTCAATCCAGCGGGCCAGTTTGGTGCCACGTTCACAGTAGGCATAGACTGAACTCTCGCCGTTCTCAGACATCAACTTGACGCAGAGGTATTTTTTCGAGTCGGCGAACTCAAAATTGTAGTACTCGAACAAACGCACATAAGTGCGCATGAGCACCGGTTTGTTGGGCCGTTTGGAGCGGAACTCCTGAAACGACATCTCGCCATAACCAGTGAGACTTTCCCAGTCGATCAGGAATCGACCCTGCGGACCTCGTAGCATGGCGATTTCCAACGAGCCCGTGGGACGGCTGCTGCTAAAGCTGAAGTAGAGGATTTCCGTGCCATCGATCTCGTAACGCGCCTTGCTGATCAGGCTGCCTGGAACAGGGTCTATGGCCCCCTGCGCCTCGTAGTATTCCTTCATCAAGCTGGCGACACGCTCGGAATGGGCCACCAGCGGCATGCGATCCTGCCAAGATTCGGTTTTCCAATACTGATCCAGCAGCGCCAAGGCCTGGACCACTTCGTCGCTGGTTTCCAGCAGAGGTAGCTCCCTGATGCTGGACTCTGCTGGATATGGAGAATCCTTCGGACTGGAGGAGTGAGCCGGAGTGGTTATGACAGGCTCTGCACCACCGGCAAGGATTTTTGGCAATGTTGACGGCGGAGGGGCTTCGGTCTTTGCACCCTCAAAGGAGATGCCCAGATTTTCCAGATCTTGAACCCGCTTCTCAGCATTTTGGTCCAGTTTGAGCAGGGTGTTGCGGTTGGATAGGTTGAAGAAATACAACTTCCATCCCACGTAGAGCGTCAGCGACAGGATGACGCACAGGGTGGTGCAAACACCCATGAAGGCGCGGTGTGAACCGATGGAACCAGAAGTCATGGATTTGAAGAACAATTCAGATGGAGTACTGACCATCATGGCGGGGAAATATCTCGTGCTCAAGCACTTGGTTGCCGCATCTCTGTCCCCGCCTAACTATTCCGGCCCATGAATTACCCAGAAAAAGCCCGCCGCGTCATCCAGCTCGAAATCGACGAGCTGCAGCGGCTGCATGCGCGCATCGACGAATCCTTCGCTCGGGCTATCGACCTGCTGCTCGCGGGAGTAGGCCAGAGGGGCAAGCTGATCGTCTGCGGCGTGGGCAAAAGCGGGAACATCGGCCGCAAGCTCGCCGCCACGCTCAACAGCACCGGTGCCACCACCGTCCTGCTCAATGTCGGGGATGCGCTGCATGGCGACCTCGGGGTCATTGATCCGGGCGATCTGGCGATCATGCTCAGCTACAGCGGTGAAACGTCCGAGTTGCTGGATCTGCTGCCGCATTTGAAGCGGTTTGACATCCCGATCATTGCCATCACCGGCGGCGTGCAGTCCACGCTGGCCAGGAATGCGGACGTTGTCCTCGACGTTCACGTCACGCAGGAGGCCTGCCCGTTGAACCTGGCCCCCACTTCCAGCACCACGACGATGCTGGTCTTGTGTGATGCGCTGGCCATGGCTTTGCTCGAGGCCCGCGGCTTTCAGTCCGAAGACTTCGCCAGACTACACCCCGGCGGTTCGTTGGGCCGTGCCCTGCTCACGCGCGTGAGCGATGTCATGCGCAACGGCGATCAGCTCGCGGTCATCCAGCCGGACACGGCCGTGCGCGAGGCACTCCAGGCCATGACCCGCGCTCGCAGCGGTGCCGCCATCGTGACCCATCCGGACGGTATGCTCGCCGGCGTCTTCACGCACGGTGACTTCGTCCGGGCTTTTCAGAAGAACAACGCCATTGCTGACCAGCCTGTGTGCGAGTTCATGACGCCGCGCCCGGTGAGCATCCAGGCTAGCAAACTCGCCGCTGAAGTCCTCGCCACGCTCGAGAAAAACCGCATTGATGACATCGTCGTGGTCGATGACTCGGGCAAACCTGTCGGCATGGTCGATACGCAGGATCTGACCCGGCTGCGGCTCTTGTGAGATCTGATCAGAAGTCCGTCACTTCGCGGTAATGCCGCACGCGGTAGCCGCGCTTGCGAAACAGTTCGATCAAGCCGGTGTCCGAGGTGAAATGCCCTGTGCCCACCAGCACCATCACCTTTTCGCCGCGTTTGAGCATCTGCTCCAGTCGGTCCATCCAGGAGAGATTGCGGGCGGTGAGAAAAAGATTCATCAGGTCGGGGTACTTCTCCGCCTCGCGAAAGAGCATCTCCTTGAGTTCATGCAGCTGGCCGTATTTCCAGGCGTTGATCATTTTTTCGAACTCCTCTTTCACCGAACTGACTTCGCCTAGCGTTTGCTCCAGGAGTTCGCGCTGCTGCTTCTCACTGAGGGATGCAAAGAGCTGGATTTGAAACTCCACCGTTTCCAGTCCTTCGGCAGGCTTGCCGTCCTGCTTCGCTCGCTCCTCAAAGAAAGAGTCCACGCCCTGGTCGGCCTTGGCTCCCAGGGCAGCATATTCGATTGAGGTGATCATGAGCGCCACGAACCATGGACGGAAGCGGTTGAGGGTGGCGGCATCCTGCCCGTGTTTGGATGCCCACTTTTTGACAGCCTCCCAGGTTTCCTTGCTCACATTCGACTCCAGCGTTGCGTCTGCAGGATACAGGCCGAGCTGTGACATCCGGTTCGTCAGTTCCGAGCTCGAAGCGGCCCCAGGCGGCAGTTCCATAACGAGCTTGTTTGAATACATGTACGCCGCCTCATAGGCCGGGGCCAGGGGGTAGTCCTTCTCGCGCAAAATGTGGATCGTCCCGCAGAGGAACAGGCGGCCACCGTTTGGTCCGTCCACCACCCACACGCTGCCATCACCTGAACCATCGGCGACGAACGCCGCCGCATCCGGATTCGTACCCGCCTTCACCGCTTCGCGTTTGCATGCCACCACGCAGAAGCAAAGTGCCAGGGCAAGGAAGAAACGGGGGATCGGCATCGGAGCGACTCAAACACTCGGCAAGAGCGGGATGCAACCGGGATGTGAGTACATCGCTCCAGCCAATTCAATGCTCTGCCGGACGTTCATCTCTACAGGTGACAAAGCCGCGCCTTTCCCCCATCATGCAGGCACAACCATGAAAGCACTGCTTGTTCTTCTTCTCAGCACACTGTCGGTCTGCGCCGCTGGCCCCATCGAGATTAAACTCTGGCCTCACGGGGCTACCGGCCAGATGCTGCCTCATTCCAAGGGCACGGAAGACTTCATCCGTACCAAGGCTGGCAAAAGCACAATCACTGACATCCATGATCCCACGATCACCGTGTATCGGCCGGAGAAACCGAACGGTGCCAGCGTCATCGTGGCCCCCGGCGGCGGCTACGTCTTCCTCTCCGCCGTTCACGAAGGAACGCAGGTGTGCGAGTGGCTCAACACCATCGGGGTTACCGGCATCCTGCTCAAATACCGCACCCCGACTCGCGATGAAGCCTCGCCGCATGAAAAGCCTGTGGCCGATGCCGCCCGGGCTATTGCGCTCGTGCGTGAGCATGCCACTGAGTGGAATCTTGATCCAAAACGTGTCGGCCTGCTCGGTTTCAGCGCGGGAGGGAACCTGCTTGCACACATCGCCTGTGATCGTGCCACGAAGACCGAACTGCCGAACTTTGGCGTCATGATCTATGGTGGTGGTTTCGTGGATTTCAAAGATCCCACGAAGCTCAAAGAGGGCTTCACAGTGCCAACGGATGCGCCGCCGATGTTCCTCGCCTGCGCTCATGATGATGGCCAGAACCCCGCCGCCGCCACCGTGCTCTACCTCGAGTATAAAAAACTTGGTATTCCGTGCGAAGTTCATCTCTTCACCAAAGGCGGACACGGCTTTGGCATGCGCGACAACAAGCAGCCCATCAATGCCTGGCCGCAGCGCTGTGCGGGGTGGATGGAGTCGATGGGATGGCTGGCCAAATTACCTTGAGTCTTGCAAGACGGTGGAATTGTCGGCTTACTGCATCACATGAAGCCGCTTCTTCTGTCCTTGTTGGTCTCTTCGTCTCTCGCTGCTGCCGATGTTGCTTCGGTGGTGAAAAAGGAACTTCCATCGCTCATCACGCTTTACCAAGAGTTGCATGCAAATCCGGAGCTGTCGTTGCATGAGACCGAAACGGCGGCACGCATTGCCAAAGAGCTGCGGGAGGCCGGGCTGGAGGTCATGGAAAATATCGGTGGTCATGGGGTCGTCGGCGTCTTGAAGAATGGCAATGGGCCGGTGATCCTGGTGCGTACGGATCTCGACGCATTGCCAGTGAAGGAGCAGACGGGGGCACCCTATGCGAGCACGAAGGTGGTGAAGGACGATCTTGGGCGTGAAGTGAACGTGATGCATGCCTGCGGTCACGACATTCACATGGCCAGCTTTGTGGGAACGGCGCGGTCCTTGGTGAAACTGCGTGATCAGTGGCAGGGTACGGTGGTCATGATCGGGCAGCCAGCGGAGGAGCGGGTGCTGGGGGCTCGTTTCATGCTGCGCGATGGTCTGTTCTCGAAGTTTCCCAGGCCTGACAAGGCCATCGCGCTGCATTGCTCATCTGACATGGCGCATGGCACGGTCGGCATTGTCGAAGGCTTTGCGCTGGCGAATGTGGACTCCGTGGAGATCGTCGTGAAGGGCGTGGGCGGGCATGGCTCCATGCCGCACCTCTGCAAAGACCCCATCGTGCTTTCCTCGCAGATCGTGCTGGCGCTGCAAACCATTGTCAGCCGCGAGGTGAAGCCTGGAGATCCGGCGGTGATTACCGTCGGCAGCATTCATGGGGGCACGAAGAGCAACATCATCTCCGACGAGGTGCGCCTGCAGCTCACCCTGCGCAGCTACAAGAAGGAAACGCGGCAGCACTTGATCGATTCCATCAAACGCATCGTCAAAGCCCAGGCGGAATCCGCCAGCATGCCTGCTGATAAAATGCCGGAGGTGCTCGTGTCCGATGACCGTGCCACGGCGCTCTACAACCAGCCTGAACTGTGTCAGGAGGTGCGCGGGTTCATCGGTGCGGCCATCGGTGCTGACAATGTTCTCACCCGCGAACCTGTCATGGGCGCGGAAGATTTCTCCGAATACGGCATGACGAAGGAGAAGGTGCCGCTCTGCATGTTCTGGCTCGGCACGCAGCCGCCAGAGGTCGTGACCGCCGCCAAAGCCAAGGGCACCTCGTTGCCGTCACTGCATTCGCCCTATTTCAAACCCGTTCCAGAACCCGCCCTCGAAACCGGTGTGACTGCGATGACCTCCGCCGTCATGGGACTGCTGAAGAAATGAGGCGGACTGCTTTATTTCCGGCTTAACTTGTAGAACAACCAGCCGCCCATGCCCAGGAAGATCACATTGGGCAGCCACATGATGAGGTGTGGCATCGCTCCCGGTTTGTCATTGAGCGTGTCCGCCAGAATAATGAAGACGATGTAAACCGTGGCTGTGATCAGGCTCAAGGCAAAGCCTGAAGATGTCTCGCGCCGCTGCGCCGTCACTCCCAATGGTATGCCCACCAGCGCAAAGGTGAAGCAGGCCATCGAAAAGCTGTAGCGTTTGCTCAGTTCAGTGAGCGACAGGGAGCGCGTCACCGGCGTCAGTGCCTCACCGGTGACCGTGTCCTTCCAAGTATGCACCTCCTCGGCCAGGGCGCTGGTGGTCTTCATGCTGGCATTCACCCGTATGGCGTCTTTTTGCATCTCAGACAACGGCAGCTTCAGCCATTGCTTTTTCATGGACAGTCCACGGATCTGTCCCTGGCCCGGGGCGGGGATGGTCTCTCCCGCCATGCCTTCCATTTCCATCTGTAGGTCGATCGAGCCGGGAGTGGTGTGCAGTGTGGCTTTTTGGGCGTGAATGTAGGTACCAGCACGCGAGTCTTTCAGCATGATAATGTCCATGTCTGTAATCGTCTTGTCCTGACGCTTGCCCGTGTAAATGCGGTAGCCGGGCACGCGCTCCAGCACCTGGCCCTCCTGGAAGAGGGTTTCAGGATTCTTCACCGCCACCTGGTAAAACAGGCGCTTCATGCGGTCCTTCGCCGCAGGTGCCAGGCTCACATTCACCCACAGGCAGATGCCGCTCAGTGCTATCGCCAGGATAAAAACGGGAGCGCAGATGCGCGGCATTGACATGCCGGTCATGCGGAGGGAGACCAGTTCGTTGTCGGCAGAAAGCCGGCCAAACACGAGCAGGATCCCAGTCAGGAAGGCCCACGGAATCGTGAAGATGAGCGAGTAAGGAATGACCAGCATCACGAACTCTGCGATTACCGAGGTCGGCAGTTCCGTGTTGCCCAGCAACTGGTCCAGCTTTCTGTACACATTGCCCAGTACCATTACGCCGCTGAGCAGCGTCACGCCGATCAGCGTGGCTGATGCGACCTGGCGGCCAAGATAGCGGTCAAAGATGCGTGGAAACATGTGGGTTCGAGGCTAGCGAGTCTTCAGCGCCGGGCAATTTGAGATTGCCATAGGCTGCTTCAAACGACCGCCTTCTTAACCTTGCCAAAATCCGTGCCCAGGAAGCGCTTGGCTAGGTTTTCGGCCTGCTCGGAATGGTCCGTGAGGTAGATGTCGAGTGTGGGTTTCGATTTCGTCGTCCGCAGCAGGTCGCCTTGTTCGAGGCTGGCTTTCACATGCGCTGCGCAGGTGCTGGCTGAGTCCACCAGGCGTACTTTTTGCCCCAGGATGCGTTTCAGCACTGGAATCAGCAGCGGGTAGTGCGTACAGCCCAGCACCAAGGTGTCGATTCCCTTGTCGAGCATCGGCTTCAAATACTCACGCAGTACGGACTTGAGCGCCGGGTGCTCCGTCCAGCCTTCTTCAACAAACGGCACCAGCAGTGGTGTGGCGCGCGCCTCGATCATGATGTCCGGCCGCCGCATCGCGATTTCGTGCTGATAGGCGTGACTGCGGATCGTGCCCGCCGTGCCGATGATGCCTACGCGTTCGCATGTGGCGTCGGCGAGCGTTGCTTCCACGCCGGGGCCGAGGACGCCGATGACCGGCACGCGAAATGTGGCCTGCAACTGCGGGAGCGCATGAGCGGTGGCCGTGTTGCATGCCACCACCACGGCCTTCACGCCATGGGAGACGAGGAATTGGGTGTCCTCCATTGAGAAGCGCCGGATCGTGTCCGGGGATTTCGAGCCATAGGGGACGCGTGCCGTGTCGCCGAGATAGATGATCGATTCATTGGGCAGCAGATCACGCAATGCCCGCACCACGGTCAGGCCGCCAACGCCGGAGTCAAAAACGCCGAGAGGGCTGCTGGCGGTGACGGGGGGGCTCATGGCTGAATCAACTTTTCCGCGTGATTTCTACAATCACCGCCTTCTGGGCATGGAGACGATTCTCAGCTTGGTCGAAGATCAAGTCGGCGTGGGCTTCCATGACTTCCTCGGTGATTTCCTTGCCACGATAGGCCGGCAGGCAGTGCATAACGAGGGCACCAGGGTTGGCGTGCTTCAGGAGGGCGGAGTTGATCTGCCAGGGCTTGAGGGATTCGATGCGGTCGGCGCTTTCGGCTTCCTTGCCCATGCTGACCCAGACATCGGTGTAAACGACATCGCAGGCTCCCACAGCTTCGGCAGGATCATCGACGATGCTCACGGTGTTGCCGGGCACACGATGCATGAAGCTTTCCTGCGGTTGAAACGCTTTTGGGGCACCAATGACAAGTTCAAAACCGAGATGAACTGAGGCCCAGATCCAGGAACGGGCCATGTTGCAGTCGCCATCGCCCAAGAAGCAGATGCGTTTGCCCTTCCAGCCGCCGAGGCGCTCCTGAATGGTCTGCAAATCCGCTAGCACCTGGCAAGGGTGTTCGTCATCGGTCAGCGCGTTGATCGTGGGGATGCCGCTGTACTGGGCGAAATCGACCACGTCCTGCTGGGCGAAGGTGCGGATGACCGCCCCATGAATCATGCGGCCCATCACGCGTGCGGTGTCCTTGATCGGCTCGCCACGACCCAGCTGGATGTCAGCGCTGGAAAGGAACATCACCGCGCCGCCCAGTTCACGAATGCCTACTTCAAAACTGACCCGTGTGCGTGTCGAGGACTTGCTGAAAATCAGCGCCCACTGCTGACCGTTGAGCACCTGAGGTGATGCCTTGCGATCCTTTTTTAGCACACAGGCCAAATCAACGATTCTCTCGATTTGTTCCTTGGTCAGTTCTTCGATGGAAAGGAGGTGGTTCATATCATGACAGGTTTATGCGAGCTGATCGAGCACGCTCTTGAAGATGGTGAGCCCTTCGGTGGCATGGGCTGCGGTGATGTTCAGCGGCGAGAGCCAGCGCACCACATTGGGACCGGCGGGGGTGACCATCATGCCGGCGTTGAGCAGTTGTTGCGCGAGGAAGATGGAAGGAGGCTTGCCACCGGATTTCGCGGCGATGGCTTCGGCATTAAGTTCAAAGCCGATGAACAGGCCGAGCTGGCGCACCTCTTTGATCAGGACATGATTCCATGAACAGGCTGCCGCCGCGATGGCCGCGCCGCGAGTTTTGGCATTGTCGCAGAGATGTTCGTCCAAAATCGTGCGCAGCGTGGCGATGCCGACGGCGCAGGCGAGGGGCGAGCCGCCATACGTGGTGCCATGGGTGCCGGGGCCGAGTGTCTTGCTCAGATCGCGGCGATCATTGACCCAGAACGAGCCGAGCGGAAAGCCGCTGCCAATGGCCTTGGCCCAGCTGATGCCGTCGGGTTGGATTTCGTCTCCCGGAATGATGCTGCGCCAACCGGCCATCTCGCCTGCACGGCCAAAACCGCACTGCACTTCATCCAGCAGCAGAAGAAGATCCCTCTCACGGCATAAGCGCTGTGCAGCGCGCAGAAACTCGGGAGTGACAGCGTTCACGCCGCTTTCACCCTGAATCGGCTCCATGAGAATGGCGACCGTCTTGTCAGTGATTGCTGCTTCGAGTGCGGCGATGTCGTTGAACGGAGAATAGACGAAGCCCGGTGGCAAAGGACCAAAGCCGCCGTGAATCTTCTCCTGCGCCGTAGCGGTCATGGCCCCGAAGGTGCGGCCATGAAAGGAGCCGGTGAAGCTGATGATCTCGTAGCGGCCGCCGGTCTGCTGACCGTATTTCCGCGCCAGCTTGAGCAGGCCTTCATTGGCCTCTGCACCGCTGTTGCAGAAGAAGCATTTGCCGGGAATTTGCACGCATTCCTCGACCAAGATGCGCGCCAGTTCGGCCTGCTTGTCGATGCAGTACCAGTTTGAGACGTGGATGAGCGTGTTCGCCTGTTCGGTGAGGGCCTTCACCACCGTAGGCGGGCAGTGACCGAGCGGGCACACGGCCACACCACCGGCGAAATCGAGATACTTCTTCCCGTCACGATCCCAGACGTACGGGCCTTCGCCACGCACTGGCCACACATCGTAACGACCGTAGTTTGGCAGGACGAACTCCTGCATCAGTTGATCACTCGTTCTCATCTCAGGGTTACAAATGGATTTCGGTGCCAATGCCGCCGTCGGTGAAGATTTCGAGAATGAGTGCATGGGGCAGACGGCCGTCGATGAGATGCACCTTGCCCACGCCACCGCGCAGCGAGTCGAGCGAAGAGTCCACCTTGGGAATCATGCCGCCGCTGATGATGCCTTCGGCTTTCAGTTTGGTGATAGAGGCCTCGTCGAGGCTGGGAATCAGTGTGGAGTCGTCCTTAGGATCACGCATCACGCCGCGCACGTCGCTGAGGAAGATGAGCTTCGTGGCCTTCAGTCTTTTAGCCAGACCGCAGGCCGCGAGATCGGCGTTCACGTTCAGCGTTTTTCCAGAGGAAAGTTCGCGGGCGACGGGTGAAACCACGGGGACGAATTCACCCGCCACTGCGGCCTGGATCAGACCGAGTTTGCAGTCGTTCACTTCGCCGACCCAGCCGAGATCGCCCTTCATTTTTTCACCCAGAAAGACTTCCGTGCCGGGAATGCCGACGGCCTTGCCGCCAAAGGCGTTGATTTTGGTCACGATTTCCGGGTTGATCACACGGGCGAGCGTTTCCTCGACGATTTTGATCGTCTCGTCATCGGTGACGCGCATGCCGTTGATGAACTTCGCCTGCAAACCGGACTCGGTCATGGCCTTCGAGATTGCCTTGCCGCCACCATGCACGATGACGGGATTGATACCCACGGCTTCGAGGAACACTACGTCACGCAGGAACGAGTCCACCTGCACGGGGTCTTCCATCGCACTGCCGCCGACCTTGATCAAAAACGTGCAGCCTCGGAAGCTCTGCATGTAAGGCAGGGCTTCAAGAAGTACGGCGGATTTGGTGATTTGTGCGTCGAGGGGATTCATCAAGATGAATGTGAAGGCGTGAAACGATCAAGCGAAGCCTTTCTGGCGTTTCGCATGAATGGCGGCGGAGTATTCCGCGCTGTTGAAATCAACGTATTCTTCTGAAAGGTCGCTGGTGTAAACGGTGTAGCCGCTGGTGCCGAGATTGAGATCAATCGTGACGGTGAACTTCGGTTCCTGCACGACCTTCTCCATTTCGGTGACAGGCGTCTTCGTGGCCAAGCCGCCTTTGCAGGCCTGCAGACCGCCAAAATAGATGTCGATGAGTTCCTCACGAATGCGCGCGCCGGAATAACCGACGGCGTGGATGATGCGGCCCCAGTTCGGGTCGCAGCCGTGGAAGGAGCACTTCACCAGCAGCGACTTGGCCACCGTCTCAGCCACCTTGCGGGCGTCGGCTAGCGTGCGGGCATTGCGGACGCGGATTTCGACGAACTTGGTCACGCGCTCACCGTCGCAGACGATCATTTTGGCGAGTTCCAGCATCACCTTGTGCAGCGCGCAGCGGAAGAGCTCCGCCTCGGGCGAGCCCTTCTTGATCGTGGGCACATCGGACTGGCCGTTACTCATCACGATGACGGTGTCGTTCGTGCTGGTGTCACCGTCGATGGTGATGCAGTTGAAGCTCTTCTCCACGGCGTAGCGCATGGAGCGGTGCAGCTCATCCTTGCCGATCTTTGCGTCGGTGGTGATGAAGCAGAGCATTGTGGCCATGTTTGGGCAGATCATGCCCGCCCCTTTGGCGATTCCACCAATGCGGAAGCTGCCTTTGCCACAGGGCACATCGACGGCGAAGGACTTGGGCCGCGTGTCGCTCGTCATGATCGCGCTCATGGCGTCATCGGAACCGTCTGGCTTCAGTTTGGCCACGGCATCGGGCACTTTGACAATGACACGCTCAATGGGCATCGGCATGCCGATGATGCCGGTGGAGCAGACGAGCACTTGGCGCATTTTCACGCCGAGCTGTTCAGCGACGGCTTTGGTCATGGCCTTGGCATCCTGAATGCCCTGGACGCCGGTGCAGGCGTTGGCGTTGCCGCTGTTGGCAATGATGGCGCGGGTGTCGCTTTCTTTGATGTGCTGCTGGCAGACGCGCACGCAGGCTGCACGGACTTTGTTGGTCGTGAAGACCGCATCCGTTGTGGTCGGGCCGTCGGAAACGATGAGCGCAAGATCAAGGCGCGTGGCTTCGGGATTTTTGATGCCACAGTTCACCGCGCTGGCGCGGAAACCCTTCGCTGCGGTGACGCCACCGTCGATGACTTTGAATGAGACGCGGCATTCGCGTTCGTCGTGTGCTTTGACAGGCATAGGATTAGACGTACAGCAGGCCTGCGGTGGCCTCAAAGCCGCAGATGAGGTTCATGTTTTGCACCGCCTGGCCGGAGGCGCCTTTACCGATGTTGTCTTCGGTGCTCATCAAAATGAGCTGGCCCGCACGCGAATCATAGGACCAGCCGATATCCACGAAATTAGTGCCGGTGACGTTTTTGGTATCTGGAGACTGGTTCACCCCCAGCAAACGCACGAAGGGTGCTGAATCGTAGGCGGAATGCAAAGCGGCGCTGATTTGATCGATCGTCACGCCGGGCTGCAATTGCGCGAAGGTCGTTGTGCAGATGCCCGAATGGGTCGGCATCAGGTGCGGCACGAACGAGAGCTTCACCTCACGACCAGCGGCGAGAGCAAGCTCCTGGCCGACTTCGCTCAGATGCCGGTGCAGTGGCACGCTGTAGCTGCGCACACTGTTTTGCACTTCACAGAAGAGCAGGGGGATGCTTTCTTTACGCCCAGCACCACTGGCACCGCTCATGCTGGCAACGGCAAGTGGTGATTCTGCCAGCAGGCCCGCTTTCAGCAAAGGAATGAGGGGCAGCAGAATGCTGGTGGGGTAGCAGCCGGGGCAGGCGATGAGGCGGGAGGTCTTGATTTGATCCTCACGCACTTCCGGCAGCGCATAGACGGCTTCATCGAGCAGTTCAGGTGCGGGATGCGCATGGCCGTAGAATTCTTCATAGAGCGCCGGACTCCGCAGGCGGAAATCCGCGCTGAGGTCGATCACCTTGAGTCCGAGTTCGAGCAGCGGCTTCGCGTATTCGGCGGAAACCCCGTGCGGCAGCGCCAGAAAGGCGATCTCGGCACCGGCGGCTTTCAAGGCGGAAGCGTCAGGCGCAGTGAATGTCAGTGAATCGGCCACACCGATGCTGCGGAAGCGCGGAAACTCATTGGAGAGCGCTTTTCCAGCCAGGGACCGCGAGGTCACCGCCACCAGTTCAACGTTGGGATGCCGAAGGAGCAGGCGCAGCAGTTCAGCTCCAGAGTAACCACTGGCTCCAACGACGGCGACTTTGACAGGTGCGGACATAATGCGGGGGGGCGGAGTATGGGATGTCACAGGGGCCGTGCAACTCTGAAAAAGGGCATTTCTTGCCGGTGGACAGCACGCATCGTGCCGCTTGTCAGCAGGCTTCGCCTAGCGCACTATCATTTTCCCATGAGCGATCCCACGCCAGAACTCCCCGAAACCGAAACCCCCAAAGCACCCGGCACTCCGGAGGAGATCACGCGCAAGCTTGAGGACTTCATCAAAAACACCCTGGGTGGCCAGGTGTTGTTTACCCGCGTCGAAGGTCCTGGCGGGCGTTCCATGCCGGAAGGTGAGGAAAAGCCCGTGGAAGAAGCCAAACCTGAGCATGGCAGGGTTTTCGAGTTCAATTACCGCCCGGCAGACATCAAAGCGCATCTCGACCGTTTTGTGATCCGGCAGGATGAGGCCAAAAAAGTGCTCGCCACTGCGGTGTGTGATCATTATCACCACGCCCAGATGTTGCGTGATGATCGTGACTCAAACTCCGGTGGGCCTAGGCTCGAATTCTCGAAACAGAATGTCATCATCATTGGACCCACCGGGGTCGGAAAGACCTACCTCGTCAAACACATCGCGGATCTCATCGGCGTGCCGTTTGTGAAGGCGGATGCCACTAAATTCAGCGAAACCGGCTACGTCGGCGCGGATGTGGATGATCTGGTGCGCGATCTCGTGGCGAAAGCCAATGGAGACATCGAACTCGCGGAGCATGGCATCATCTATCTGGATGAAATCGACAAACTGAGCAGCGGCCCAGAACGACTGGGGCGCGACGTCAGCGGTCGTGGCGTGCAGACCACGCTGCTGAAACTGATGGAGGAAACCGAAGTGGCACTCTACGCACCGAATGACATCCGGAGCCAGATGCAGATGATGTTCGACACCCGCAAGGGTCGCACGGGCCGCGAGGTGGTGAACACGCGCAACATTCTCTTCATCGTCAGCGGTGCATTTGGTGGTCTGGAAAAGATCATCGAAAAGCGCACGAACCGGAAATCCATCGGCTTTGTCTCCTCGGACACGAAAACCACCTCCGCCGAGTATCTGTTCCGTGAAGCGCGCACCAAGGACTTCATCGACTATGGCTTTGAGGCTGAATTCATCGGCCGCCTTCCTGTGCGTGTGGTTTGTGATCTGCTGAGTGCGGACGACATGTTCCAGATCATGAAAAACTCCGAAGGCAGCCTCATCCGACAGTATGAGCGTGAGTTCGCCGCCTATGGGGTCAAAGCGGTCTTCAAGGACGATGCTCTGCGTGAGATCGCCAGTCGGGCTGAGGAAGAAAAGACCGGCGCACGTGGTCTCGTCACCGCTTGGGAGCGGGTGCTGCGTGATTTCAAATTTGAAATGCCCAGCCTCGGCCTGCCGGAATTGCAGGTGGATGGTGAGCTGGTCAAAGAGCCGGAACAAACACTGGCCCGGTGCCGAGCAGAGGCCGTCAGCCAGTTTAGGGAGCTTGGCGCCGCCCATGCCGGCGAGGTCAGGGCCTTTGCGGAACGTTTCCAGCGCGAGCATGGATTCATGCTCGACTTTGACAACGAAGCCATCGCCGCAGTCGCCGCACGGGCGCAGCGTGAAGGGCTGCAGGTGGAGGCCTTGTGTGCGAAACTCTTCAAAGATTATCCCTTTGGCCTCAAGCTCGTGACGCGCAGCACTGGCGCGACGCGCTTTCTCATCACCTCCGAAGCTATTGCCAATCCTGACAAGTATGTCAGCGAACTCGTTGTGAACGCCTGTCGCAGCCAGCCGGAGCCGCCGGTTTCCAACATCATCGACCTGACACCTGACACTCCCGCCCATGAATCGTAATCATGTCGCCGCCATGTTCATTGGCGTGCTGGTCTGCATCCCGATGCTGGCCTTGTATCATTTTGGTTTTTTCAAAGCCACGTCCGATTGGTTTGCTGTGCTGTTTGCGCGCGGTTTCATTTTGCCGGCAGGTGGATTGAAGCAGATCGTCTGGCTGCAATACGGCTACTACACTCTCATGGCTTTCATCAGCGCCTGGGTGTGCATTGAGATGCTCTCACAGTGGCGGCGTTTTGCGTTCCTTCTTGGGGGCACTTTCCTCACGACCACTTTTGCCTGCATCATGGCCATGAGCGGCGTTTTGTTTGAGCCAATCTCAGGATCACTGGCATTGTGGTTCGCTGGCATCGCGGGTATTGCGGTGGGTGGTTCGGTCAATGGCTATCGCTGCCATGTCATGCGCGACTATTTTGTCGGACGACTTTCCAAACGCTTATTTGAGGAACTCGCGGATCAAAACAATCCGGCAAAAATGACGGAGCGCCGCGAAATCACCGTGCTGACCTGCCGGATGCTGAATCATGGCGAGCTTTCCACGGGTATCGAGGCACCGCTGTTCGAAGAACTGGCCACGCATTTTCAGCGCAGTATTTCAGAATTTCTCATCGAGCGCGGTGCTTATCTGGATGATTGCAATGCCCGGCAGGTGCGCGTCTTCTTCGGTTTCCCGCTGACAGACGAGCATCACGCCGTTCATGCCGTTCAGGTGGCCGCGGTGCTGCGCACCCACGTAGCCACTCTGATCCGAGAGATCGAGCAGCGCTTTGGCAAGAGGGCGCAGATCGGTGCGGCATTCAGCACCGGATCGGCGGTCTGCGGCCTGTTTGGTGTCAGTCACTTTGAAAGCTTCAGCGCGGTGGGAGATGTGATTGATTTTGCCACGCAGCTTTGTGTCTTGAACGTCGAGTACGGCAGCAAGGTGCTCCTGAGCGCGAGGACATATGCACTGGTGAAGGACCATGCCGAGGTGCGGCCGATGGAAATGGTCAGCAGCGTAGGCTCCACTCAGATGAGCGAGGTGTACGAACTGCTTGCTGAGAAAGGTACGCTGTCGGAGCAGGACATCCGCGCCCGTGACGCCTTCTGGCAGGGCGTGGTGCAGTATCGCAAAGGTGAGCTGAAGCAGGCGCTGGAAAGCTTCAACAACGCCGCCATCGAGGGGCGTGAGGATGCGCCGCTCAAGTACTTCATCGAGCGCGTCGATCTGGCCCTGAAGGAAAAATCAGCGCCAGCGAAAGAGACGCCCAAACATTCGCGCAAACTCGCTGTGACCTGAGTTTTTCTGCCGTGCGTATTGACTATCCACCTGCGATCCAGCGTCTCGTCGCCCAGCTCAAATCGCTTCCCGGCCTGGGGCCGCGCAGTGCGGAGCGTCTTATGATCTGGCTGCTGCAGAGGAGCGATGAGCGCATCACCATGCTTTCCAATACGCTGGTGGAGGCCAGGGAACGCATCATGCCCTGCGATGACTGCGGGTTCTTCATCGAAAGCGACAGCAACTGCCTCCTCTGCCATGATCCGCGCCGCCAGCAGCAGCAGCTTTGCGTGGTCGAGCAGGCTGCCGATGTGCTGCGCATGGAGCGGTCGGGTGCGTTTCAAGGACTGTACCATGTTCTTGGTGGCAGGCTTTCGCCGCTCGACAACGTGACCCCGGAAGACCTGCGCATGGAGTCGCTGGTCAATCGTGTGCGGGATCTCCACACGGAAGAAGTCATCATCGCCCTCGGTTCCGATGTCGAAGGCGAAGCCACAGCCAGCTACATCGCCGATTTGCTGCGGCCTGCGGGCATCGCCGTAACCCGGCTGGCCCAAGGCATGCCTGCCGGGGGAGGGCTCGACCACGTGGATGAGCTCACGCTATATCAGGCGTTGCACGGACGGCGGAAGATGAGCTAGCGAAAAAATGATCATCGTGCCGGATTCTTTGCTCGACTTTGGAGAATTGTTTTTAACAATTGCACATCATGAGCCAATATCACATTGCCCGCGATGGTCAGCAGCTTGGAGTTTATTCTGATCAGGACATTCAATCAGGTCTTGCTGCAGGAAGCATCATGCCAACCGATCTGCTGTGGACTGAAGGACAAGCGGACTGGCAGCCGGTGAGCAGTCAATTTGCTGCGGCTTGGCAGGCACCTGCGACGCAACCTGCGGCATTTAATCCTTATGCAGCTCCGCAGGCCAATGTGATCTCTGCGTCCATGGCACCAAACATGCAGCTGGCTTCTTTGGGGCAGCGTCTGGGGGCCGCTTTGCTGGATGGTCTGGTGATTGTGGTCTTGGTGGGCATTCCCTATACTGTCGCTTTGGTCAGCATGGCTGCGGCTGAAAAAAATCATGTGAGTGGAATGCCCCCTGCTGAGGTTGGCGGTTTTGCCGTTGCAGGTATCGCCATTTTAGGACTCATGATCTACAATCTGGTGCTGTTGACCAAACAGGGCCAGACCATCGGCAAAAAAATGCTGGGCATTCGCATTGTATCTCACCCAGACGGCCAGAGGGCAGGTTTTGTCAAAGCTGTCCTGCTGCGTGGTTTTGTGAATGGCATCATCGGAGCGATTCCGCTGCTCGGGGCGCTTTACTCCCTCATTGATATATGCTGCATCTTTCGCGAGGATCGCCGCTGCATCCATGACTTGATTGGCGGCACCCAGGTCGTCAAATGCTAGGCGTCATTCCGCGTGTCCCCGGATTACTCCAGCCCCAGCGCCGCCACTTCGTCTTCATCCAGTCCGAGATAGTGGCCTAGTTCATGGAGGAAGGTGATGCGGACTTCGTGGCGATAGGTGGCGAGATCACCGGTACATTCGTCCCAGAGGTTGTCCAGGAAAAGGCGGATGCGCGGCATTTCGTCGGGGGATTCTGGGAGGGGATCACAGCGGGCGTTGCCTTCAAACAGGCCGAGCAGATCGGGATCAAGATCCTCATCAATATCGACCAAGGCATCCATCTCGGTTAACTCGATGCGGCAGTCTCCTGCCTCATTTCGTATCTCTGTCGGCAGTGAGATCAGCGTGTCTTTGACGACGCTGGTGGCGATGGTTAGTAGGCGTGGGAATCGCATGGTTGGTTACTTGCCCACCTTCTTTTCGGCGGCGGCTGGCTGGGATTTTTTCTTCAGGGTTTCGAGTTCTTTCTGCTGTTCTTCGGCCTGCTTTTGCAACTGCTGCACGCGGTCCCAAAGCTTTTTCAAATCGGCGGGACTTTCCAGGCCCGCACGGATGTCCTGCACAGATTTGGCTGCCGCCTCGCGGACGGGGTCGATGCGAGCATTGCCGACGGCGAGCAGAGGTTCCAGCACGGCGAGCGCCTTGGGATCGCGCAGCGTGCCGAGGGCCTTGGCGCTGGCGAGACGCCAGGAACTGCGCGGGTTGGTGAGATTGGTGGTGAGAAATTCACGCACAGCATCGCGTTGCGCATTCGTGGGTCGGCGAGCGAGAAAGGCGACTGCATCGAATGCGATTCCTGCATCCCGACCGCGAAGATGGTTGAGAGACTGCAGCCGGGCTAGCACGTCAGGAACGGCAGATTCGTCGTCCTGAGCACGTAGCGCTTTGATGGCGGCGAGTTGGAGTGAGTTGTTGAAACTGGTGCCTCTTAGTTGTGTGCGGAGTGCTGTTGCGACTGAGGCATCGCCGGGGCGTGCGCCCCAGGATTCGATGATGCTGGCGAGAATGGCGGGGTTCCTCTCGCTCTGCGCCATTTTCCACAGGGTTTCCTGCGATTCAGTCGTATTCAGCGCGGCAAGAGCCTGCACGACGGCCCGGCGAACACGTGCATCGGGCTGGTTACTGCTGCCTGTGATCAGCGCCGCACGCGCTGCGGGATCGGCGATTTTTGCGAGCGCTTTCGCCGCCTCGGAGCGGGCGGCGTAGAAGGTGTCTTCACGCAGGGCTTTGCCGAGTTTATCGATGTGTTTGTCGTCGAGCGCGCTGATGGCGAGCAGGCGGCCAATGATGTCGGATTGCAACTGCTTGTCGAGCATTGGTCCCGGTGGTGTGAAGGCGACCTTGGCCAGCACGGTGTAATCGGGATCAATGCGTACCAGTTCTGGCTGGGCAGGCAGTGGGAAGTAAAATTCTTCGACCTCCTTGCTGACGTCCGCCTTGAAGCGAAGCAGCTCTTTTTGTCCGGCGATGGCAAAGCCGACTGGCAGTGGCAGTCGGAAGAGGCGCACCTGTTCGCTGAGCTTCTGTGTCTGCTTCACCGTGATTTTGGCCAGCTTCGATCCGGCGTCCCAAGCGTAGTCGATTTTCAATTCTGGCACGCCGCCATGGAAGAGCCATTGATCAAAAAACTGGTCAAACGAAAGCCCGCTGATTTCCTCGATAACGTCCTGTAGATCTTCTGTGCGGACGATGCCGTTGCGATTCCGCTCAAGATACGTCTTGATGCATTTGCGGTACAAATCCGCGCCGAGCTGGCTGCGCAGCATGTGCAGCACCCAGGCACCCTTGGGGTAAGCGCGTGAGTCGAACTGCTGCATCGGATCGCCATAGTCACGCCAGACGATGGGGCGGGTGTCGTTTGCCTGAAACACCTGCTGGGCTTCCTGCCAGAGCGCGTACTTCATCGCATCAGCACCGAGTTTCCGCTCTTCATAGAGCACCGTGTAGTAGGTAGCGAAACCTTCGTTCAGCCAGAGGTGCGACCAGTCACGGCAGGTGACGAGGTCCCCAAACCACTGGTGGGCTGTTTCATGCGCATCAAGCTCATAGACGGAGTGCAGTTGCTCGGTGTCGGAGTTGAACAGCATGTCGGCGGCTTCAAAGGTGCAGCTCGTGTTTTCCATACCACCGGCGATGAAATCGAGACAGTAGATCTGATAGTATTTGTCCCAGGCAAAAGGCACGCCGATTTCCTTCTGGTAGAACTCGATGATCTTACGGGTATCGGTAAAAGCATTCGCCGCCTGTGCCGTGTGTGAAGGAGGGACCAGCAGCGCGAGGGGTAGAGCGCCCGCCTTGTCTTCAAGCTTATGGAAGTGTCCCGCCACCATCGCGATGAGATAGTTCACATGCGGCTTGTCCTGCAGCCAGTGAAACGCCACAAGATCATCGCTGCCGGGCTGTTCGCTTTGCAGAGTTCCGTTGGAGACGACCTGCATGCCCTTGGGTACATGGCAGATGACTTCGCTGGTGAAGCGCTCATTGGGGTAATCGTAGCTGGGGAACCAAAAGCGATGCTCCTCCGCCTCCCCCTGGCTCCAGACCTGCGTGTCTTCTGCTTTGTAACCCATCTCTGGGGTGCGGAAATAGAGGCCGTGCTCGGGCTGCGCGGAATACGTGACTGTGACCGTCGCCTCCGCGTCCGGTGCGATCGCTTTGGCGAAGGTGATGATGAGTTTATCTTCCGTGATCTGATGCTCCGCCACGTGGGTGCCGGAAGCCGTGATGGAGGTGATCTGCAAGTCCACCGCATCCAGTTCCAGTTTTTCCAGAGGCAGGGCGATTGGTTTGAAGCGCAGTGTCGCCGTGCCTGAGACCGTGCGTTTGGCAAAATCCGGTGTCACATCGAGCTTCACATGCAGAATGTCAGCCCGCCGGTCCCTCGCATATTTCCGGCCCGGGATGAGCTGCAACGGCTGCGGCAGCAGATGCTTGTCACAAATCCGGCAGTCGGAGGAATCGGCTGCGGCCTCCAGGGGCAGCAATGCGACGGCAAGAATGAAATGGTGGATGCGCATGATAGCGCGACCATCCCAAACCCGATGTCGGGTGGCAAGCACAATCAGGAAGGAGTGACTCCCGGTTGGCGTATTTGGCAAGGACATGCTCACCTTCTCCGACCACAGCCTTGGATCTTCACGCCTGCAGCGGCGTGATTTTCTGCGCATTGGCGGGCTTGGGCTGGGCGGGCTGGGATTGAGTGATCTGATGGCGCTCAAGTCGCTGGCAGCTTCCAAAAAGTCGCTTCTCAAGGATAAGTCGGTCATCTTCCTCTTCATGCACGGCGGGCCGTCGCAGTTTGAAACCTTTGACCCGAAGATGAATGCACCGTCGGAGATTCGCAGCGTCACGGGCGAAATCAAAACCAAACTGCCCGGCGTGACCTTTGGCGGTACGTTTGAGCGGCTGGCTAAGCTGGCGGACAAGTTCAGCATCGTGCGCTCCTTCGTCACGGGCGATGCTGTGCACGATCTCAATACCATCGTCGGCAAGGATACGATGAAGGCGAATCTTGGTTCGCTGTACTCACGCATGGCCGGACCGCTGCGCAAAAGCAGCGCGATGCCGACGAACGTGGCGCTTTTTCCGCAGGCGGTTTCATCCACCGCAGGACCTGTGATCAAGCAATTCGGCGACTTCACTTCCAACGGCGAATTTGGCTCAACTTATCAGCCTTTCGTTCCCGGTGCAGGCAGTGGTGCGCAGGCGGACATGACCTTGAGTATGGCGCAGTCCAGGCTGGATGATCGCCGTGCTCTGCTCACTTCACTGGATCAATGGCAGCGAACCATGGATGGCAGCCAGGCCCTCGGCGGCATGTCGGAATTCCAAACGCTCGCCTTCGATGTGCTGCGGCGCGGAGTGTCGGATGCGTTTGACCTTTCCAAAGAAGACCCGCGTCTCATCGCCCGGTACGACACCGCTCCTTTGCTGCCCAAAGACCGCATCAGCACGCAGTGGAACAACCGCGAGCATTACGCCGACAACGCCGCCACGCTGGGCAAGCTGCTACTCATGGCGCGGCGGTTGTGCGAGCGCGGCTGTGGTTTCGTCACCGTCACGACGAGCTTTGTGTGGGACATGCATGCCGACAGCAACAACGCCCCGTGCCGCACGGGAATGGACTATGTCGGGCGTCCATTCGATCACGCGGTATCCGCCTTAATCGAAGACATCGAGTCACGCGGTCTCAGTGAAAAAATCCTGCTCGTCTGCTGTGGTGAGATGGGCCGCTCGCCGAAGATCAATGTCAAAGGCGGACGCGATCACTGGGGTGGTCTGGCACCGCTCATGATCTATGGCGGCGGCTTAAAAATGGGACAGGTCATCGGCAAGTCGGCACGCAATGGCGGTGAACCCGCGTCCGAGCCGGTCACGATTCCCGATCTGATCGCCACCATCATGCATACGCTGGTGGATGTGGGAGAGGCGCGTGTCACCGACGGCCTGCCGCCGAGCCTGCTCAACGTGCTGACCCGTGGAGAGCCGATCCGGGGGCTGGTTTAATTTTGCCTTTATGAAACACACGCTTCGCCTTCTTGTCATCCTTGGTTTCATTACGACCAGTCTCCTCGCCGCCGAACAGCAGCCGACCGTGACCTTTTATATCTCAGGCGTGGAGTGCGGGAGCTGCGTGTATGTGGTCCAGCAGTCGATCAGTGAAACGAAGGGGGTTTCAGATGCGACGGTCGTGCAGGTGATTGACAATTACGCTAACGTTGTCTTTGACCCGAAGGTGGTAAGCGAACACCAGATCGCACAGGCAGTGCGCGAGGCGCTGGGGGCGATAGACGACTCCATACGCGTGGCCCGCGCCGCCCGCAGCCGAGCCCTGGAGAATTTCGGCTTCTCGGCCCTCTACAACCTGGGCGCCATCCCGCTCGCCATGCTGGGATTCGTCAATCCGCTGATCGCAGCCTTGGCCATGTCAGGCTCCTCCCTGGTGGTCACCCTCAACGCCCTGCGCATGCATGGAGCTGGAAAAGCCTGATGGGTATTATTCTTATCCTCGCGCCGATCTCGATGGCCCTGGGTCTGGCGGGCCTCGGGGCCTTCTGGTGGACCCTGCGGAGCGGGCAGTATGACGACCCGGCCGGAGACGCCGCGCGCATCCTGATCGACGACGCCGACAATCAGATCAGCTGATCACCAGCGTAAAACCCGCGCGCCCGCCACAGCGCCCAGCACGGTCGTCGCCAGGAC
>NCCR01000172.1 GCA_002279765.1 Verrucomicrobia bacterium 12-59-8 | reverse complement strand
GAGGACGGCAACACCATCTACACCATCGCGCAGTGGTTCCCACGCATGGCGGCCTACACGGACTACGCCGGTTGGATCAACAAACAGTTTCTCGGCACCGGTGAGTTCACGCTCGAATTCGGCAACTACACCGTCCGCCTCACCGTGCCAGACGATCACATCGTGGCAGCCACAGGCACATTGCAAAATGACGAGGTCGTCTTGACCAAGACTCAGCGCGACCGCCTGAAGCAGGCTGAAAGCGCAAAGAAGAAACCCATGTTCATCGTCACGCCAGACGAAGCAAAAGCCGCCGAAAAGAGCAAACCCAAAGGCAAGAAGACCTGGATCTTCCAGGCCGACAACGTCCGCGATTTCGCCTTCGCTTCGTCGCGCAAGTTTATCTGGGACGCGATGGCTGTCGAAGGTGCCAACGTGAACGGCAAGCCAGTCATGGCCATGTCGCTCTATCCCAAGGAAGGCATGCCGCTATGGGACAAGTATTCGACGCACGCCATCGCGCACACGATTCAGGTCTATTCACGCTACACCTTCGAGTACCCGTATCCGGTCGCGTGGTCGGTCAATGGCCCCATCGGCGGCATGGAATACCCGATGATCTGCTTCAACGGTCCGCGTCCCGAAAAAGACGGCACCTATCCCGAGAAGACCAAGTATGCCCTTATCGGCGTCGTGATTCATGAGGTCGGTCACAATTACTTTCCCATGATCGTGAACAGCGACGAACGGCAGTGGACGTGGATGGACGAGGGGCTGAACTCCTTTGTCGAATACCTCACGGAAGAAGAATGGGAGAACGACTGGAAGCACCGCCGCAACGAGCGCGGCATGGTGGATTACATGCGCCTGAAAGACCGCGTGCCGGTGATGACCAACTCGGAATCCATCGCCGATCTCGGTCCAAACGCTTACGGCCAGCCCACGGTGGCGCTGAACATCCTGCGCGAGCACATCCTCGGCCGCGAGGCCTTCGATCACGCATTCAAGACGTATGCAAAGCGCTGGATGTTCAAACGCCCCACGCCCGCTGATTTCTTCCGTACCATCGAGGAAGCGAGCGGTGTCGATCTCGACTGGTTCTGGCGCGGCTGGTTTTACAGCACCGATCATGTCGATGTCTCCATTGATGAAGTGAAGTGGCTGCAACTCGATTCCCGCGATCCCGCCATCGAAAAACCCAAAAAGGAAAAGGAGGAGGATGAACTGCCGAAAACCCTCACCCGTGAACGCAACTACTCGCTTTCAAAACGCATCGACCGCTACCCCGAATTGAAAGACTTCTACGACAGCTATGACAAGGCCACCGTGCTCCCGAGCGAAAAAAAGAAGTTCGAATCGCTCATCAAGGATCTCAAGGAAGAGAAGATCGACCCCGCGCTGCTGCAAACGAAGCACAACTTCTACCTCATTGAATTCAGCAACGTCGGCGGCCTCATCACGCCGGTGATTTTGAAAGTCGAATACACCGATGGCAGCACCGAGGAGCTCAAACTCCCCGCTGAAATCTGGCGCTTCAACACCGAGAAAGCCGCCAAACTGCTCTTCACGAAAAAGGAGCTGAAATCCGTCGCCTTTGACCCCCGCCAGGAACTCGTGGACACCGATGTCGAAAACAACTACTGGCCGCGCCGTCCCGTGAAAAGTAAATTTCAGCTCTACAAGGACGACAAGCCCGTAAATCCAATGCGCGAGCTGACCAAGCCGGAGAAGGAAGAGGAGAAGAAGTAATTCTCAAACCAAGGCATAGGCCGCCACCGGTAGCACACGCAAGGCTTCGGCGATCACGCAGGAGGTCTCGCTGACAGTGAATTTCAACCCGGTGAACAATTCGCAAACTTCCCTGCCGATGAATTCCACCGGCCATTCAAGAACCGTGTCACGCCAGACATCGCCCACCGGCGGGAAGCCTATGCGTGCGGTCAGGCGCGGCACGATCACCAGCAACGCACTGCCTTCAAAGCGACGCAAAAACGCCACACAGGAATCGCTGTATGCTCCGGTGGCATGCACGGGGCTGAAACTGCCCTGCATGAACAGTGCAGAATGACTGCGGCGAAAATTTAAAAGCTGGTGCGTGACGTGCAGCTTGATGCGGCCATCACGCCACTGGTGCAGCAGCACCGAGGGGTCTGTGCCTGATAGCGTGGAGAGCGCCAGACCCCGCGTTTCATAATCGACCAACCGGCGGTTGTCAGGATCCACCAGGCTGAAGTCCCAAAGTTCTGTACCTTGGTAAAAATCAGGCATGCCTGGCACAGTCGCCTTGAGCACGGTCTGTGCGAGAGAGTTGACCATGCCGAGCTGCGCCACCCGCTCCGCCAGGAGTTTGAAGTTGTCGAGAAAGCGGTTGGCCCCTGCACGAAGCAGCTTCGCTACAAACTCGCGCACCGCTTTCTCCCACTCTTCATTCGGCTGCACCCAGCTGCTGTTCACCTTGGCTTCCTTGATGGCCTTGATGAGGTATTCTAGTATGCGGTCGAGGTAGCTGGCACGTTCAGCCTTGTCCATGGACGCTAGCGGCCAGGTGCCAAGCAGGGTCTGGTAGATGAGGTATTCCTCGTTCGCATCCGGTGCGAGTTCGCTTTCGATCTCGCGCTTGTGCCGGCGGTTGATCGTCTGCCAGCGGCGCAGCGCCTTGCGCCACTCGGACGCTAGCTCCGACAACCCTGCGATGCGCGCCCTCACGTCCTCGCTGCGCTTGGTGTCGTGCGTGGAGGTGGCCAGCATGCAGTGCGGATGATCACGCAACCGTGAAACGCATTCGCTGAAGAATTTTTCCGGGGAGATCGCGAAGTGGTGCGGCTCCCCTCCGACTTCGTTGAGCGCCAGCAGGCGATTGTAAATGTAGAAGCTGGTGTCTTCCACGCCCTTCGCCATGATCGGCCCGGTGCACTGCTGAAACTTCATCACGAAGTGCATGTGATCGGCGCGTGTCTGCTCATCAATGTTCTCTGGAAATTTCTTGAGCAGGATTTCGCCAAGGAAATCAAACATGGAGCGCTCGATGCCCGGATTGCGGCGTTCCGCCAGTCGCACAGCACGACGCACCGCATGAATGTCCTCCGCGCTTGGGTCCTGATCGGGCGTGAGGTAGGTGCGGTACACCGGAAAACAGGCGATGACTTCGCGCACAGCAGTGGTCAGCGCATTCAGTGTGAAGTCTCGATACCAGCGGTTGCGCTCCGACAACCGGTCCAGCATGAATGCCAGCACATTGATCTCGCTGGCGAGCGCGAGGCGCATGACCAGCTGTTTCCGATGGTAGGCGATCTCATTGAAGCTCGTCGAGCTAGCAATGAATTTCGAATAGGTCTCCGTCACCGATTTCTCAGCGGCGGGATCGATCAGCAGCCGGATCGCCTGATTGGCAAACTCATAGCCGGTGGTGCCATGCACGGGCCAGTCAGGGCGCAGACGTTCGTCACCCAGCAGGATCTTTTCCACCACGAGGTAGAGTGGCAGCACGTCCCCCTTGCCCGGTGAAAACTGCCCGGCACGGGACTGTAGCAGCGAGAGATATTCGGCAGGATTCCAAAGTCCGTCCACATGATCAATGCGCACACCATCAAGCGAACCGCTGGCGATCAGTTCAAGAAGCAGACGGTGTGTCGCCTCGAAAACCTCAGGCAATTCAACGCGGATGGCGGCGAGTTCGTTGATGTCGAAAAAACGCCGGTAGTTGATCTCCTCCGCCGCGACACGCCAGAAGCTCAGGCGGTAGGCCTGCGCAGAGATAAGCTCATCAAACGCATCAAAGCTGCGCGCATCACCTGGGCAGCCCTCGATCTCGCGCAGGGTCGCGTTGATGGCATCGATCAGCTCGGGACATTCGT
Organism: Verrucomicrobia bacterium 12-59-8; assembly: GCA_002279765.1. Next base: position 5,001 of record NCCR01000172.1, on the reverse strand, counting down.
CACAGCGCCGCAGCAGACGACGCTTGATGATTTCCTTTTCACGCAACCGCTCGGCAATTTTTTCCGGATCCGTCTCAGTGCGCGGGGGTAGATGCTCCAGTGCAGTGATGACGCTTTGAAACTCCGCCAGAAAGTCATCTCCCACGCCCATGGCGGCCAGTTTGATCAGCGCCGGCAGGAGGATCAGCGTGTAGGTACGCGGAGCGATGGGCAGCCGCGCATCGAAGTAGCGCAGGAAGAACGCCCCTGACTCAAACTCGAGCTTGAACTCGCCACGCTCCAGCACACGTCCATACTGATCTCCCAGAATAGGCAGCAGCACGCAGTTGTTGAGATCACTCTTAAGCGGTCGCCAGTCGATATCGAAATGCGGTGCAAATTCAGAACTGGGGCCGTTTTCGAGCACGTCAGTCCACCAGGTGTTCACTGGCGATCCGATCCCCATGTGATTCGGCACAAAATCAACAATCTGCCCCATCCCATGTGCACGCAAGGCGGCGACAAACTCATCGTAGTCCGCCCTTGTGCCGATCTCGGGATTCAGCTCATTGTGATCCCCAATGTCATAGCCATGCAGGCTGCCAGGCCCCGCACGAAAGAACGGCGAGGCGTATACATGGCTGACGCCGAGATCACGCAGATACGGCACAAGTTCACGCGCCTGCCGGAACGTGAAATGCTTGTTGAACTGCAGGCGATAAGTCGAGGAGGGGATATGTGAACGAGTGTCGGTCATGATGTCGTTTGCATGACGAGCAGCTCAGGCTGGGAGAATACCACCCCGCCTGTCGCAGGGTCAAACCCTGCACCTCCACTGCCGCCAAAACGTGTATCGTTGGTTGAAAGGATGCACTGCCAGCGTGCCTCTGGCAGCGTGACGGTTAGAGCTGTGGGCGCGAAATGCGCCAGGACGAGCCATTCACAGTTCTGGCCGAAATATCTAAGTGCAACAACGCCGAGATCCAGCACCTCCCACCCTGAGCGAGAGACCGGCCGCAGCGCGGACTCCCCAGCACGCAATCGCAAACACTCGCGATGCAGGTCCAGCAGCTCCACATGAGGCGACCGCTCCAGTTCAGACCAGTCCAGCTTGGAACGCAGAAAGGTTTCGTTGCATTGCGGATCGGGAATCGTGCGGGCAATTTCAGGATCCCGAAACTCGGGAAATCGTGCAAACTCCTTGAGCCTGCCCTCAGTGACGAGGCGGCCGAGTTCATCATTGTGGTTGGTGAAGTACTGAAACGGAGTCTCCGCCCCCCATTCCTGGCCCATGAAAAGCATCGGCGTGGCCGGAGCCAGCAGCAGCAGGGCACTGGCTGCGCGATAAGCCGCCGGCGTGGTGAGCTGATGCAAACGCTCGCCAAAGGCGCGATTGCCCACTTGATCGTGATTGCTGATGCAGAAGGCAAATTTTTCCGGCGGCAGATGGTCACCCGCGCTGCCACGCAGCGCGCCCAGATGCTTGCTCAACTGACCGCGATAGTACCAGCCATGACGCAGTTCATCAGCCAGCTCCGCTGCACTGCCGCTGAAGTCTTCATGGTAAGAGTTGTCACCCAGAGCCACCTGGATGGAATGGCAAAAATCATCGGCGTACACCGCATCCACGCCATGCCCATCGGGTGCGATCACCGCCGCCAGATTGCGCTCGTCCTCGGCAATGACAAAGGCACCGCGTTGATGCGCGGCATCTGCGATCTCTGCGAGCAGATGGCTGGCTGAGGCATCCAGAATCGCATGCGTGGCATCCAGCCGCAGGCCGTCGAAATGAAACTCATCGAGCCAGTAGGCCACGTTGGAGAGGAAATACTCGCGCACTGCCATATGCTGCTGGCCGTCGTAATTGAGCGCCGCTCCCCAAGGAGTGTGAACTTCATCATTGAAATAAAAGCGGCTGTAAACACCGAGGTAATTGCCATCGGCCCCCAGATGATTGTACACTACATCCTGAACGACTGCGATGCCTAGGCCGTGCGCCGCATCCACCAGTGCCCGCAGGTCGTCCGGCGTGCCATAACACCGCGCCGGGGCGAACAAGCTCACACCATCGTAACCCCAGTTTCTGATACCAGGAAAATCAGCCACCGGCATGATCTGCAGCGCATTGATGCCCAATCCACGCAGATAAGGAAGCTTCCCGATGGCGGCAGAAAAAGTTCCCTCAGGCGTGAAGGTGCCAACGTGAATCTCATAAAGAACGAGGTCACGCAACGGCGGACACTTCCATCCCGAATCCTGCCATACGTATGCATGCGGATCGACCACTGCGGACACTCCATGCACGCCTTCTGGCTGGTAGCGCGAGGCTGGATCGGGGAACGGTCCGTTCCCATCGACCACATATTGATAGCGGTCTCCCGCCACGCCCAGCGTTTCCACTCCAGCATGATAGCCGTCGGCATCCATCACTAACATCAGGGTCCGTGCTGCACCGCTGGCAGAGGGTTGGATCCGCACCTCCACCTGCCGCCGCTCCGGTGCCCAGATGCGGTAGCGTACTCCACCCGTAATGATGTCAGCGCCCTGCGGACGCATTTTGCGCCCACCGTCGCTCATGAGAGTGGTCCTCCATCGAGGATGCGCGTTATGCCACGGACTGGAATGTATAGCCATTCAGGCCGGTTGTTGAGTTCGTAGCAGACTTCGTACACCGCCTTCTCCAGCAGATACGCGTCGAGCAGCATCTTCAGTGTCCTCTCAGACTCCGGCAGAAAGGATGCCCCCTTCGCGGCGCTGAGATAGGCTTCGAGAAAGTTTGTACGAATGCGCTTCACCCAGATCTCCGCCCACTTTTCCAGGTTCTCGGTTTCTCCAGCCTTCAGTCCATGCTGCTGCGCCAGCGCGGTGTACGCCGCATAGTCAAACGAGCGCAGCATGCCAGCCACATCACGTAGAGGCGAGCGCTTGATACGGCGTTCGCTGAGCGGACGCGCGGGTTCGCCTTCAAAATCGATGATGCTAAAATCGCGTCCGGTGTTCAGCACCTGTCCAAGATGGTAGTCGCCATGGTGGCGTATGCGCGTGGCACTGATCTTGTGCTCCAGAATGCGCGCCTGACGGCTGAGGATTTCATCTTCGCGCCGCAGCAGCGCCTCAGCCTCTTCGCGGTAGGGGCCGGGAAGCGCCGCGAGTTCGTGGTGCAATAAATGACTCATGCGCCGCGTGCTGGAGCGCATGGATTGATAGAGCGAGCGCTGATAAAGACCGGTGAATTCCTCAGGGGCAAAGTTCGGATCTTCACCATCCGCCGCCAGTGCGAGGTGCATCTGGGCCGTGCGCTCGCCCAGCTGACGGACGCGCTCAGGATACACCCCACCGACGATCTCGTCGATGAGCTCTGGCAGCACCACCTCACAGCTTCCCGGCGGCTGCGCCAGGACGCGCTCATGTGTCAGCACGCGTTCATAATAGCGGCCCAGCGCCCCCAGAGTGTAGTCCCATGCGTTCCCTTCGTTCGGCACGTTCGCCACAAGCAGCGCCAGAACCCGCGATTCTTCACCCTGCACGCGGTACTCGATCTCCCCGCAGTAGCCGGGTACGTTCGCGAAGTTTTGCCGTTCGCTGAGGAATCGCAGCAGTTCGGCATCCGGATTTTGACCGGGGTCAGGCTTGCGATAGAGCTTCAGAAAATAGCGGCCATCATAAATGACCGCAGAATTGCTCTGCTCAGCCCGCAGTGCGCGTGACGGCAGCGGCAGCGTAAACTCCGCTGCCTGCGCCTTGAAAGCCGCGCCGCAGACGCCCACCAGTTCGCCGGCACCGCCGCGTAGGCGCTTCTCACCAAGGATGATCTCCAGCAGCGCTGAACGGAAATTCTCCTCGTCCAGAGCATCAAAAAGCACACCCTCGCCTTCCGGTGAGGCAAAGCGCGCCACGACAGATTCGAAGGCATGGCCGACAGTCGCCAGTTGCAGTGGAAGAAGATACATTTCCGGCGGGACTTCGAAGTAATTGACCTGAAGAAAGGCCAGGCGTCCGGCATCGCCACCCGTCTTGGCCTGCCCGAGAGACACCATCTCCACCACCTGTACACTGCGCAGAGCATGCGCCTTGCCGCCAAACCAGCGGCAGTGGTGCAGACACTCAGGCAGTGTATGCTCGGTAAAGGCATGGCTGTGCAGCGCCGCCAGCGCGCTGCTCCATGTCGGCGGCTGCCCCACCAGCGGCGGCGTGAATGCCTGACCAATGCGCAGGGGTTCAGCGTTAAGCTCCAGCGTCAGCCAGAGATAATCGTGCGGCCCCATCGTGAGGAGGTAGGGCGTGGCGGCAATCACCGGAAAACGGTTGTGACTGAACACCTCCATCGGCCGCAGACCCTGCCATTGCGCAAGGTCCAGCTCCACCGCCTGCGCAAAGCGCGACAAATTCGCCACGACCAGAATTTTCTCGTCCTCGAACTCCTTCACAAACGCGATCACGCGCGGATTGTCCGAAGGCAGAAACACCATGCTGCCGCGTCCAAAGGCTTTAAAGCGCTGGCGCATGGCCACGATGCGACGTGTCCACCACAGCAGGGATGACGGATTGCACTCCTGCGTCTCCACGTTGACTGCTTCATAGTGATATTCCGAGTCGATGATGACTGGAAAATACAGCTGCTGCGCGTGCGCCCGCGAAAAGCCCGCGTTGCGGTCCATGCTCCACTGCATCGGCGTACGCACGCCGTTGCGGTCACCCAGATAAATGTTGTCCCCCATGCCGATCTCGTCGCCGTAATAGATGATCGGCGTTCCCGTCAGCGACAGCAGCAGCACATTGAGCAGTTCGATCTTGCGTCGGCTGTTGCGCAGCAGCGGCGCCAGGCGGCGGCGGATGCCCAGATTGATGCGCGCACGCTGGTCCGCCGCATAGACACGATACATGTAGTCACGCTCTTCATCCGTGACCATTTCCAGCGTCAGCTCATCGTGATTGCGCAGAAACATGGCCCACTGCGAATTCGCGGGAATGGCGGGCGTTTGTTCGAGAATGTCGATGATGGGAAAACGATCCTCCATCTGC
>NCCR01000171.1 GCA_002279765.1 Verrucomicrobia bacterium 12-59-8 | reverse complement strand
CGCCGACAAACGCCTGCTACAGCTCAGGCCCGAACTCATCAAAGGCGACGATGGCAGGATCGCCTACGCGGTCTATCGCGGCGATTCCCCGCTCTACGCGACGCTGCTCGTGGCCCCTTCCCTGCCCAAGATATTTGCGGAGCTGTTTGGCCCGGAAATCTGGGTGGTCGCCCCTGACCGCCACTCTCTCTATATCTTCCCAGCCAAGGCCGAACTGCTCCAAGACTTTGCCGCCGACCTCGCCGAGCGCTACACCACCGACCCCTTCGCTGCGAGCTGCGAAATCTTCTCGATCAAAACCGGCGCTGAACCACGGGTGATCGCCACGTTCGTGGGTGAGGAGCCGTAGTTTCAAAAAGCAGAAGCAAGTACTACGCTAAATGTTCGACTATCTGCGCGGGGAGCTATGCAGCCAAGTACTCGACGAGCCCGCGTCCAAAGCACGGTGACAGCTTCACGGCCCGTCAAACACCACCCCATCTCCAGCCGCCTCTTTGGCCGCGCCCTTCTGGTGCTCCAGCCCTTCGGCGCGGCGGCGGCGTGCTTCGGCAAAGAATTCCTTGAGGATGCGGACGCAGTCGTCGTTGAGGACGCCTGGGGTGATCTCGGCCCGGTGATTGAGGTTCGGAGCTTGCAGGAGATTCCAGAAGCCGCCTGCGGCACCGCCTTTGACATCGGGGCAGCCGAAGATGACACGGCGCACGCGGCAGTGCATGATGGCCCCGGCGCACATGGGACAGGGCTCTTTGGTGACGTAGAGATCGCAGTCAGTGAGCCGCCAGTCGCCCAAGGCGCTCTCGGCTTGGGTAAGGGCCAGCATTTCCGCATGGGCGGTGGCGTCCTTGAGCGTCTCCACCTGATTCCACGCGCGGCCAATGATGCTGCCCTGATGCACAATGATGGCCCCGATGGGCACTTCGTCCTGCTTTGCAGCCTTGCGCGCCTGGCGCAGCGCCTCGCGCATGTAGTATTCGTCGTCGAAGGGATTGATGATCAGGGAGTCCGCCACGGCGTTGTATAAACGCAGTCCGCAGCAACTCAAACCTTGAACTTTAAACCCTGAACCTTATCTCAGGATATGGAACACACGACGAACCTCATCCTCCCTTCCCTGCTGGCCTCTGACTGGTCGAACATCGACGCACAGGTGAAACGCGCCGCCAACGCTGGAGCGCAATGGCTGCACCTGGATGTGATGGACGGAAACTTCGTGGACAACATTTCCTTCGGCCCGCAGATGGTGCAGGTCGTGCGCAAGTGTACCGCCATGTATCTGGACGTGCATCTGATGATTCACCGCCCGGACCACTACCTGGAGCGTTTCATCAAAGCCGGAGCCCAAAACATCACGATTCACGTCGAGGCAAACTACGACACAGGCGTGGCCGAGACCCTGAAACGCATCCGTGCGGCTGGGCTGCACTGCGGCCTCGCACTGCACCCCAGCACGCCGTTTGAGGCTGCGCTGCCCTATGTGCGGGACATTGACCTGCTGCTGGTGATGACGGTGGTGCCAGGATTCGGCGGGCAGCCGTTCATGGAAAAGGAGACGATGCCAAAACTGGCTGCAGCGCGTGATTACCGTGACGCGCACGGTTTGAAATTCCACCTCGAAGTGGATGGCGGCATTTACACGAATACGGCCCCCATCGCCAAGCAGCACGGGGCAAACCTCTTTGTCTGCGGCACCTCGTCTTTCGGCCCGCCGGACATGAACCAGTCGATGCGCGATCTGGCAGCCTCTGTGGCCTAAAACGAAGAAGGGCAGGAAGTGAATCCTGCCCTTCGTGGTGCGTTGAAGTTATTCAGCCGCAGGCGGCGGTGACTCAGCCTCTGCTGGCGGAGCCTCAGCCGCAGACACTGTCTGGTCGGCGGCGTCGGGATGATCATCGTGGTGATCGTCGTGCTCATCATGCTTGTCCTCGCGCGGATCATGCCCTTCGTGGTGAAGAATGTCCGAATGCTCGGTGACGCCTTTGAGGTGCGTCTTGAACTTGCGCTGGCGCTGGCGCTCCGGCAGCGGACTGAGCTGCATGTTGATGTTACGACCAGCCATGCGCGGATCCTGATCGACGTGGCCCATGGTGAGCAGGTCGGCCTTGATCTTTTTGGCAAGCAGGTGACCCAGTTCCTGATGCGCCATCTGGCGACCACGGAACTGCAGCTGGATGCGCACCTTGTGGCCTTCCGCGAGGAAGTCTTCGGCATGCGTGATCTTGATCAGGTAGTCATGGGGGTCGATGCCGATGCGGAATTTCATTTCCTTCACCTTGCCGCCCTTCTGATGCTTGTGAGCCTCCTTCTTGTGCTTCTCCTGGATGTACTTGTATTTGCCGTAGTTGACGATCTTGCACACGGGCGGATCGGCGTTCGGTGCCACCTCCACTAGGTCAAGTCCACGCTCTTTGGCGATCCGAATGGCCTGTGACGTGGCAATAATGCCAAGCTGATGATGTCCATCCTCCTCGACCACACGCACTTTTGGCGCACGAATGCGCTCATTGACGCGTGTTTGGTCCACAAAACGACCGTTGGGGCGGTCCCGGCCACCGGGACGATTGCCGCCGGGACGAAACGCACCACTCGATCCTTGATAGCCACCTGCCGGACGCGGCGGTCCTGCAGGTCTAGGAGCCCCCATGGGAGGTCCCGCTGGACGCGGTGCTGGCGCTGAACCAGGAGGGCCGGCCTGGCCTGCGGGCCTCGGTGGGCCGCCTGTGCCTTGGTTTTGCTGGGGACGTGGCGCAAAATTGCCGCCGCTCAACTGCTGGAATGGATTGCTTATAGGATACCTCCGGGTGTGTTCGAAACTCCAGGCCGCCATGTGGCAGACACCTGGAAAATTATTGGGGAAAGACGCGCTGAAAACATCATATCAGCACGAACTCAATTCCGACATGCACGCGCCTGCTGTCTCCCGATCATGCGGGGTGTATGGGCGCGAAATAGAAAAAATCATGCGGAGAAAGTCAGATGAAAAGCACTCTCAGTGGAAAGTTGCTGGCGGAGCCATGGACTCAAACGCTGCATATAGGTAACGACTTTCATGAGATTCAGCAAGCCGATTTATTGACACACAACCATTCTTAGTGGTCTTTGCCACAGACCCGGCACATGAAACGGTTCCCCCGATCAGGCAGTTCGTAGCTTTTCCCACCACAGAACGGGCAAGCCACAGCAACGCAATTTCGCACAAACCAGCGTGTGGCCATGCCGAAAACAAGCGTTCCCACCAGCATCGCCACCATCGGCGAGATGCGGTGGTCCTCCAGCCAGGTCCAACTGAGCAGTACGAGACCGCAAAAGATGCCACCCGCGAGGACAGGACCGAAGAAACTCAAGGCAAAATGACGCGAGGGTGTCATGTGACGCGATATTATACTGATTCACTCCTTCACGGCATTCTGCAAGCCCTGCCGCATGACATTTAGCGGTGCAGGGCGGTCAAACCAGTGCTCAAAGGAGATCGCCCCCTGGTGCAGCAGCAGGGAAAGACCGTCCACGGTCCTAGCTCCTGCCTTTATGGCATCCGCCAGGAGCGGCGTCTCGCCACCAGCACGATAGACCATGTCGAAGACGAGATGACGAGAGCAAAGTACATCAGCAGGCAGAAGTTTAGCGTCGGCAGACTTCATGCCTAGAGACGTGGCGTTCACGATCAGGTCGGTGTTTGCCAGCGCCTCTCGCAGAGCACCCTCATCCCAGGGCACCACCGAGGCCGCCGATCTGGAGTCCAGCGCGTGAATCTCAGCGGCGACGGCTTGGGCCTTGGCCTGCGAACGATTCACCAGCAGCAACTTCTGGCAGCCGCTGAGCGCGCTCTGCACCGCCACAGCACGCCCTGCGCCACCACCCGCACCGAGGATGAGCACGCGCAGGTCTTTGATGTCTGCACCAAAGGCATCCTTGACCGAGCGCAAAAAGCCCGGCCCATCGCTGTTGTAGCCGTGGAGTCTGCCCTGCCGAATGGCCAGCGTGTTCACCGCGCCAAGCTGCCGAGCCAGGGGATCAAGCACGTCCACCGCATCCAAGGCTTCAAACTTGTGCGGAATGGTGATGTTCACGCCGAGAAAGCCACAGGAGGCAAACTGCCGGAATGCCTCCGCCACGCGGCCCACCGGCACCTGGACACGGATGTACTGCGCCGCAATGTCATAGGCCTGCAGCGCTGGATTGTGCATCTGCGGACTGCGCGAGTGCCCGATGGGATCACCGATCACCGCCAGCCGCGCAGGTGGTGTGAAGCGCCCGGCCACGGCATCCCAGTTCATCAAATCGTCGAATGTTAAAAAATCTCCCACGCTCCAGACATGCCGCAGAACCACGGGCTGTCAAAGCTGCCCGCAATTTTCCCGCTCGACATCCCGTTTCATCCGCGCTGCAATCAGCCTTCCGTTCCCAACCCATCCTCCAACCCATGCGCCTCCTCTTTCCACTGCTCACTCTCGCCGTCACTGCGGCCCTCTTTCTCGCCCAGGCAGCCGAGACCACCGTCAAGCCGCTGCGCGTCCTCATCATCGCCGGGGGCTGCTGCCATGAGTATGACAAACAGCACCTTGTGCTCAAAGAAGGCATCGAAGCCCGTCTGAACGCCATTGTCGATGTCGCCTACAACCCCGACAAGACCACCAAGGCCACTTTTGAAATCTACAAGGCCAAAGACTGGGCCAAGGACTTCGACGTCATCGTCCACGACGAATGCAGCGCCGATGTGACCGACCCCGCCTACGTGGGAGCCATTCTCGATGCACACAAGGCTGGCAAGCCTGCCGTCAATCTCCACTGCGCCATGCACAGCTACCGCTGGGGCAACTTCCGCGAAGCCGTGAAACCCGGCTCCGACAACTCGGGCTGGTATGAAATGCTCGGCCTGCAATCCACCGCCCACGGCCCGAAGGAGCCCATCGCCATCAGCTTCACCGACAAAACCCACCCGATCACCCAGGGCCTCGCCGACTGGACCACGATCAACGAAGAACTCTACAACAACATCCAGATCCTCACCGGCAAACCGCTGGCTTCCGGCGTGCAGATCGTGCCGCCAAAAGCCAAAAAGGGCGAAACCCTGCCACCTGACGCCAAAGCCACCGAAGTCACCAGCGTCGTCGCCTGGACCAACGAATACGGCCCAAACAAAACCAAAATCTTCAGCACCACCATCGGCCACAACACCGAAACAGTCGCTGACGCCCGCTACCTCGACCTCGTGACACGCGGCATCCTCTGGACCACCGGCCACATCAACGAAAATGGCCAGGCAGAGACAGGATACGGCAAATAAGACATCACTCATCTTCGCGAATGCCCGGTGGTATCCCCGCCGGGCATTTTGCTTTTTTCGCGATCTGCCCCTCAGTTTCTCATCGCGAACAGCGTTCTAGCCATCTCCACATGCGCCACTTCATCGTCCCCGCCCTCGCTCTTGCCATCGCGCTTCACGCTCATGGAGACCCCGGCCATTCCGCCAATGGGGAAGCCTTCAATGAAGGCCCGCGCCAAGCGGCGGAGTTCATTCCCGGCTGCGGGGATGCGGTGAACTTCACCATCAGTTCGAAGAAGCCCGATGCGCAAAAGTTTTTCACCCAGGGCATCGGCCAGCTTCACGGTTTTTGGTATTATGAGGCCGAGCGCTCCTTCCGCCAGGTGGCCGCCATCGACCCCGAATGCGCCATGGCCTACTGGGGCATGAGCATGGCCAACGTGAACAACGAGAAACGCGCCAAAGCCTTCATCAAGAAAGCCATCCCGCTCAAAGCCAAGGCCACCCCGCGCGAAAAGAAGTGGATCGCCACGCTCGAAAACCTCTACCGCGACAATGACAAGCGCGACAAGAAGCAGAAGAGCCTCGACTGCATCAAGGACTTCGAGACCCTGGTCCAAGACGAGCCGAAGGACATCGAAGCCAAGGCCTTCCTGGTCTGGCGCATCTGGTTCTCGCGCGAGGAGGCTCCCATCTCCAGCCTCCAGGCGGTCGATGCCTTGCTTGATCAAATCTTCGCCGCTGTCCCCAATCACCCCGCGCACCACTACCGCATTCACCTGTGGGATCAGAGCAAGCCCATCCTCGCGCTCAAATCGGGCGCGCAGTGCGGCCAGGCAGCCCCCGGCATCGCCCACATGTGGCACATGCCCGGCCATACGTTTTCCAAATTGAAACGCTTTAACGATGCCGCGTGGCAGCAGGAGGCCAGCACCCGTGTCGATCACGCCTACATGATCCGCAGCTACATTTTGCCGGATCAGATACACAATTACGCGCACAACGAAGAGTGGCTCACCCGCACCTACAATGACCTCGGCCGGGCCAAAGACGCCGCCGCACTAGCCCGCAGCCTCATCGCCATTCCACGTCATCCCACCTACAATACTCTCGACAAGCCGTCCACCTCCGCCAGCTACGGCCGCACCCGCTTGATCGAGACCCTCATGAAGTGGGAGCAATGGAATGAACTCAAAGCATTCACACAGAGCCCAGTAGGTCAGGTCAGCCATGACATCGCACGGCTCCATGCCCTGGGCATCGCCAGCTTCCACCTCGGCGAATCCAAAGCTCTCGCCGCCGCTTTGAAGGAACTCGTAGCCCTCACCATCCCTCCTCCCAAGCCGGAGACCGAACCGAAGAAATCGGACTCCAAACAAGCCGCCACAGACGTCAAGGAGAAGAAAAAACCAAGAACCGAAGTGAAGGACAAGGCCAACGCCATCGCCGAACTCAAAGCGCTTGTGGCCCTTGCCACCAAGGCCAAATCAGTCCGCCGTACTGAAACTCAGAAGCTCCTGTCAGACCTTAAAGCACTCGAGATCCCCAAAGAACGACTCGCGGGTTACTGGTTAAAATTCGACGACAAAGTTCAGGCCGCCGAACTCACCAAGAACTTCACGCAGGAGCTTATCGGCCTCGCAACCAAGACGGAAATCCTCCAGGCCTGTGGAAAAACTGACGAGGCTAAAAAGGCCTTCGAAGAAACCCGCAAACTGGCCTTCGCCATGGATCGTGATCTTCCCATCGCCAAACGGCTCGACCTACTTGCCAAAACCTTCGGCATTCAGGGCGACTGGCCTGCTCCTACCCCCAAGCGCACCGACAGCGGCGTCCGTCCTGAAATCACCACCCTCGGCCCCGTCCACTGGAGCGCCCCCATGGCCCCCATCTTTGAAGCCAGCACGCTCGACAACCAACCCGTCAAAAGCACCGACTTCACGGCGAAAAAACCCACCCTCTTCATCTTCTACCTCGGCCATGACTGCGGCCATTGCGTCGAGCAGATGCAGGCCTTCGTCAAAGCCGTGACCGACTTCGACAAGGCGGGCATCCAGCTCGTCGCCATCACCCTCGAAACACCCCAGACCGCCGCAGGTATCCGCGCCAAGCTCAAGCTCAAACCCGACCAGCCCCTCCCCTTCCCTATCCTGTGCGACAGCAGCCTCGAAGCCTTCAAAAAAGTCCGCGCCCACGACGACTTCGAAAACGAAAACCTGCACGCCACCATCCTCATCGACACTCAGGGCAAGCAGCGCTGGCAGGACATCAGCTGGGAACCCTTCAAGGACGCCAAGTTTGCGCTGGAGGAATCGAAGCGGCTGCTGCAACTCGACCTCCCCAAAGTCTCCACCGCCCATGCCAGTGAGTAATCTGCTGCTTTGATTTCGCGCATCCGTGACGTTGCTGCATGCAGCATTCGCCGTTAAGACTGCACATGGTTTTTCCCCGTACTATTTTTCGGATCATCTCTGCTTTTTCCGCTCTCATTCTGGTCTCGTGCCAGTTGCCTGCGCGGCAGCAGGTGTATCAGCCGCAGGCCGCTCAGGCGGGGCCGTTCATGCTGGGGATTGATGTGCTGGCCTCACGCGGTTTTGATCTGCTTCGCGGCAAGCGGGTCGGCCTCATCACCAACCAGACGAGCATGACGGGGCGTGGCGAGCGCACGCGCACCGCGATGCAGCGTGCGCTTGGGGCAAACCTCGTCGCTTTGTATGCACCGGAGCACGGCATTGACGGCACCATTGGCGCGGGTCTGCATGTGAGCACGCGGCGGGACCATGTGACCGGCCTCATCGTTTATTCGCTTTACGGCCCCACGCGCAAGCCGACTCCGGCCATGCTCGCACCCATCGACGTGCTGGTGTTTGACCTTCAGGACATCGGCTGCCGCAGCTACACCTACATTAGCACCATGATCGTGGCGATGGAGGCGGCTGCGGAGTGCGGCAAGCAGTTCGTCGTGCTCGACCGTCCGAATCCCATCGGCGGCTGGCGTGTGGAGGGACCGCCGCTGGAGTCCAAATGGAAGTCCTTTGTCGGCCAGATCCCGGTGCCCTACGTGCATGGCATGACCGCCGGGGAGCTTGCCATGATGGCTGCTGGGCATGGCTGGATGGCACGTGTGCCGCGCCTGGATGTGGTCAAAATGCAGGGCTGGAGCCGAGGCATGGTCTGGCAGGACACCCGGCTGCATTGGTATCAAACCTCGCCCAACATCCCGCACGCCACCTCCCCCTTCTACTACATCGCCACAGGCATCCTCGGGGGGGCCACCTCCGTCGATATCGGCATCGGCACCGAGAACCCCTTCGGCTACGCCGGTGGCAGCGGGGTGAATCCGCAGGCGCTTTATGCGTACTGCCAGCGCCTCAACACCCCGGGCGTCAGCTTCTCGCCGTATTCCAAAAACGGCTTCGGTGGCGTCCGCATCAACATCTCGCCACGTGCCACAGCGGACATCACCGCGCTGGATGTGCTCCTCCTCGCTGAAATCAACCGTCTCACAGGCGGCAAAGTGATCGGCCGCATGGGCGGCTCCAAGCTGAACCTCTTCAACAAGGTTTACGGCAGTGAA
>NCCR01000170.1:1515-10523 GCA_002279765.1 Verrucomicrobia bacterium 12-59-8 | reverse complement strand
GGCTGGTGGAAGACCGCGACACGTTTGTCCTGCGCCGAATCAAACCCGCCAAGTCTGTCTTATCGAGGAAGAAGCCCTTAAGTTGACGCGCATGCCCTTTGGGGCTGGTGCAGGAGGTCTCTATCCCGCCAGGGCTGAATTCGAGTGTGACCTGATAGAGTTCACTGCCCTGTACCTCTGCCAGGAGAACGACAACTGGCTCCACCCAGTTCACTTGACGCACTGCCTGTTGCTCGAACAACTGGGTGCCTCGCTTCAGGATATGCCGGTCAAAGAACTCCAGGCTTTGGATGAGCCGTTCGTGATGTTTGGCCGTGAGGCTGATAGGGGATTGGGCAGGCTGGTGCAGAATGCGGCGACAGAGGCGAGGCTCAAGCGTAAATCACTCACCAATCATGCCGCCGCTCATCGAAGTCACGCATCCACGCGGCATTTACCTGCCAGAGGCGGATCTGTGGCTGGATCCGCATGTTGGGAAGGAGCGGGCGTTTGTTTCGCATGCGCACAGCGACCATGTGGCACGGCATGCGCTGACGTTTTGTACGGAGATCACGCATCAGCTCATGGTGGTGCGCAAATCGGTGAAAAAATCAGGCGTGGTGGTGGCACTGCCAATGCGGGAGGTGTTTGAGTGGGAAGGCTGGGAGCTGCGGCTGCTGCCTGCGGGACACATCGCCGGCTCGGCCATGCTGCATCTGAAGCGCAAATCCGATGGAGCCACGCTGCTCTATACCGGCGACTACAAGCTGCGGCAGGGCCTGAGCGCGGAGCGTTGCGAGCTGATGCAGGCGGACACGCTGATCATGGAGACGACGTTTGGGCTGCCGAAGTATTGGTTTCCACCGGCGGAGGATGTAATCGCCCAGATGCTGGGGTTTGTGCGCGAAACACTGGGGGATGGCGGTATCCCGGTATTGCTGGGGTACTCGCTGGGCAAGGCACAAGAAATTCTCTGTGCGCTGCGCGATGAGGAATGGCCGGTGATGGTGCATCCGAGCGTGGCGCAGATCACGGGCGTGCTGGCGCCGCATCTGGGAAGGCTGCCAAAGTGGCGGCTGTTCCAGGCGGATGAGGCCGCAGGGCACGTGCTGGTGTTTCCACCGGGCGCGAAACTGGGTCTGCCAAAAATGCGGACGGCAATCCTTTCAGGCTGGGCCATTCAGCCGTCCGCCAAGTATCGTTACGGTGTCGATCTGGCGCTGCCGTTGAGTGATCACGCGGACTACCCTGAACTGCACGAGACGGTCAAGATCGTGAAACCACGCCGGATCTACCTGGTGCATGGTTCTACCCGTGAGTTTGCGGCAGAGCTTCGTCTGCGCGGGCATGATGCGCGGGCGCTTGGGGCGGAGGATCAGCTGGAGCTGAGCTTGTCAGTCCACTGACTCGAGCTTTTGCCGACGGGAGAAGAAAACGCGGGCGCTTTCCATGACGCCATACGCGGTTTCCTGCGGTGTGAGTTCGGCGGTCTTGATGCGCAGATCGGCGAGGCTTTTGTAGAGCGGCTTGCGCTCGGTCAGCAGACGTTCGAGCTTGGTTTTGGGATCTTCCTGGCCATTGAGCAGCGGACGGTTGGTATTGACCGCCGTGCGGCGCGCGAGGTGCTCAGGATCGGCGTCAAGCCAGACGATGTAGCCGAGATGGCGCAGGATGGCCAGATTGCGCGCCTGGGTAACGATGCCGCCGCCGGTGGCGATGACGCAGCCGCGTTTGCCGAGCAGCGAGCGCAAAGCGGCGGATTCATGCTGGCGGAATGCGGATTCTCCTTCCGTGGCAAAGATGTCGGGAATGCTTTTTCCGACGGTGTCGACGATGAGATGATCGGTGTCGACAATCTGGAAACCGATCATCTGCGCGACGATGCGGCCGACGGTGGTTTTGCCCGAACCCATCAGGCCGATGAGCAGGATGTTCGGCTGGCGGTGCAGGGGGATTTCGCCGGTGGTTTGCACCAGATCGAGAATGGAGGAGACTAGGTCGGGGTCGTCACGCAAGGCATCGAAATAGCTCGCGTAGCGTGGTTTCCAGCCGGTGGCATGCAGCTTGGTGTTGGAGACGCGTTTGTGGCTCCAGCCGCGTTTGCGGTTGGGATCTGGCTCGCGTGTTCCGGGAAGTTTCAGGCCGAAAAGGGTGCCCAATCGTTCCAGGCATTGCCGCTGCGTCATCTGGGCGTCATCGGCGACATTGTAGATGCCACCCAGGCGCTGAGTGACGAGGTGCATGAGCGCGGCGGCGGCGTCATCGGCGTGAATTTGATTGAGGATGCGGCCTTGCCCTTGATTGCCTTCGATGGCGGCCTTTCCTTCGAGCAGATTCTTCAAGACGAAGGAGCGGCCAGGGCCATAGATGCCGGCAAGCCGTGCGACGGCACCGTGCGAGTTCAGGGCGATGTTTTCGGCTTCGCGCAGCAGGCGGCCGGTGTCGCGGTCAGGGTCGGCAAAGCTGGTTTCATCGACAATCTCACCCTTCACCTGGGGATAGACACTGGTGCTGCTGGTGTACAGCGGAAAGGCGGTGGGGAACGCCTGGGTGAGATGTCGCATGCCATCGACATAGACTGTCTGGTACATTTCAGCACCACCCCGGCTGGAACTGGCGCAATGGATGACGACGCTGATGCTGGCTGCATTGAGCTTGTCGGCAAGCGTGGTGACGGCAGCGTGATCTGAAATGTCACAGGACTCCGTGCGCCATGGCTTGGCCATGGCGAGACGTGCGGCGGATTCCGACGAATGCGTCAGGCCGATCACCTCATGCCCGGCGGCATGCAGGAGATCAGCGGCGCGCTCGCCTACGAACCCACAACCTGCAACGAGGACCTTCATAGCGGACGGTGTTTCTGATAGAAGGCGGTGATACCATTGACGACTCCCTGCACGTAGTCCTCAATGGCGCTGGATTGCAGGCGCCCCGCGATGAGCGTACGGCCGAGGAAATGCCCTCGCAGCAGACGACGGTAGGTTTCCTCGTTGTTCATGACGTAGGGTTCGAGATAAACGACGGGGCAGTCATAGATGCGGTTGGCCAGCAGATTCCGAGCATAGACATAGGAGTTTGTGCCGACGTGGCGGGCATTGGGCGTGGTGTAAACATAGGCCGGCAGGCCGGTGCTCAGACGCATGCCATTGGCAACGGCTTCGGCGAGCGGCAGCTCCTCCTGGTGCGTGCGTGAGAACAGACGGTGAAACATTTCGAAACGCACGTCCTGCTGCTCCAGTTCGACGGGCGAGTAGCAGCCGTTCACGAGCACGTGCATGTGATTCATCGGAGAGAACTGCGGCGCGGTGGCATCGCCCCAAGCTTCGGCGTTGAAATGCAGGCAGAGCACAATGTCAGGCTTGATGGTGTTGTTCACCTTCAGGCCACGGGCATGAATCTCGCTGACGCGGTAAAACAGCTTTTCGCTCTGCCACTGCACGGTGAGGATTTTCGCATCTCCGGCGACGCCGCTGTAATTTTCCTGGGGCAGCGGAAAGCCGGCATCGACGAGGATTTGACGTGCCTGCACGATGAGATCAGCAGGACGCTGCTGCGTCACAGGTTCTGCACGGTCGCGCACGAGGGAGACGTAGGCACCGAGGGCCTTGAGCCGTTCGGCGAGCACTTGCGCGGTGGTGAGGGTGAGATCGCCTTCCTGGATGGATTCACCGGGGGCAAAGCTAAGGTGACGCTCCTCCATTTGGGCATAACCACCGCCGATGTGACCGGGGTCGATGGCGATGTGAATGTCGCTGAGCAGTGAGCGGCCTTTGAGCGGCGGCATTTCGGCCGCAGTGCGCCAGGTGCGTGTGCCTGGCAGAGGTGATTCGGGACGGGGAGCAAAGGCGATGCGCGCCTCCGGTTTGAGGGGATCGCCCGTCTTGATGACCACGCCATCAATTTCCAGATTCCACGGCGGCGGGAAGGGGGAACCGTCGGAATAAACATCCCGCATGGCGGCTTCGAATTCGCTGCGGGTGAGTGTTTGATGAAACGACTGTAGCTTGAGCCAGTCAGGTCTGGCACCGAGCGCACTCAGGCGGTCCAAACGTGAAGGGGGGGGCGAAGGCGGTGCAGGCGCTGCTGGTGCGGCAGGGGTGACCGTCGGGACAGCGGGCGGTGGCGCAGCCGGAAGCGGGCCGGGTAAGACCTGCGCGGTGTTCAGCGGGACAGCGGGAGACGGCGGTGCGGGCGCAATCGTCTGCGTCAGGCCCGGCGTCTCCATCACGGACGCGAGCATGACCGGCAGCAGGCAGCGGGACAGCATTCGTTTCATCATCATAAACTGCATCCTAGACTTGATCCCCGCCTTCATCATCTACTATGTAGCGCCACGATGAATGACAATACGGCTGACACCGCGGACGGACTTTTTCGCCTGCTTTTTTTGGGTGATGTGGTGGGTGAGCCGGGACGCAAAGCGGTCGGCTTGCTGCTGCCGGTGCTCAAAGAGGAGCTCAAGCTCGACTTCATCGTGGTCAACGGTGAAAACTCAGCGGGAGGACGGGGCATCACGCCGAAAATCGCCATCAGCCTCATGCGTGCCGGAGCGGCTGTGGTGACGAGCGGCGACCACATCTGGGATCAGCGGGAGATCGTGCCCTATCTGGCCGATGAACCGCGCATGCTGCGGCCGATGAACTATCCGGAAGGGACGCCCGGCAACGGCTTTGTGGTGCTGGAATCCAAGAAGTGCAAAGTGGCCGTGGTGAACCTGCAGGGACGCACGTTCATGAACCAGCAGCTCGACAATCCTTTCCCGGCCATCACGGCCTGCGTAGAGAAGCTGCGGGAGGAAACTCCGGTGATCTTTGTGGATTTCCACGCTGAGGCCACCAGTGAGAAAGTCGCCATGGGCTGGCATCTGGATGGCAAGGTGTCCGCCGTGATTGGCACCCATACCCATGTGCCCACGGCGGATGAGCGAGTGCTGCCCAAAGGCACCGCGTTTCAAAGTGATGCCGGCATGTGCGGGCCGATGGACAGCGTCATCGGCAGCCAGATCGAGCCGGTGCTTGAACGATTTCACAGCATGATGCCCACGCGCTTTGGCGTTGGAAGTGGTGCGGTGAGGGTGAATGGGGCGCTGATCACGATTGATCCAGCCACGGGCAAGGCGCTGAGCATTGAGCGGGTGGCGCGGACGTGGCATGAGTGATCTGCTGTGGCGGATTTAGGGACAAGAGAGTGCGAAAGGTAAAGGTCTGGTGGTTTGACAGTTCGGGTGTGGGCATCATTTTTTGTAAACCCTTAAGTTGGCGAAAAAATGCCGGCATCCTGATGGCCACCCTTCAGGATGCTTTTGTTGTCCTCATGTTTTACTCACCCTTCAAAGTCACTCTGACCGTCTGCATCGCCTTGGCGGCATGGCGCGCCTCACCTTTTGCACAAGCTGCGGACATAGGCGGCACGACAATCACGAGCAACACCACGCTCGCGGACGGCGACACCTGGGATGCGGGCAATCTGGGCATCAACAATGGTGCCGTGGTCAACGTCCCAAACGGAGCCACGCTCCACTTTGTGCCGGCGAACAATCGCAATCTGACGAGCAACTCGACCGGAACTTTGCAGATCGATGCCGGTGGTGTTTTCTCCCATGCCACCGCCACCAGCGGCGACAATCTGGTCGTCAGTGGCGCGGTGGCGATCCTGAACAATGGCACCTATGAATTTGCCAGCGGCGGCGACTTGCAGTTGCAGAACACCGGCTCATCCTTCACCAACTCAGGGCTGATCCTCAAATCGTCCGGCTCGTTGAGCGGATCCAACGATCCCTCGTACATTTTTCCGGCCAGCGCCTCAAGCGGCGGCACTTTTTCGAACACGGGAAACATCACCGTGAATGCGGGCCACCTAAACATCGCGGGCGGGAGTTCCACCGCAGGCACCTTCACCACGACGACGGGGGGGACGCTGTCATTCACGGGACGCTGGACGGAACTGACGGCGGTGACGGACACCAGCGCTGGCGGGTCGATCATCATCAGCAACGAGAACCCCGCTGCCACCACAGGGGGCGTGTTTACCGCCGCCGCAGCGACCACGATCCTCAAGGTGAGCGGCAGCGGGCTGCAGCTGGGCTCGACCGCTTATACGGCGGTCACGCTCGACCTGAACGGCAACACCCTGCGCAATGATGGGCTGCTGCGGCTTGCGGCCAGCACAAGCACCACCACCGTGCAGGGTGCGGGCAGCTTTGAAAACGGCAGCGCGGGCACCTTTCAGCTCACCGCCGGGACTCTGGCACTGGCCGGCGGCGATCTGACGAACAACGGCCTGATGGCATTCACCAGCGGTACAACGACGATCAATGGCACGGCGTCAGTCATCAACAGCGCAACGGGAACCATCACGCTGAATTCCTCCGGAACGCTGAAAGCGGACACCGCCGTCATCAACAACGGCCAGATGAGCATCTCCGGCACATCAGGGCTCAGCGGCAGTGTGGCGGTCACGAACAGCGCCATGGGCACACTTTCGCTGAGCGGAGGCACCCTCACTCTCAGCGGCAACAACCTCGTCAACAACGGCACGGCCGAGTATAGCCAGGTGGATGGCAATGTGACAATCACCGGAAGCGGGCGCTTCATTAACAACAGCACGTTCAACCACAGCTACGGCGGTGCGAATGACAACCTCATCATCACCAGCAGCGCGACGTTTGAGAACAACGGCACCTTCAACTTCAAAGACCGTGGCGACTTGCAGACCACTGGAAACGGTCTGTTTGAGAACCACGGCCTCGTGGTCAAATCCGTCGCCGGAGCCGACGCCAGCTACATCTTCCGCGATGCCACGGGTGCCGTCCCTGCATTCGTGGCAGCCGCAGGCAGCGAACTGCGCTCGAACGCCGGTGTCCTGCACGTGGCGGTCGGCGGGACCAGTGATGCTGCGGCGATCTGGACGGCGGATGGCGGTCAGCTCGGAATTGCCGGTCAGTGGACTGGAACGATTGCGGGCTCGTCGGCCAACGGCGGACAGGTGCGCGTGAGCACCAGCAGCAATGGAGGAGTGGCCAGCGACCTGCTGGTGGGTGTCGGAGGACTAATCCTCAAGATCAGCGGCGACGGCATGTTTTGGGACCAGTCGGTGATCAACACTCAGGGCCATGCGCTGACGAATGAGGGAACGTTCACGGTGAAGGGTGCCGGGACAAAGACCTTGAGCGGCGGTGGTGAATTCGTGAATGCTTTGGGTGCCACCTACACCCATCTCGAAGGAACGATCACCTTTGCGGACGGCACCATTCTGCGCAATCAGGGCAGTTTCCTCATCCCCACGGGTGCTTCGGCAACGGGCTACGCAGGCACCGGATCGTTTATTAATGATTCAAGCGGTGCCGTGTCATGGACAGGAGGCGCGATTGCCGTGGCGGCACCGGCGGAGTTTCACAACCAAGGCACGCTGGACATCGCAGGGGCCGCCACGCACACCCTGAGCGGTGATGGAGTCTTTGCCAATGACGCCGCCGGCACGACGAACTGGAACGACAGCTCCACCATCAGCATCAGCACAGGAGCCACCTACACCAACAACGGCACCTTCAATGTTGAGAACGCCTTCAACCGACTGTTCACCGGCGACGGTACTTTTGTCAACAACGGGACCCTCAATCACAACGTCACCAACGACTCAGCGGACAACATGGGCTGGAGCGGTGCCGGACAGTTCATCAACAACGGCCTTTTCGCATTCAACGACAACAACGATTATCAGATGGAAAACGGCACGACGTTCACGAATGCCGCCACCGGCACGGTGCGCGTGAACACGACGTCGTCCGATCAGGCGCAGTTTTTCAGTTTTTCGGCCGTTGCAGGAGTGGGGACCTTTGACAATCAGGGCACCGTCGAAGTATTGGGAGGAAACTTCCGTCTGACCACCTCGCTGGCTGGCACCTTTGACGACAACGTGCTGGTGCAAAACGACAGCGGAGGCACGCTCACCGGCGGCACCTGGAAGGCGGACTCCACCACCACCGGCACCGCGTCCATCGACCTGCAGCCGTTTGGCGCCAGCTCTGGCATCTACACCATCGGCCAGGCTGCCATCGTCGAACTCACCGGCGCCAGCGCCACGCTGGTGCAGCTCTCCTCTCTCAATCAAATCGACGGCGGCTTGTATGTGAATCAAAAGACGTTCACACCGGGCGGTTTGCTCAGTGTGGGAAGCACAGGCACCCTCGGCGGCAACGGCACTGTTTCGGGCGACATTCTGGTAAACGGTGCGATCCTGCCCGGAGCCGCGCTTGGCAGTGCCGTGGGAATGCTCAGCATCAATGGCAGCATCAGCTTTAACAGCAACTCGCAGATCACTTTCCAGCTCAGCGCACCTCTGGGAGTGGAAAACTCGGTGTTCGTACCCGCTCAAACGCGTGCGTTGATTGATGCGCTCCCCGACCAGGATCCCACCACGCAGCATGATTCTCTGGACGTGTCAGGCGCTCTCGAGCTGACGAGTTTGATGACCATTCATGTCACGGATCTCGGCGTCACCTATGCCTACGGCCAGTATTTCGATCTCCTCGATTTCGCCACGCTCGGCGGCATCACCTCTCAGATCGAGGCGGATGCGATCCTTGATCTGCCAGACATCGGCAGCCTCAGTTGGGACACCTCGTTGTTTGTCAGCAAAGGCATCATCTTTGTCGTTCCAGAGCCATCCCGAGGACTGCTGTTGCTGCTGGGTGGTGCGGTGATGATTCTGCGCCGCCGCAAGCCACGGGTGTAACTTCGGGTTGGCGGCTATTTCAGCTTTGCCAGCGCCGCCGTGGCGAGTTTTTTCGCGCCGGTGGATTTGAATTTGTCGTCAGCGATGGCGGTGAAGTCGGCCCTGGCTTTTTCAGCGTCGCCAAGGGCTTTGTAGGCGCGGCCGCGATTGTAGAGAATGTAGGCGTCATCGGGTGTGAGGAGCAGGGCGGCGTTATAAGCGTCGAGTGCTTCATCTGCACGGCCGAGGAGCAGGAGGGTATCACGACGGCGGTTCAGGGCCTTGGCGGTGAAGGGGATCTTCTTCTCATGATCGGG
>NCCR01000170.1:0-1481 GCA_002279765.1 Verrucomicrobia bacterium 12-59-8 | reverse complement strand
AGTCGCGCAGGGCTTGGAGGATGAGCTCGCAGGTGATGGCGGCGGATTCGACTTTGGGAGATGCGGGGGTGGCTCCCTTGAGGTCTTCCTTCACCTGATCCAGCAGCGTTTCGAGCAGTGTGGCGGCGTAATCGCCGGGCCCCTTCAATTGCGCGAATTGGATTGCTCGGGATTTGTGTCACGCTGTCTGAAACTTCCGAGCGTGCATGACACCCGCAAGTTGCCTGCCGTCTGCAGTCCACTGGCCAGCGCGCAGGAACTGCAGCCTGATGATGTGCCGAACATTCCGCATCGTCATGTGATCCTCTGCGCCGGATGGTATGATCCGCAGCACACTTGGATCTACTACTATGAAACGGGTGGTGCGCCGGACTATTGGAAGCCCGGTCTCAAACAGGCACCGCTGGATGCGCTGCTGGCGCTGGGGTGCAAACCGCTGCGCTACAAAGGCATGGCGCATGAGCTGGTGCCCAGTGGCAAGCAGCCGAGGGAAGTGCTGACTAGGGCGGCCAAGGCGAGAGCGGTGGTGGTGCCGAATCCGACGGTGGGCGAGCCGTAAGCACGCGGCTGCCATCCGGCTCGCGAAAGCGGCGTCGCGCCGAGGCTTGCCGCACGCACTCCAAGACGCTGTCGCGCTCATGCTGGCACTGGTGCGAGCGGCTATTGTGGACCATTGCGTGGTTTGAGTGGTTGACGCCAGCGCCCGTCGCGTGACAGCATGCGCGCTCTCCCAACCGCTCATGGAATCTGCTCTTCGTCCCTCCCGCACGCGTTATGGCGTGATTGTTTTTGCCGTGATGCTCGGCATCATTCATTACATTGACAGGGTGTGTATTTCGAAGGCGCGGCCGTTTATCCAGAGTGATCTGGGGTTTGATGACACGCAGATGGGTTATGTGTTTTCGGCTTTCACGCTGGCGTATGCGCTTTTTGAGATTCCGGGTGGATGGCTGGGGGACAAGTGGGGGCCGCGGCGGGTGCTGCTGCGCATTGTGATGTTCTGGAGCTTGTTTACGGCGGCGACGGGTTATGCGTGGAATCTGGCGTCGATGATTGTGTGCCGGTTTTTGTTTGGCGCAGGTGAGGCGGGTGGGTTTCCGAACATTGCGAAGATGTTCAGTGTCTGGCTGCCGCAGCGTGAGCATGGGGTGGCGCAGGGGATCACCTGGATGGCGGCACGCTGGGGCGGGGCCT
The DNA here is from genome assembly GCA_002279765.1 of Verrucomicrobia bacterium 12-59-8. Next base: position 287 of record NCCR01000170.1, on the reverse strand, counting down.
TCACGCCGCTGCTGGTGGTGTGGATATTGGGCTTTATGAGCTGGCGCAACACGTTCGTGCTCTTTGCCGGGCTGGGCGTGGTGTGGGCGGTGAGTTTTTACGTGTGGTTCCGGGACAATCCGAAGGACCACAAGGGAGTGAATGCAGCGGAATGTGAGCTGCTGGAGGAAGCGCAAAAAAATCTGAGCGGCGGGCACGCTTCGATCCCGTGGAAAAAGCTGTTCACGACGCGGTCGGTGCTGCTGCTGTGGGTGTATTACTTCTGCATCAGCTACGTGTGGTACTTT
>NCCR01000169.1:9103-23522 GCA_002279765.1 Verrucomicrobia bacterium 12-59-8 | reverse complement strand
TGGCGGGCGATGAGGCGGTTCTGCGACTGGGAGCGCTCGCGCTGGCAGCGCACCTCGAGGCCGCTGGGAATGTGGCGCAGCACCACGGTGGAGCTGGTCTTGTTGATCTTCTGCCCGCCCGCGCCGCCGCCACGAATGAACGACTCCTCCAGATCCTCCTCACGGATGCGGAGTTTCTGCGCTCCTGCAGGATGCTGACCTCGTCATTGGGGCTTCGTCATTTTTAGACATTCGGATTTACTCATTCGTCATTCTGCCAGCGCCCTTCCTGCGCCAATCCCGTGTGCCAGCCTGGAATCCCCGCCTCCTAAAAAATTGCACTCCCCGTCTGCCCCTCTATGACTGGACGATGGAAGAATACCACCGCCTGCTGCGCAAAGTGCTCGAACACGGAAGCTACCGTGAGGACCGCACCGGCACGGGGGCGTACTCCGTGTTTGGCGAGCAGAGCCGCTACGATCTCAGCACCACTTTCCCGCTCGTCACCACCAAGAAGGTACACCTGCGCTCCATCATTCATGAGCTTCTCTGGTTCGTGAAGGGAGACACCAACGTGAAGTACCTGCGCGACAACAAAGTCACCATCTGGGACGAATGGGCGGATGAAAACGGCGACCTCGGCCCCGTCTATGGCGCGCAGTGGCGGCGCTGGCAGGGCGCACCGGGGGCGGAGACACACGACCAGATCGCCAGCCTCATCCACGGCCTCAAAACGAATCCCTACAGCCGCCGCCACATCGTCAGCGCGTGGAACGTGCCGCACATTGAGAAGATGGCGCTGCCACCCTGCCACTGCCTGTTTCAGTTCTTTGTGGATCGCGGCAGGCTGAGCTGCCAGCTCTACCAGCGCAGCGCAGATCTCTTTCTCGGCGTGCCCTTCAACATCGCCAGCGCGACGACGCCTACGCCAGCTTCAAGCGCGATCATATCGCCATGCATCTCAGCTATGCCGGGATCAAGGCGGAGATCGCGATTTAACCAGCGCTGGCGGGGTAAATCTCCATTCTAGGTGTGAATCTGCGCTGGGGGAGATAATCTGCTTGCATGTTGGCCTGCCGGTGGATGGTGCCGAGCTTCCACCATGTCATCTGCTCCTTCAGCCAGCGGTTCGCCAGAATTTGATCTTGATGCTTACCAGGGGCAGGTGCGTGAGCAGCTTCAGGGGCTGCCGCGTGAAGCCCAGGTGGCCATGGCCGCTCGCGCGGCCTGGCGTGTCATTCCCCTGATGTTCACTGCTTGGCGTAGCGAGGAGCGGCGCATCGGCTGGTGGCGCGAGTACGGCAATGCCATCACCAGCAAGCTGGTGCTGGCGATGGTAAGTGGGGACCGTAAGGGGGGGCAAATTTCCGCCTCCGCCGCCTACGCCGCCGTCTCCGTCTCCGTCTCCGTCTCCGTCTCCGTCTCCGTCTCCGTCTCCGCCGCCGCCGCCGCCGCCGACGCCGACGCCGACGCCGCCGCCGCCGACGCCGCCGCCTACGCCGCCGACGCCGCCGACGCCGCCGAGAGCGGCGAATCTGGGTTGGAGCTGCGCTCGCAGGTGATGACGGAGGTCAGCAGAGATCTCGAAATGGCACGAGCAGGGGGGGAGCCGCTGATTTTGATGCCGCTCTGGTCGTCCTCCCCTGAGAGTGAGTTTCTGCTGCAGTGGAGGTCCGCCGCCGAGAAAGCCATGCTTAGCGTGGGCGGTGCCGAGACTTTGTTCGGGTGGCTCATGGCCTGCGCGCATGGGCAGCCCCCGCTGGAGGAGATGCGCGGCTGGTTCAATGAGTGGTGGCTGAATCACCCCCAGAACATGGAGCGCACCCCTGCCTTTGCCGATTCTCCAGGTGCATCCCCGGTTCCTCCGACGGTGCCGGAGACGCCTGCACTGCCGCCGATCATCAAGAAAAATTTTCTGCCACCGAATTACAGCGTGGCGTTGGCTTCTGATATCGCCGCCTCAAAGCTGACGGACACGGCGGAAATGTACAAGGAGGCGCTGCGGGCCTTTTTGGCCTGCCCGGACACGGAGGCTCCCATCACCGTCTCGGTGGAGGCACCGTGGGGTGCGGGAAAGACCTCGTTTCTGCACTGCCTGCGCGGGGCTTTGGAAGCCCAGAACCAGATGCCCACGGTGTGGTTCAATCCGTGGAAGCATGAGGCGGGGAAGACGCTGTGGGCGGCCTTTGCCGTGGCCTATGAGCGGCAGATGGGGGAGAAGCTGTCCTGGCTGGGGCTCTGGCGGCGGCGGCTGACCCTGAGCTGGCAGCGCCAGTCCGGCGCGGAGCAGGTGCTGCTGCTGGCCCGGCTGGCCCTGTGGGTGCTGGGATTGGGGGCGCTGCTGTGGCTGTGGTGCCACGGGATGGATCTGCTGATCAAGCCTGATGCCAAGGAGGGAACAGGGCTGAACGCCGAACTGGCCCAGAAACTGCCGCTGCTGGGCGTGCCGCTGCTGCTGTGGGGGCTGCTGAAGGATGTGATGAGCAGCTTTGGCAGCCCGCTGAAGCTGGACATGGTGAGCGTCTTCACCCGCAACCAGCATCAGGAGGGGGTGGATGACCTGCACCGCTTTCATGAGGACTTTGAACGTCTGATGTGCGCCTACATGCCAGGCACCGGCCCGCTGGAGCGCTTCATAGCCGATCTGCGCAGCCATACCGACCCAAACTGGCCAGAGCAGTGGCGTGCCATCGCACGGGCGCTGCTGCTGGGTGTCTGCCGCTGGGTGCGCCGGGTGTTTTACACGCATGGCATTCCTGCCCCGGAAAAGCTCCAGAAGTCCGAACGTGCGCGCTGGAGCCCGGACCGCGTGGTGGTGTTCATTGATGATCTGGACCGCTGCGAGGCTCCGAAAGCGGCGGACGTGCTGCAAAGCCTGCACCTCATGCTCAGCGGTGGCGGGCATGAGCGGCGCAAGGGGGAGCCCAAGCCGCCGGGGGTGATCTGCATCCTCGGCATGGACCGCGAGAAAGTGGCCGCTGCGGTGGCGGCAAAGCATGAGAAGCTGCTGCCGATTTTGCTGACTCCTGAGAAGGACGGCAGGGTGGCGCAGCGCCAGGCGCTGGGCTTTGGCCATGAATTCCTGGAGAAGTTCATCCAGATCACCGTGCATCTACCGGGGCTGGCAGGGAAGGATCAGGACCAGTTTCTGCGGATGATCACCGGATGGAAAGGCGAGGAGCCGCCTGCGCCAGGCGTGCCCGCTGCGGGTGCCAGCCCGAGTGCTGGCCGTGCTGCCCCGGCGGCTGCCCCTGCCACACCACCGCCCGGCTCAAGTGCTGCGGCGGCACCTGGGCCGGTGCCAGTCCCAGCAGCGGTGCAGAAGGAGGCTGAAGCCAAACGGGTGCAGGCGGCGGTGCAGGAGGTGGACACACACCTGCACGACGGCCAGGCGGCCTTCCTCTGCGCCAGCTATGTGACCGATGCCCTGGAGCACAACCCGCGCCGGCTGAAGCAGTTCGTGAATCTCTTCCGCCTGCGGCTTTACCTCGCTGCTGCGATGAAGCTGCTCGACTCCGCCACGCTCGATCCCACGGAGAAGCAACGTCAGCAGCTAGGCCGGCTCAGCGCGCACGACATCGCCAAACTGGTGGCGCTGGATCTGTGCTCCCCGCAGGCCATGAGCGCTCTGCGCGAGGACTCAGCCGTCACCCTGGAGAAGCTGAAAGACAAGGTGGAGGCAGAGCATGCCGAACTCCGGCGGGCGGCGATTGTGAAGATGATCGACCACCGGCCGGAAGGCGAGGCCGCTGCCAGCTCCGCCTATGATTTGAGCCAAGCCCCGCTGGCAACGTATTTCCAGCAACTGGCCACTGCAGCGCTGCCTGTAGAAAGTGCGGCGGCGGGTCAGGGGGAAGTGAAAAGGCGGAAGTGAAAAGCCAGGAGGTGGGCGCGGCGGCTTGCCCTGGGTCAAATGAGTTTTTGAGGCGCTTCGTTTTCTAGGGGTGCCTGTGGTGGAAAGGTGGCCCGGACATTGTAGCGGATTCCAAAACCCATGTCCCTTTAGCAGGCTGTCTCTTGCTCGAACATCAGGGGCTTCGACGACGGCTGGCTGAGGACAGCCCGCCCGACACCCGCGCTGAGCATGCGCGTGTCCGGCGCGAGGTAGGTAGGGCGCTTGGTCTCCAAGCGCCGTCGGGCGTCGCCACGCGCCGCCTTCTTCGGGTGCGTCGCGCTGGTTTCCACGTTCATTTCCATCTGGAATGGGGTTTCGCTGGGGGATGCCGCTTTGTTTCCCGTTTCCACTCCTAGAGGTGCTTTTGGTGGAAACGAAGCCGTGGGAGGTCCGGCGGCGGCGGTCAGGGGTGTGGGACTCCTGCCAGCGGGGTGGCGGGGAGGCCGGTGGTATATTTCCAGGTGACAGGAGCACGAAGTGGTATAGAATACCACGCTGTGAGCCTGCCATGGAGGATGGACGGGAGGGGTGGCTGCGCCTGTCTCTCAGGAGGCAGGTGTGGAGGTGGCCGCGCCATCTGCGGGGCTGCCGCCCCTGGCGCTTCCAGGGTGGGCCAGCCGATGTGTTTTTGCTGGCACACATGCAGGACCGTACCGTCACGGCTGTGCCGGCTCCGCGATGTGCGGTGGCATGTTTCCCAGTGCTGGTTCTTCATGCGTGGTCGCAGGGTGGGTGTGGCGACAGCCCGCCCCAACTGCCTTCGTGTGCGTGTGGCAGGCATGGTGGCGCACGGGCGCTCTCATGGCCGGGCGGTTGGGCGCGGGGTGTGCAAGGGGTTGATGAGGGGGCATTCGCCAAACACACCCAGCCTGCGCTCTCATTGCATCTCCTGTCAGGGGTAGGCCTCGCGGGCGGCGCTGTCCGGGCGACTGTCCCTGGGGTGGAATGGCCAGTTTTCCTTCGTTTCCAATTTTGAGCCTATAGAGGTGGAAACGAGAAACGAAGCAGAACGGTGGGCTGGGAGATGGCGGGGCGCTGAGCTACAGACAGGAGTGTCGGTCGTACTGGAGTGCAAACCTGAGGCTTGCACTCCGCGGCTCAATCATTCGATATTCCGAATTCGGCATTTCTCCATTCTACCTCCCCGTCTCGATCATCCGGGCGAATTCGGCGAAGAAGTACTTCGCGTCATGCGGGCCGGGGGCGGCTTCGGGGTGGTATTGAACGCTGAGGACGGGGGCTTCGCGGTGGCGCATGCCTTCCACGGTGCCGTCGTCGAGATTGATGTGCGTGACCTCGACGTTGCCGGGCAGCGAGGAGGGATCGATGGCGAAGCCGTGGTTCTGGCTGGTGATGGAGACGCGGCCATTGCGCAGGTCTTTGACGGGCTGGTTGCCGCCACGATGGCCGAACTTGAGCTTGAAGGTCTTGCCGCCGTAGGCGTGGCCGAGGATCTGATGGCCGAGGCAGATGGCGAAGATGGGCATCTTGCCGATGAGCTGCTTCACTTCCTGGTGGATGTAGTCGAGCGCGGCGGGATCTCCAGGGCCGTTGGAGAGGAAGACACCGTCGGGATTTTTGGCGAGCACGTCTTTGGCGCTGGTGGTGGCCGGGACGACATCGACACGGAAGCCATGCTGGCGTAGGCGGCGCAGGATGTTGCGCTTCACGCCGAAGTCATAGGCCACGATGTGGTACTTGGCTTCGGGAAGGGGATGGCGCACGATGCCGTCGGGGCCGGGCTCGCGGTCCTGCGAGGGGCTGGGGATGTCCCAGTCACCGCTTTCGAGGCCTTCCGGGTCCCAGAGGTAGGGGGCTTTGGTGGTGACTTCCTTGACGAAGTCGCTGCCTTCCATCGCTGGGCTGCTGGCGGCCTGTTTCACGGCTTCCTCAGCCGTGGCCGTGGTGGTGATGACGGCGCGCATGGCACCCCGTGTGCGCAGGTGGGCGGTCAGGGCGCGGGTATCCACGCCCTGGATGCCGGGGATGTTCCATTCCTTGAGAAAAGCGTCGAGGCTCTGCGTGCTGCGCCAGTTGCTGGGCTGCTCGCAGAGTTCTTCGATAACGAAGCCGCGCACGTGAGGTTCATGGCTTTCCATATCCAGCGGGTTCACGCCGTAGTTCCCGATCATGGGATACGTCATGGTCACAATCTGACCGCGATAGGAGGGATCGGTGAGGACCTCCTGATATCCACTCATGGAGGTGTTAAAACAAATTTCGCCGGTGTGGGTGGCATCGGCGCCGAACGCCGTGCCTTCAAACACTCGGCCATCTTCAAGAGCAAGGAGGGCTTTCTTCATCAAGGTGCGCCGCTGGTCATAGCCAGAAGGGCGGGGGGTGCAAGGATTGATCGTGTCGGGTTTTTTGGAATTACTTTTCTTCTGCAATTTCCAGACGCGGAAACAGCGGCACAGGTGCGCCAAGCTGGTGGCCGCTGGAGAGCAGGCCCCATTTCAAATCGCTGATTTTGAAGCCGTCTGGCAGAGCCCAGCCGATCTGCGCGCGGGCGGTGGCCATGGCGGTGGGCATGATGGGATTGAGCAGCACGCTGACGTGCGTGAGCGCCTCCGCCAGGTGGTAGAGCACGCTGTCCAGGCGGGCGGCCTGCTCAGGGTCTTTGGCGAGGGAGAAGGGCTTGGTGCTGTCCACAAACCCATTCGCATGTGTGACGATCTTCCACGCGGCGGCGATGCCTTCGTGGATGTCCCAGCCGTTCATCTTTTCGAGGTAGAGCGGGGTGGCGATACTTCTGCGCCATGTTGATGGAGCGGTTGAGCAGATTGCCCAGACCTCCGGCAAGCTCCTTGTTGTAGGACATGATGATGCGCTCGTCGCTGAAATCGGCGTCGTAGCCGGTGGCGATGTCGCGCATGAGGTAGTAGCGCAGGCCGTCAGGCGTGAAGGTGTCTGAGAGCACGTTCGGGTCGATGACATTGCCGATGCTCTTGCTCATCTTCGCACCCTTCACATTCCACCAGCCGTGGACGATGAGCTTGGGGATCTGATCGTCCGGGAAGCCCAGCGCATGCAGCATGATGGGCCAATAGACGGCATGAGCAGGCACGAGGATGTCCTTGCCGATGACTTCGGCATCCGCAGGCCAGAGTTTTTCAAACTGCGGCAGGCCTTCGTTGCCCACTTCATCGGCCAGATAGCCGGCGAAGCTGATGTAGTTCGTCAGCGCATCGAACCACACATAGTTCACGAATTTCTCGTCAAAGGGCAGGGGAATGCCCCAGCTCAGACGCTCCAGGGGGCGCGAGATGCAGAGGTCCTGGGCGTTGCCATCGAGCGAATTGAGCACGTCGTTGGCGCGGTGCGGCGGGTAGATGAAATCGGGATTGCCACGGGTGTAGTTTTTGAGCCACTCGACGTGGTCGCTGAGGCGGAAGTACCAGTTTTCCTCCTGCAGTTCGACGACTTCGCCCCACTCCTCGCCGAAGTTGCCATCAGGGCCGCGTTCTTTGTCAGTGAGGAACTGTTCCTGACGCACGGAGTAAAAGCCGCCGTAGCTCTTTTTGTAGAGCTGGCCTACGTCGTGCAGCTTTTGCAGCATGGCCTGCACCACGCGCTTGTGTTTGATGTCCGTGGTGGCGGCCCAGCCGTCGTAGCGCACGTTCAGCTTGTCCCAGAGCGCGGGGAAGTGTGCGGTGACGCCATCGACGAACTCCTGCGGTGTCAGGCCGGCCTTCTCGGCGCTTTTCTGCACCTTCTGGCCGTGCTGATCCACGCCGGTGAGGAAGTACACCTCGCGCCCGTTGAGCCGCTGGAAGCGGGCCATGACGTCTGCCAGCACCTTCTCATAAGCGTGGCCGATGTGCGGCGGCGCGTTGGTGTAATCAATGGCAGTGGTGATGTAGTAGGGCTTCATGGTTGGGCGCGCCATCCCATGCCTCCCTTCCTCCTGCAATTCAAGTGTTCCTGCGGGGGAAAGCGGTGCCGCCCTGGCTCAATGACGACCGGTCAAAAAGTCCCCGATGACAAACAACAGGTCCATGGACACATAAAGGATGGTGAGGATGCCGCAGAACTTCCAGAAACGACGCTGCTCGGTGAGAGCTGCAGCCAGATCGGCAAGCGAACGCGATTCCGTGAGGTGGGCAATCTTTGAGGCATACTTGGTCAGCTTCAACGCCGGGTAGATGATGAGGACATAGCGGCATGTTGAGCCGATCCTGTAGGCCACAGATTCTGGGGCACCGGAAAAGAGATGGTTCAAATGGAACAGCAGAAAGAGAATGCAGCCGATCCACAGCAAAACTGAAATGAATCGCACCCAGGGCTTGGTGCCTGCGAGAGCCTGCATGACCTCCAGCGACACCACGCCGCTGCTGCCAGCCTGAGCCACGGCGGTGGGCGCGGAGTAGGGATTGAAGCTGTCAGGATTGGCGGGAGTGGTGCCTGAGGGGACTTCCGTCTGTGGCGAGGTGGGGGTGCCCACAATTTCAGTCAATCCCTGCCAGCCGGACACTTCACGCCAGCCCAGATCAGACTCGCGAAAAAAGCCGGACTTCAGACCTTTTTCAATCTTGGAGGTTTTGAAGGTGCCAAGTTCCTGACCTTCACGGGTGACCAAATAGGCGCTCATGTGTGCCGGGCTCTGAGCAGTGACCATGCCCAGATGTCGAGATGTTTTGAGGCAGAAGGTGGGGGTGGGCTTCGATCCCCTGCGGGGGAAGCCATCGCCGCCGTGGCTCAGCGAGGTATGCTGCCCATGCCAACACCTGCCAGTACCAGGCCGACAAACAAGGCGGCAAGACTCAGGTAGATGAGGGTGAGGATGCCGTAGAACTTCCAAAAACGACGCTGCTCCGCGAGTGCTGCAGCCAGATCGATGAAGGTGCGTGAGTCCGCAAGACGGCCGATTTTTGAGGCATACTTGCTCAGCTTCATTGTCGGGTAGATGATGAGCAATGCCATGATGCAGTAGCCCACGGTGCTGCCAATCATGTACGCCAGCCCGGCCCCTGCCGCGCCAGATTGGATCAAGGTGCTGCCACCCCGAAGGCCGAAGACGAGATTGATCACAATGAACACCAGAAAGACTGAACAGCCGAGCCACATCAGGACGGAAAGGAGCCGCACCCAGGGCTTGGTGCCTGTGAGTTCCTTAATGACGTTGGGCGGCACGATGCTGCTGGTGGCCGCCTGGATATTGGAGATGGGTGCGGCGTAGGGATTGAGGCCATCTGGCAGCTTCACCTCGGCAGGCCTTTTGACCGGAGCGCTCAAGGGTGATGAGATGGTCTTGGTCAGCGGTGCCTGGGTCGTGCGGACGATTTCAGACAACTGCTCCCAGCCGGACATTCCTTCACGCCACCCCCAGTCGGAGGCTTGTAAAAAGCCGGTTTTCAGACCTGCCAGAATCTGGGGGATTTCAAAGGATCCAAGTTCCTGGCCGTCGCGGGTGACTAAATAGGCGCTCATAGGTGCCGCGCCTTTAACAGCGGCAAGCCCCAGGTGTCGAGATGTTTTTAGTCAGAATGCTGCCACTAGGCCGCACGAGATCACTTCGGCAGCATCGTGAGATACTGCTCGTTCATCTGCTTCACTTTGGTGCGCATCGGGTCGAGCTGAGGCTGGAGCTTGGCGAGTTCAGCGGTGGCTTCGGCGATGATCTTGTCCTTCTCGGGGATTTCCTTGGTGGCGGCGGCGATGGTGGCCTCGGCGTCGGTCTTCTTCTTTTTGGCACCTTCGAAGTCAGCATTCGCTTTCGCGACCTCCGCTTTCTTAGCGTCGAGGATCTTCTGCTCAGCGTCCAGCTTGCCATGGGCAGCGGCGTAGGCCTGCTCCAGCGGTGGCAGGGCGGTCTTGGCGGCGGCGATGGCGGCATTGAGCGGTGCGATCTTGGCGGCGAAATCCTTTTCAATCGCAGCCGGCATGGCCTGCTTCTCTGCGAGAGCTTTGCCTTGAGCTTCGATCTCCTTCTGAATGGCGTCACGCTGAGCACGTGGCGTGGCGGCCTGTTTCTCGGCGGCGGCGAGTTCGTTCTTGGCTTGGGCAAGCTGCTGCTCGGCGGTCTTGATCGCGGCCAGGGCCTTGTTCACGTTCTGCGGATTGTTGGCGGCTTTGGCCACGTCGCGGGCTTTCGCAGCGTTGGTCCTGGCGTTCTTTTTCGCGCCTGCTTCGTCCTGAGCGGCCTTGATGGCATTGGCGATGTCTGCCGCTGCTTTTTCAGCTTCGGCGACTTTGGCGGTGAGGGCGGGATCGCCCGCTTTGGCGGCGAGTTCTTTCTTGGCAGCGGCCACAGCGTCAGCCGCAGGCTTCTGCTTGGTGCGGGTGTCAGTCAGGGCTTTTTCAGCAGCGGCCTGTGCGGCAGTCGCGGCAGCCAGAGCTGCCTCCGCGTCTTTGTCTGCCTTCGCTTTATTGGCGAGATCCGCCGTGGCATCAGCATGCGCTTTCTTAGCGGCAGCGAGAGCAGCGTCTTTCGGAGCCACGGCATCCTGCTTGGCCTTCACGACTTTCTCGGGGCCGGCGAGCTTGCCATTCACTTCAGCGAGGCTCTTCTTCTTGCCTTCGATGAGCTTGGCAATGTCCTCAGCGGCTTTTTTGGCGGCGGCGATGCCTTCATCCTTGGCTTTGGCCGCAGCGGCGATTTCAGCCTCTTTGGTGGTGATGACGGCCTTCTGCTCGTTCACCTTGGCGGCGGCTGCGGCATCGGCGTCACGTGTGGGCTTGATGGTGGTTTCGAGTCCTGCTTGATCGCCTTGCGCTTTTTTAAGCGCGGCTTCCAGACCGGGCTGGGCGGTGGTGGAATCGGCGATGGCTTTTTTGGAGGCCTCAATACGCGCGGTGGCAGAGACCTTGGCGGCTTCGGCATCCTTTTTGGCTTCGGTGAAGTCGGTGAAGTCCGCTTCGAGCTTGGCGAGTTTTTCCTTCTCGACGAGCACGCCGGTGTTGAACTGGGCGGCCTTCAATTCGGTGGGGACTTTTTGCAGAATGCCGATTTCATCGCTCGCGGATTTTGCAGCGTTCTGCGCAGCAGCGAGGTTGTTCTTGCCAGTGACGGCATTGGATTCGGAATTCTTGATGCGGTCCGGGCCGGCTTTGACGAGCGCGGGCAGTTTCGGCAGTTCGGCCTTCTTTGCAGCGATGCCATCAGCAGTGGCTTTGATCTTGGCGTCGGTTTCAGCGATGAGCTTGTCGAGATCCGCAGGAGCAGCTGGTGCGGCACCCAGCTCAGCCTTTGCCTTCGTGATTGCAGCGGTGAGTTGATCGGCCTTGGCTTTGGCTGGTGCGAGCTTCTGCTGCTCGACCTTGGCTGCGGCGAGCTTGGTTTCGGCGTCTTTCAGCTTGGCCTGAAGGGCCGCGTCGCCTGCTTTGGCAATGAGTTCTTTCTTGGTGGCTTCGAGCGCGGCGTTGGTGTCGGCCACGGTCTTGTCAGCAGCGGCCAGTTTGGCGGCCTCTGCGGCGATGGGGGCCAGCTCGTTTTCCTGCGCGGCGATCTTGGCGGATTTTTCAGCGTGGGTTTTGATGGCGGCGGTGCGCGCGGCTTTGTCCTGCTCGGCCTTGGTGCGGGCGGCTTTGAGCGCGGCGAGGGCTTTTTCGTCATTGGCGATTTCTCCAGGGAGATTCTTGCTGCGGGCTTCGGTGGCGGCGACTTCGGCGCGCACTTTGGCCAGCGCTTCATCGCGTGCTTTGGCATCGGCCTCGGCGGGTTTGATGGCTGCCTGCAGTGCCGGGAGCTTGGCGGTGAGCTCGGCCAGACGCTGCTCGGTCTGCACGATGCGCTGGGCGATCAGCGATGGATTGCTGGTATAACGGCCGCTCTCATTGAGCGCCGTGGCACCAAAGGTCCACTGAATGATTTCACCGCGCCAGTTGGCGGAGATGGCGGTTTTTGAATCGAAGAGCGAGACCACCTTGGTGACGAGATCGCCCTGGCTGGGTGCTTCAGCAAGTTTGGTGCCGTTGATGTCCCAGACGCGTACGAGGCCGTCGTTGCCAGAGGAGACGATCTTGCCATCCGGCGTGAAGGAAACGGACTGCACGCCGCCACCGTGAGCGGCCCAGTTTTTGACCTGCTTGCCTTCGTTCATTTCCCAGGTGCTGATCGTGCCGTCCATGGAGCAGGAGGCGAGGATGTTGGAATCGGCGCGCCAAGCAACGTCCACGCAGGAGGCCTTGTGCTGGCCGAGCGGGTAGAATTCACCACCGTTGGCGGCTTCCCACACGTTCACGTTGCCGTTGCGGTCGCTGGTGGCGAGCAGCACGCCATCGGGGCTGAAGGCGGTGCTCATGACCCACTCGGTGTGCTTGTTGATGACGTATTCTTCCTCGCCGGTGGCGGTGTTGTACACCTTGACCTTTTTCGAGGGGCTGCCGATGACGATCAGTTTGTGGTCAGGGCTAATGTCCGCAGACATGACCTGATCGAACTCTTTGCCGACTTCGGTGATGCGTTTGCCGGTTTTGACATCCCACACAATGGCGTGGCCGTTTTTGCCGGCACGACCGCCGCCCATGACGAGCAGGGAGCCATTGCGGCTGAAGCGCAGGCTGCGCGCATATCCTTCGGTGTAGGGGAAGATGCCGACGAGCTGCTTGGTATCGGTGTCGTAGAGCAGGATCTGCTTCGGCGCAGCGAGCGCCATCAGCGAGGTCCACGGGCTGGCGGCCATGGCCGTGATAGCGGTGGTGTGCTGGGTGACGATGACGGGCTCCAGCAGCACGTGCTCGGGCTTGGCGATGGGGCCTTCGGGTTTGCCGCTGGTGACGGTGACCGCCATGTCCACCTTTGGCTTGGCGGATTTTTTGGCGATGCTCGACTTGGTGTCGAGGATGCCGCCTTTGATCCAGGCGGCGATGAGATCGAGATCCTTCTGTCCCAGCGGCGCCCCTTCCGGCGGCATGAAGGGCTCTTCTTTCTTGGCGCAGGTGCTCCAGATGCGGCTGCCGTCGGCGTTGCCGGCATCCACGACGGAACCGCCGCCGCCGCCGTTCATGAGCGCGCCGAAGCTGGTCAGATCGAGATCCCCCTTTTTCTTATCGGGATTGTGGCAGGAAAAGCACTTGTTCTCCAGCAGCGGGCGGATGTGATCCTGATAGGTGATTTTTTCGGCAGCGTCCTGGGCATGAAGGGACACTGCGGCGAATGCCGCACAGGTCAGCGAAAGGGTTGTTTTGTACATCATAGGGGGATGATGTCCAGAATTACGCATCCAGAACCCGAAGCCTTTCGCCCTGATCGTGTGGCAGGTGTGCAGAAATTGCGCTGTGGGTCTGCCGTAGAGCGAACTTCCAAGCGCGCTCCCCAAATCGAATTGGGAAATTCGTTTTATTTGCCCAGCTTGTAGATCGCGCCGTTCCAGTCGAGCACGAGCATTTCGCCAGCGGCGTTGGCGCAGAAGGCGGTGGGCTTGACCAGCACGGTGGGTTTCTTCTTGGGGTCGGTCGCTGCTGTCTGCGGGCTGGTGTAGAGCAGTTCATTGCTCAGTTCCTTGCCAGTGTCGTCGGTCTTGAGCGCCCAGACTTTGCCGAGAATGAAGTCGCCATAGACATAGGCGTCTTGCAGCTCAGGCAGAGCCTTGCCGGTGTAAACGATGCCGCCGGTGATGCTGAGGCCGTCGGCGTGGTTGTAAGCATGGATGGGCTCGATGAACTTGGCGTCTGCGGGCGGTGTGTCGGTCATCAAAGGGAAAGCGGCGGGGCCTTCGCGGAAGTTCCAGCCGTAGTTGCCACCGTTGGTGATCCAGTTGATCTCTTCCCAGATGTCCTGGCCGACGTCCGCGCACCAGAGGTGGCCTTTGGCGTCAAAGCTCAGGCCCCAGGGATTGCGGATGCCGTTCGCATAGATCTGCGGCAGGGCGTTGACGCCGCTGGCATATGGATTGTCGGCGGGGATGCCGTAGGCCTTGGCGTAGTCACGTTTGTTGACGTCGATGCGCAGGATCTTGCCGTAGAGCGTGGCGTTGAGCTGGGACATCTTCAATTCGCCGTTGCGCTTCGAGTTGTCGCCGACGCCGATGTAGAGGAAGCCGTCGGGGCCGAAGAGGATGTTGCCGCCGTGGTGGTTCCAGTTCACCAGCGGGATTTCGAGCAGCGAGCGCTCGGTGCTTTCATCCGCCTTGTCGCCATTGGCCTTCATCTCGGTGATGACGAGGCGCTTGGGCATCTGCATGGTGTAGCAGAGGTAGAAGAGGCCGTTGTCCTTGAACTTCGGATGGAAGGCCAGGCCGTTGAGCCCTTCTTCAAAGAAGCCATCCTTCGCCTCCATGCCACGCGGGGAGAGATCGAGGAAGGTCTTGGCCTCAGCACCCTGCTCGTCCTTCGGGAGGATGAGAATCTGCCCGCGCTGGAGTGCCAGGAATTCACGACCGCTGCCATCTTCCGGGATCACGACCGCGATGGGACGCTCGGTGGTGAGCTTTTCATAGACACGAGTCAGCTTGTGCGTGTCAGCGGCAAAAGCAGCGGAAGAGAGGAGGGCCAGGCAGAGGAGAGAGCGCATAGGTTCGAGATAGTCAGTCTATCCGGGGCGAGTCTTGCAGGGCAATGAAGATTTTTTCGCAGCGCACGAAGGAAGGGAATTGTGATCCTAAC
>NCCR01000169.1:0-9097 GCA_002279765.1 Verrucomicrobia bacterium 12-59-8 | reverse complement strand
ATCCTAACACCCATTGGATAGGATATTCAGATGAGACTTGCTGCGCTCCATCTGGCAAGAACCCTGCTGCTGGCCCTCTGCCTGGGCTTTGAAGCATGCGACACTGCTCCCAAGCCTTAGCCTCCGAAGCCAGCATCCAATGCGGAGCCTAAAAAAGACTATTCCGCTTTGCGCATCGGTGGTCGTGAGGAATTGAAACTGGCCGGGATCGGCACCGTTTACGCCGACAAACGCACTGATGTAGAGGGAGGCGTGTTGCTGTCAGGCCGTGTGTTTCTCGAAATCTCACTTCCTAGGCCAGGCGACAAACCCATGTTCTTGTACGCCTACGCAGAGAGAGCCCGTAGCAACAGAAAGGGAAGTATTCTCTGCCTGGAAGGATTGGCGATAGTCGAAGGTGCCAGCATCGTGATCGAGGGGACTGAGCCTGACACGCGGATTTTTTTCGACGAGACTGGAAAGGTGACCACACGGGGCGCTCATGGTACCTCTACCTATAATTGACAGGACGTTCGAGGCAAGTTTTCGGACACGCCTGCTCTATGTCGGCACCCGCTCGTGCCAGTAATCGGGTTCACGGCTCGTGTGTGAGATGGCGACGATATGGATGCTGTTCTCAACCTCGTCATGCCAATACACGTCGTGGTAAGGGGAAACGCTCAATACGCACCTTGCGGGCATCTCGGCGAAATTTCCGATAACGAGTGGGATCACTGCTGGCATCGACGATGGCGCTTTCGACTTCCTTTAGGAAGCGCTCGCCCAGTTCCCGACCGCCGCGTTTGGCAAGGTAGAGGGAGGAGCAATTCAGCTCGCACTTCGCTTCATCGTCCCAGGTGATCGCCGTCATGTGCGGGCTGGCTCAAAGCTGCGCCAGCAGTTGGCGGGCATCACTCATGACTGCTGCGTGCGGAATACGGCGGCTGGTGCCGCTGCGTGCAGCTTCGATGCGACGGTCGATCTCGGCACACCAAGCGGGGCTGAGTTCAGCATCCTCTGCTGCATCCACGCTCTCAATGAGCCGGGCGGCGATGCGGGAACGATCTTCCACCGGCAGAAGCAGCGCGTTTTGCAAGACGGTGTCAAAGGTGACTGTCATGGTACGATAATAATGGGAGACGGATGCAGGGTCAAGGGTTCTCCAGCCTCGCTTGAAGCGCGGCCTCCTTGTGAACGCTGCCAAAGTTTCAGGTGTCTTCAAACGTCCAAGAATTACCAGCTATCCAGCTTGATATGCTGATTTCGAGGAGCGCGATGCTGCGGGCCCCTGGCTCGATGTGAACATCCATGCAGGCTACGCCATTGCGTAGTGGGAGGACTTTGCTGAACGACACTTGAAGGTGCTCGATGAGAGGCCTGCGGATCATTGAGCGCCTGCCTCAGGTGATCTGCGAAGAGGCGCTGGCGCGTTTGTTCGCGGGCTGGGTCTGTGCGGTGGGCCGTCAGGTTCCGCCTACCCACCGATGGCAATCATGCGCCGGTTGGGCTGGTAGTTGTGGCGGAAGTCGTGCTCCTTGGGTTTGCGGGCGACGACGTTTTGGAAGAAGGCAGCGAGTTCGGCGTCGGTGCAGCCGGCGCGGAGGACGCTGCGAAGATCAAACTCGAGGTAGCTGCCGAGGCAGGGGCGGAGCTTGCCGTCGCAGGTGAGGCGGAGCTTGTTGCAGTTCTCGCAGAAGTGCAGGTTGGTCATGGCGCCGATGAAGCCGATCTTCTGCCCGGTGGCGGGGATGAGATGGTAGGCGGCGGGGCCGTTGGTCTTGAACTCGGGCAGGGGAGTGAGCGGGCCGGTGGTCTGCTCGACGAGCTTTTTCGCGGTGGCGATGGGCAGGAAGTTGTCCTCGCTGAGCACGTCCTGGGTGCTGACGGGCATGAGCTCGATGAAGCGGAGGAGGGCGTTTTTTTGGCGGGCGAAGTCGATGAGCGCGGGCAACTCGCGCTCGGTCTGGCCTTTCATGAGGACGCAGTTGAGCTTGATGGAGGAGAAGCCGGCGGCAATGGCGGCGTCGATGCCTTCGAGCACGCGGGGCAGGAGGTCGCGGCTGGTGGTGCGCTGGTAAACTTCCCGATCGAGGGAATCGAGCGAGATGTTGGCGGTGCGGACGCCAGCTTTGACGAGGCGCTCGGCCATGGTGACGCCGTCTTCCAGCTTGCCGAGCAGGGTGCCGTTGGTGGAGATGCCGATGTCGTCGATCCCGGGAATGCGGGCGAGTTCGGCGCAGAAGCCGGCTACGCCGGGACGGGTGAGGGGCTCGCCACCGGTGACGCGCACTTTTTTGATCCCCAGCGTGGCACCGATGCGCACAGTGCGCAGGAGTTCGTCATAGCTGAGGGTTTCATCTTTGGCGAACCAGGCCTGCTCCTCCTCGGGCATGCAGTACCTGCAGCGTTCGTTGCACCGGTCGGTGACGGAGACGCGCAGGTAGGAGATGCGATGGCCGAAAAGGTCTTCCACAGGGGGGTTCTAACCACAGACTACGCTCCGGCTCAAGCCTTCGTATGCTGCAAAGGTAGGCGCATGGTGAAGGTGGTCTCGATGCCGGGGGAGCTGGTCAGCTCGATCTTTCCGCCATGCGCCTCCACCGCGCGTTTGACGATGGAGAGGCCGAGCCCGGTGCCTTTGATCTGGGAGGCGTGCGTCGAGTGGTGCTTGTTGCCACGGTAGAAGCGTTTGAAGACGAAGGGCAGATCATGCGCGGGAATGCCGATGCCGTTGTCGCTGACTTTGAGGATGTAGGTGTCTTCCTGCCACTTCCCGGAGACACGGATGACGAGGCCGGGATTGCTGTTCTCCTTGATCGAGTTTTCCAGCAGGTTGGTGAAGACCTGGTCCCAGTAAAAGCGGTCGCCGGTGAACTGGCCGTCGTCTTTGGGGAAATCCAGCTCGATGCGTGCATCGCGGCCTTCGAGCATCGGCGCCAGATGGTCGGCGGCGTCTTGGGCGCAGGCGCGTATGTCGAAGGGTTCTTTGTTCAGGGAACTGCTGGCGTCCTCCAGACGTGAGATGGCAAGCATGTCCTCAATGATGCGGGCGATGCGTTTACCGTGTTTTTCCATCACATCGAGGCTGCGTTTCATCGTCGGGGATGACTTGGCGGAGTCGTCCTGCAGCATTTCGATGTAGCCGTTGATGAGGGTGAGCGGCGTGCGCAGTTCATGCGAGGCATTGGCGACGAAATCGCGGCGAATCTGCTCGGTCATGGCGGATTCGGTCACATCCTGGATCATGAGCCAGGCACCGCCGCCCACGTCTGCGGCCAGGGGGGCGGCCTCGATGATGAAATAGCGTCCGCCCAGATTGGCCCCGGCTCCCACGTCCGAGGGCAGCATCTGGATGCGGCGCGTGGTGTGGCCTTTTTTTCCGATGGATTCCAGGACGAGGTCGGAGATTTGGTGGTCGCGCACCTCCTCAATGAGCGGGCGTCCAACGTGGATCTCCTTGCGGTGCAGCAGTTTTTTCAAGGGCGCATTGGCGTAGCGGATGCGCAGATTGCCATCGAGCAGCACGAGGCCCTGGCTGATCTCATCGAGCAGGGACTCAAAGACGCGCCGCTGCTCCGCCTGCTGTTCTGCATGCTGGCGCGAGAGGAAGACTGCGGCGGCATGCTCCTGGAGCAGGGCTGCATCACGCGCCCTGAGTCCGAGGGTTTTGGACACTTTTTCCCAGCGTTTCGTCCAGTGCCTCTCACGCCGAGCCCAGGCAAAAAGGCAGATGCCAAGCATCAGGACGAGGAAGAGGGAAAGGGAGGTCATGCAGGCTGGGTGGCGGCGAGTTCCGTCTGGAACTGGAAGCCGGTGCCACGAATGGTGACGATATGTTCGCCGGCTGCACCGAGTTTTTCACGCAGGCGCTTGATATGGGTGTCCAGGGTGCGGGTGGCGACGTCACTGTTGTAGCCCCACACGTCGCGCAGGAGATCGGCGCGGCTGTGGATGCTGGAGTCGTTCTCCATGAGGGTGGTCAGCAGCTTGAACTCGATGGTGGTCAGATCCAGCGGCGTGCCGTCGAGAAACAGCTTGAGGTTTTTGCGGTCGAGCATGAAGCGCCCGCGCTGGAGTTCCGAAACGTGGGTGACCTTCTTCACGCGGCGCAGCACCGCGCTGATGCGCAAGTAGAGCTCGCGCGGGCTGAAGGGCTTGGTGAGGTAATCATCCGCGCCGAGTTCCAGTCCGGCGATCTTGTCCGTCACCTGGCCTTTGGCGGTGAGGATGATGACGGGGATGGCGGCCGTGCGGGTATCCGCGCGCAGGCGCTTGAAGATCTGCATGCCGTCCAGGCCGGGCAGCATGAGATCCAGCACAATGATTTCCGGTTGTTGTGCCAGCACCGCAGGCATGACCTGCAGACCATTGCTGATGCAGACCGCTTCATGCCCCTCGCGATTGAGATGCAAGGAGATGAGTTCCGCGATGTCCGATTCATCTTCGACGATTAGTATCTTGCTCATGGGGTGGCATTGTGGCTTGGCAGCAACGTCGGCAAATGCATGATGGCGACGAAGATGTCACATGGCAACAGTCTTGCTGCGTTCCCAGAGATCAAGCGTGACGGATTCGTCACAGTGACGAAGTTGGAGTGCTTTCCTGGATGCGCTTCATCCAGCACCCGTTAAATATCCAGCATCATGAGGGTTCTCATCGTCACCGACACGTATCCGCCAGATATCAATGGCGTGGCACGTACGCTGCACACCCTTGGGGTGGGGCTGGAGCGCCGGGGGCATGCGGTGCAGGTGGTGACCACGGTGGAGGCGGAGGACGGCTTGCAGCGGCATGTGATGCACTCCATGCCGCTGCCCGGATATCCGGGGCTGCGCTTTGGCTTTGCCTCCACCCGCCAGATGCTGGAGATTTTTGACAGTTTCCTTCCGGACGTGCTCTACGTGGCCACAGAGACGCTCATGGGCATTTCCGCCATTCGTGCGGCGGGGAAGCGCAAAATCCCCGTGGTATCCGGTTTTCATACCAATTTTCACAACTACCTGGAAGACTACCACCTGCCCGGTCTGGAAACCGTGGCCCAGGGGGTGCTGAGCGCGATCCATAACCAGACCGCCCGCACCCTGACCCCCTCCACAGACACTGCCGCCATGCTGAAGCGCTGGGGCATTCATAACGTCGGCGTGCTCGGACGCGGCGTGGACACCGAGCTGTTTGACCCAGAGCGCCGTAATCCGGGGCTGCGGCTGAGCTGGGGGGCGGATGAGGACACTCCGGTGGCGATCTACGTGGGACGCGTGGCTGCGGAAAAGAATCTGGAACTCGTCGTGCGCGCCTTTGATGTCTTCAAGCTGGCGCAGCCTGCCGCGCGCATGGTCATTGTGGGGGACGGGCCGCGGCTGGAATCCCTTAAGGAAGAGCGCCCCGAGTTTCACTACGCCGGGGCGCGCACGGGCGCGGAACTGGCCGCGCATTATGCCTCGGGGGATGTGTTTCTCTTTCCCAGCATCACGGAGACCTTTGGCAATGTCGTGCTGGAGGCCATGGCTTCGGGGCTGGGTGTGGTGGCGTTTGACTATGCCGCGCCGCGTCTGCTGATCCGTACGGGTGAAAACGGCTGGCTGGCACCGTTCAATGATGCCGACGCCTTTCTGGCGCAAACCCGCGTGGCCGCCGCCGCCTGGCAGCAGGGAGACCTCCGCAGCGCCGCCCGGCAGTCAGCGTTTGATCTGGGCTGGGCGCGGGTGATCGAACAATTTGAACATGAACTGGCATCAGTGATGCATAATATGGCTGCCTAAAGTAATGTCCGCTGAAGATCCAATTCTAAATCCCGCCACCGGCAAGTCGAAGCTGCGCTTTAAAACCATCTTCATTTCCGACGTGCATCTGGGCATGCCGGACAGCAAGGCCGCGCAGGCCTCCCACTTCCTGCGCAACTGCCTCTGCGAGAAACTGGTGCTCAATGGCGACATCATCGACGCCTGGCACCTCCACCGTCGGGGCGGCTGGAACAAGGGGCATACCAACTTCATCCGCACCGTGCTGCGCAAGATGGAGAAGGAGGGTGCCGAGATCATCTACCTACGCGGCAATCACGATGACGTGCTGGACCGTTTCATCCCGATCCATTTCGAGCACTTCCACATCACCGACGAGCACATCCACCACACGGCGGCAGGCAGCTATCTCGTCGTGCATGGAGACGGCTTTGACGCGGTCAGCACCAACCACGTCTGGCTCGCCCAGATCGGCGGCCTGGGGTACAATTTCCTCCTGCGCATCAACCGTTTTTACAACGGCTATCGCAGACTGCGCGGCAAGGAGCCCTTTTCCTTCAGCGCCTGGGTAAAGCAGAAGGTCAAAGCCACCATCGGCGCGGTGGGCAAGTATGAGGATCAGTTGCAACACCTCGCCCAGCAGCGCGGCTGCATTGGCATCATCTGCGGCCACATCCACAAGGCTGACAACAAGATGGTCGGCTCTACGCATTACCTCAATTCCGGGGACTGGGTGGAGTCGATGACCGCCATCGTGGAAAATCTTGATGGCAGCTTTGAAATCATTGGGTATCCTGAGTTCTGCGAGCGCACCCACCGCGATCCCAAAGGCGCGGTGGCAGAGGCGGAGGAGGAGATGCAGCCACCGGCATCTTCTGATATTGCCATCCCGTGAAACGTCACCTTGGGCCTTTCTGATTCATGCACGAACACATTCTCTCCAGCTTCAACCACTCTCTCGACCGGCTGCGTGGTGACGTTCTCGCCATGGCCAGCATGGCGCGCAAGAATCTCGCCAGCGCGATGCGCGGCCTGCTGGAGCGTGATACCGACCTGTGCAATGCCGCTATCGCCGCCGATCAGGACGTGAACGAACTGGAGAAGAACGTCGATAAGCTCGGCATGCAGATCCTGGTGAAGTTTCAGCCCACCGCGCACGACCTGCGGCAGGTCATGGGCACCATCCGCGTGGCGAATAATCTTGAACGCATCGCCGACCAGGCATCGAGCATCGCCAAGCGTGCGCGCATCATCAACAACCTGCCCGAGTTCCCCGAGGTCAAGCTCATCCAGCCTGTCTATTCGCTCTGCGACCGCAATCTGGACCTGAGCCTGGAGGCCTTCCTCAATGCCGACCCCGAGGCCGCCACCGCCGCCCGTCTGCTAGACAAGGAACTTGATGCTGCTGAAAAAGCGCTGGACCGTCAGATCATCTCCGTGATGGAACTTCAGCACGCCGAGCTGGAAGGCTACATCCACCTCATCCTAGTGGCCCGCTTCCTCGAACGCGTGGGCGACCACGCGAAGAATATCTGCGAAGACACCATCTTCATCGAACGCGCTGAAGACATCCGCTTCAGCAAGGACAAGCGCGCCGAAATCGCTGCGGCAGCGGCAGCGGCTGCGTGAGGTGGGGGGGTAAACTCGACTGCTAGGCCTGTTCCTCCCATCTAGGATAGGATGGATAGGCAAAAATAAAGGCGCTGTGTTTCCACAGCGCCCCTGGCTTGAACGAAACTCAATTCCTCCTCAAGGAATGTTGCCGGGAGTGGAAATGCCCTCTTCGAGTTTGAGTGCCCACTTGATGCCGGCAAGGATCATTTCCTGATAGGTCTCGGCGATCTCGGGGCTGTTTTTGCGGTCTTTGGTGTCGGCTTTCCAGGTGGGGTCCCAGACGTCTTCGCGGTGGCCGAGGGCGTTGTAATAGACACGGCCAGCACCGAATTCCTTGCACCAGGAGACGGGGAAGTAGCGGCCTTTTTGGGCTTCGACATCCTTCAGGTCGGCATCCTTCTTGGGGTCTTCGATGTTCTTTTCTTTCCGCTGTGCGGCTTCCGCTTTCATCTGCTCCAGGTTCGGATGGGAGTTCAGGCCGAGAAGGCCGTGGACCTTGGCTTTGTCGAAGGTCTTGATGATGTAGATTTCGTCGAAAACTTTCCAGCCGAGGGGGACAGCCTTGGTGATGGGATGGGCGGGGTCGTGAATGACGGGCTGGATTTCGACCTGAGATTTGTGCGTTTCAAACTCACCGCCGAGCATGTCGATGTAGCCACGGAAGGGGTGGTAGGTGTCGGAGCCGGAGTGCATGGCGATGAAGGCCTTGCCGCCTTCGATGAGCTTGATGAAGCCGTCGCGGTCAGGGAGGAGGAGATCGCCGGTGGTGTTGGCGAAGACGAAGCCGTCGTAGTTTTTGATTTTGTCGAGGGCCATCTTGTCGGCCATGTAGGCTTTGATCTTGTCGCCCCAGATCTTGTTGGCTTCATTGAAGTCCGCAGAGGCTTTGCTGAAGGTTGCTGCCTTGGCCTTGAAGGACTCTTCGGATTCCTTTTCTCCGCGCACGGGTGCCTTGCCTGGATTCTTCGGCTGGCCTTCGGGCTGGTGGACGAAATCGACGGTGAAGGCACCGGTCTTGGCACCGAGTTCGGCGAGGACTTTCTCGGCGGTTTCGATGGAGAAATGGCGGAAGCCGGTGGTGACGGTGACGACGAGGAGCTTTTTCGGCTCCGCGTGGGCGGAAAGCGAGAGAGCAGCGACAAACAGGAGCGTGAGGCGTTTGATCATGGGTGGAAGAGGCAAACGTGGCGCGGCGCGGATGTTTTGCAGGCGGAAAGTTGGAAGGGAGGAATGAATGCCAAAGGACGAGCCGAGCGAATCAATGCCGGAATATCAGAGCATCGATAGGTTGCATAAGTCCGCCCAGAATTCGCATTCTCGCGAAGTGTACCCAGTCCTCAGAAGAAGATGCTCAGCGTGATGGAGCCGAAGAGCTGGCCTTCAGGCTGGCCTTTGAACTCGCGGGTGCGGTAGGTGAAGGCGTAGCTGAGCTTGGAGTTGCGCCAGTTCATGGCGAGGCCGAGGGAGAGATCGGCCACGAAGATGTTTTTGTCCACGGAGTGGCTGCTGCGGAAGGTGTTGCCGTCGAGGAAGATGTTGCGGGCGACGGCGCGGCCTTCGGCTCGGGCAAACATGTGCACGCCGAAGCGGTGGGCCCAGCTGCGGGCGGCAGCGCCTTCGTCGGGAGTGGGGGTGGTGGCGGAGTCGCTGATGGCGCCGGTGCCGAAGTCATCGGGCAGATTGTAGCCGAAGCGGTATTCACCGCCGACGCTGGCGTGGGTGTACACGTTGCCAAGGGTGGCACCGACATAGGGGAGGAAATCGCA
>NCCR01000021.1:40541-53002 GCA_002279765.1 Verrucomicrobia bacterium 12-59-8 | reverse complement strand
ACTGGCTCGGGCAAGACCACCTTCATGAAGGGCCTGGTCGAAGAGGTCCCGGTCACCGAGCGCCTCATCACCATCGAGGACGCGGCCGAGCTGACCTTGCCCAGCCATCCCAACAAGCTGCACCTGTTCTATTCCAAGGGTGGCCAGGGCGCCAGTGCGGTGTCCGCGAAGCTGCTGCTGGAGGCATGCCTTCGCCTGCGGCCGGACCGCATCTTTCTGGCGGAGATGCGCGGCGAGGAAGCCTTCTACTTCCTGCGCCTGGCGGCATCGGGGCACCCGGGGAGCGTGACGAGCGTTCACGCCGGCAGCTGCGAACTCGCGTTCGAGCAGATTTCGCTGATGGTCCGCGAGTCGGCAGGCGGTGGCGGGATGACGATGCCGGAGATCAACCGCCTGGCGCGTTCGGTGATCGATGTCGTGGTGCACTTCGGCGTCGATGCCGGCGGGCGCTTCATCAGCGGCATCCACTACGACCCGCAGGCTCGTTGGCGGGAGGCTGCATGAGTTCCTCCCCAACCACGACCCGTGCGGTACCCGGAGCGCCGGCAGGCCGCGCCGGCAAGACGGCGGTGGTGTCGTCCACCGCGAAGCGCGCGCTGATTGCCCTGGGCGTGGCCACCTACCTCGGCGCCACCGCGGCGGCCACGGTGTACGGCAGCGCCGCGCTCTACATGCTGTTCCACAAGCAACGGCCGGCCGGCATCACGGCCGGCACCATGTCGGCATTCTGGTCTGAATACTCGCCCGACCCGAAGGAGCGCAAGAAGCTCCAGCTGGCCTTGATGATCCCGCCCTTCGTGCTGCTTTTGCTGGTGCCCATGGGTATCGCAGCCGCCACACAGAAGCGCCGCGAGCTGCACGGCTCGGCGCGTTTCGCCAGCGCGATCGAGGTGCGCGACGCCGGGCTGCTAGGCGGGCAAGGGATCATCGTCGGCAAGTACCGGGACAAGTTCCTCACGCTGCCTGGCAAGCAGTCGGTGATGCTCAGCGCACCCACCCGCAGCGGCAAGGGTGTGGGCGTGGTGGTGCCGAACCTGCTGGCCTGGCAGGATAGCGCCGTGGTCGTCGACATCAAGTCGGAGAACTGGGCGATCACGGCAGGGTTTAGGGCGGCGCACGGCCAGGCGGTCTATGCCTGGGCGCCGTTCGCCGAAGACGGCCGCTCGCATCGTTGGAACCCGCTCAGTGCGATCCGGCTGGCCGATCGGCACGTCGTCGGCGACACGCTGGCCATCGCACAGGTGCTGTACCCCACGGACGTCAAGGGCAGCGGCACCGAAGGATTCTTCAACCCCTCTACCTCGCCTCCACACGCCAGCACGAAGCCGACTGGGAACCCATGCCCCCCAAGGAAGCCGACAAGCTCTACGCGGAGCAGTTGAACTGGATCAAAGCCTGGATAACCGGCGGTGCGCCATGGCCAAATGAAACAAAACGAAACGCCATAGCGAAAGCCAACGCCGAGAAGTGGAGCGCCGAAGACGGCATCACCGTGAAAACAACTGGTGCCCTCTCCCCCGAATGGGCCAACCGCCGCTACAAGCCAGAAGGCCTCTGGGCCTACCAACCGATAAAAAAGCCCGCAACAAAGAGCCCCAACCCCATCGATGAACTCATCGCCCCGCACATGCCCGCCGGCGTTCATCCCGCGCCCGCCACCGACGCCCGCACCTTCATCCGCCGCGCCACCTTCGACCTCACCGGCCTGCCGCCAACACCCGAAGATACCGCAGCCTTCGAAAAAGAATTCATCCAGGATCCAGCATCTAGCATCAAGCATCTAGTCAACCGCCTCCTCGCCTCCCCGCACTATGGCGAACGCATGGCCCGCCACTGGCTCGACGTCACCCGCTATGCCGACAGCAGCGGCTTTGCCAACGACTACGAGCGCGGCAACTCCTGGCGCTACCGCGACTACGTCGTGCGCAGCTTCAATGCCGACAAACCCTACGACCAGTTCATCAAGGAACAGATCGCCGGGGATGAGATGGCGGAAAGTAACGGGGGCATTCTTGCCCCCACCACGCCGGACTCCGAACTCCTCATCGCCACCGGCTTCCTGCGCATGGGCCCCTGGGAACTCACGGGCATGGAAGTCGCCAAGATCGCACGCCAGCGCTTCCTCGATGACGTGACGAACAGCGTCGGCGAAACCTTCCTTGCACACTCACTGCAATGCGCCCGCTGCCACGATCACAAATTCGATCCTGTGCCCACGCATGATTACTATTCCATGCAGGCCTGCTTCAGTACCACCCAGCTCGCCGAACGCCCCGCACCTTTTCTACCACAGGAAAACACCTCCGGTTTCGATGAAAAACAATATCTAGAGAAACGCCGCATCGAACACATGACCATGCTCGCCCGTCTTGACGACAAGATGCTCGCCAACGCGGAGAAATGGTACGCCGAAAAGAAACTGGATCGCAGCGCATGGGACAAGGCCGTGGTTTCCGCACGCGCCTTCATTACCAACGGTGGCAAAATGAAGAAGGGCCGCAGTTTCATCGGGGTCTTTGAAACCGCCCGGTCCGCCATGCAGAAACAAAACCTGCCCGAAGATCGGTATCCCCCCAAGCTCGTCGGCTTCGAACCCGATGACTACGGCAACGAACGCGTGGCACGCAAAGGACTCGAACGCCTGAAGTGGGAGCTGGAACGCTACGAACCCTTTGCCTTCAGCGTCTACGATGGCCGCACACCACAGGTCACCAGCATCTACCAGCCCATCCGCGTGCCGCAGGACCGCATGACCACCGGCGAACTGGAGCAAACCGCCATCCTCGGTGGTGGCGACCCCTTTTCACCGACTCAACCCGTGAAACCCGGTGTCTTGTCCGTTCTCGGCAGCGTCGAGTTCCCCGATGTCATCGAAGGCCGCCGCACAGCATTGGCCAATTGGATCGCCAGCAAGGATAACCCGCTCACCACCCGCGCCATCGTCAACCGCCTCTGGCTCTGGCACTTCGGTCAGGCCATCGCGGGCAATCCCAACAACTTCGGCAGCACCGGCAAAAAGCCCACGCATCCCGAACTCCTCGACTGGCTCGCAGCCACGCTGGTCGAGAAGAACTGGTCCATCAAAGAGATGCATCGTCTCATCATGACCAGCGCCGCGTATCGGCGCAGTTCCGAAATCAAAACAGATGTGAGCCATGAAGAAGCCGAAAAATCCTACACCGTCTTTAAACCCCGCCGCCTGATGGCTGAAGAGATCCGAGACGCCATGCTCAGCATCACCGGCGAGTTAAATCTCACACTCGGCGGCATTCCGAATCGCCCCGAGATCAACATCGAAGTCGCCATGCAGCCACGCCAGGTCATGGGCACCTTTGCATCCGCCTGGGTGCCCAATGCAATGCCCGAGCAGCGCCATCGCCGCAGCTTGTACGCCTTGAAAATTCGCGGCATGCGCGATCCCTTCATGGAAGTCTTCAACGAACCCGGCCCCGACTTCTCATGTGAAGCCCGCGAGGTCTCCACCGTCACCCCCCAGGTCTTCAGCCTCTTCAATGGCCAGGCCAGCTATGATCGCGCGCTGGCGCTGGCAAATCGCGTCATAAAGGAGAAGCCCGCAGATGTGATCGCTCGCATCTTCCGGCTCACCTATGGCCGCACGCCATCCGCCGAAGAAAAAGCCGCCTGCACCACGCACTGGCACACCATGGTAGCCAAACAAGCCACCATCACCTTCAAGCAGCCGCAGCCTCCTCTCACAGTGAAGCGCGATGCCGTGGAGGAAAACACCGGCGAGAAGTTCAGCTTCCACGAAAAGCTCCCCGGCTACGCCGACTTCATTCCCGATCTCCAGCCCGCCGATGTCGATGCTCAAACACGCGCTCTGGCAGACGTCTGCCTTGCGCTGCTGAACTCGAACGAATTTGTTTACCTCTACTGACTCATGAAGCCGAACTTCTTCCCCTGCGCCGGTTCTCGCGCGCTGCATGCGCCCACGCGCCGTGAGTTTGTCTATGGCCTGGGCACCTCCCTCGGCAGCGTGGCTTTGACTTCCCTGCTCGCCGCTGAACAAACCGGACCTCTCGCACCCAAGGCCCAGCAGATTCCAGCCAAAGCCAAGAACTGCATCTTCCTCATGATGGAAGGCGGCCCCTCCCACATCGACACCTTCGATCCAAAACCCATGCTGGAGAAGCTGCACCTGAAGGAGTTCACCAAGGAAGGAAAACAGAAGTCCGCCATGGAAAGCGGCAAGCGCTACTACGTGAAGTCCCCCTTCAAGTTCGCGCAGCACGGTCAGAGCGGCGCTTGGATGAGCGAGCCCTGGCAGCATCTCTCAGGCGTAGCGGATGAGCTCTGCTTCTTTCGCGGCTGCCAGGTGGATTCCGTGAATCATCCGACCGCGATGTATCAGATGAACTGTGGCAATCGCTTCGGCGGAGATCCCGCCCTCGGCGCATGGGTCACCTATGGCCTCGGCTCCGTAAATCAAGACCTGCCCGGATTCATGGTCCTGCCCGAGATCAGCTATCCCCAAGGTGGCAGCGCCAACTGGAGCAACGGCTACCTGCCAGCGCAGTTTCAAGGCACACCGCTGCGCCCCAAAGGCTCGCCCATTCTAGATCTGCAGCCACCACAGGGCATTTCCGCTGATCATCAACGCGCCAACCTCGATCTCCTCGCCCAGTTAAACACCCGCCATGCCGAGGCCCATCCCTGGCACGATGAACTGCGCGCACGCATGCACAATTACGAGCTCGCCTTCCGCATGCAGACGCAGGTACCGGAGACGCTGGACCTCAGCAAGGAAGACGAGAAAACAAAAGCCATGTACGGCATCGGCAGCGATGCCACCGACGCTTTTGGCCGTAAGTGCCTGCTGGCACGCAAGCTGGTCGAGAAAGGCGTGCGTTTTGTGCAGCTCTACGCCGGCACTTGGGACAGCCACGACTACATCGAGCGCGCCCACGGCAATCTGATTCATCAGGTGGACCAGCCTATCGCGGCGCTGATCAAAGACCTCAAACAGCGCGGCCTGCTAGAGGACACCCTCATCGTCTGGTGCGGTGAATTTGGCCGCACGCCCGACAACGGCGTTCGCGGCGGCACCGCCTATGGCCGCGATCACAATCCCAAAGCCATGACCGTCTGGCTGGCAGGCGGCGGCGTCAAAGCAGGCCATACCATCGGCAGCACAGATGATCGCGGCATGGAGGCCGTCGAAGACGTGCATCATGTGCGCGATCTCCACGTCACCCTGCTGCGCCTGCTGGGCTTGAACGACAACAAGCTCACCTTCTACCACGCTGGCCGCTTCAAACAGCTCAGCCAGTTCGGCGGCCAAGTGATCGAGAAATTGATCGCGTAATATTTGAGCGATGCGGCCTTTCTGGCACGTTCCCCAGTCATGCTGAAGAAACTTATCATCGTCCTGTGCCTGGGAGCCGCCGCCGGAGCCGCTTGGGTTGCCCTGAAACCAGCCAAGGGCAGTTCCACACCACTGACGGTCTTTTGTGCCGCTGGCATGAAGAAGCCGGTGGAGGAGATCGCCACCGCTTATCAAAAGGAAACAGGCACGGAAGTCCGCCTCCAATACGGCGGCACCGGCACTCTGCTGAGCCAGATCAAGATCACCAAGCAGGGCGATCTTTTCATCGCAGCCGATGACGGTGCCCTGGCAGATGCAAAAAAGCTCGATGTCACCCGCGAAGAGTTTCCCCTGGTGAATCAGCAACCCGTGCTTGCAGTCGCCAAGGGCAATCCCAAGCACATCGACAGCCTCGCGGCCTTGAAGAGCCCTGACATCAAACTGGCCCTCGCGAATCCCGAAGCCGCAAGCATTGGCCGCGTGACGAAAAAACTGCTCGGGCCCGAATGGGAAGCGTTGGCCGCGAAAGCTGCCGTGATGAAACCGACCGTGACTGAAATCGCCGCCGATCTCTCGCTCGGGGCCGTCGATGCCGCCATCGTGTGGGACTCCGTCGTACCACAGTTCAAAGGCCTGGAGATCGTAGTGCTGCCGGAACTCGCAAAGCATACAGAACACGCCACTGCAGCCGTGCTGTCATCCAGCCAGCAGCCTGCCGAGGCGCTGCGCTTTGCCCGCTACCTCACCGCACCAGAAAAAGGCGGGGCCATTTTTCAAAAGCTTGGCTTCAAAGCCGTGCCCGGAGACAAGTGGGCCGCACGTCCGGACCTCATCATCTACAGCGGCGGCGTGAACCGTCCGGCCATCGAAAAACTCCTGCACCAGTTCGCCAACCGCGAAGGCATCACCATGACCACGGTCTTCAATGGCTGTGGCATTCTGTGTGCGGCCATGAAGACCATGGGGGACAGCAGCAATCCCAAGTTCCCTGACGTGTATTATGCCTGCGATGTATGCTTCGTGCCGCCTGTAGCGGAGCAGTTTCCCGAAGCCATCCTCCTCACCGAGGCGGAAATCGTCATCGCTGTACCCAAGGGTAACCCAAAGGACATCCACACCCTCGCGGATCTCGCTCGCCCCGGTCTGCGTGTCGGCATCTGCAATGCAGAGCAGTCCACCATCGGCTACCTGACGCGGTCCATGCTCAAATCCATGAATCTCTGGGAAAGCGTCAGCAAGAACGCTTCATCCCAGGTGCCCACCGCAGATTTCCTCGTCAATCAGATGCGCACCGGCTCTCTCGACGCCGCCGTGGTGTATGGCATCAACATCAACAACGACAAAGCCCACTTCGATGCCGTTCCTCTACCAGCCGACAAGTCCAAGGCGGTGCAGCCCTTTGCCGTGCGGCATGATTCACCGAACAAGCAGATGGGGCATCGCCTGCTGGCCTTTCTACGTGAGCAGCACACGAGTTTCGAGCAGGTCGGCTTTGTCTGGAAGGGCGACACCGCTCCCGTCAAAAGCGCGGACATCGCGCTGCCAGACTGGTTGAAGCAAAAGTAGCGCCGCCATGGCGCTTACTCCGCCACCTGCAGCACCTGCTCCAAACCACTCGCCATCAAATCGTGCTGCCAGTTCATGAGATGGCTGGCTGGACTGCCGTCAACAACGAGCTCTTCAATCGTGGCACGTGACCCAAGCAGCGAGGGCTCGATCTCAAGCTCCTGCGCCACTTTTTCGCGATGAGCACAGAGCTTGTCGATCTGGTCCCGCTGCGCGTCACTGAGGCGTCCTTTGGTCTTCTTGGCGCGCTGCGGCCAGTCAGCTGCAGTGGAGGCCATGATGGCGGCTACGATGTCGAAAAATTCCTTCTTCCAGCGCGGACGCCAGCCGTTGGGCGGATTCAGTGGCTGGCCGGCTTCAAACTGCTCGGCATAGGCCACCATCTGCTTGTTGGACATGATCTTGAAGCAGGGCGTGTCGCGCTCTTTCGCGATGCCTTCACGCCATTCCCACATGCCTTTCAAAATAGCCAGTCCTCTGGGGTGCAGCCGGCCGCAGCCCTGCACACGCCAAGGATCTTCACGCGCTACGTTGTCACGCGCGGCAACATCTTCCTGCAAGGAAAGGCAGCTTTGATGAAACCAGTCTTCCCGGCCCTTCTGCTTCAGCTCGGCGACGAACTTGTCCGCGATGGGCAGCAGATACCGCACATCATCCACGGCATACGAAAGCATGTTCGGCGGCAGCGGGCGGCGGCTCCAGTCCGCTTTCTGCGACGCTTTGCAAAGATCCAGGTCGAAGGTGTTTTTCACCAGGGCAGCGAGGCCAAACTGGCGTGCACCAAGCAGACGCGCCGCGATCTGCGTGTCTCGAATCACCTTCGGATTCCAGTCATAGGTCCGCCGCAGCATCGTCAGGTCGTAGTCAGCTCCATGAAACCAAAGCTCATGGGCGTCCAGCAGTGCAAGCAACGGAGAAACATCCGTGACGGCCAGCGGATCCACCAGGGCATAACGCCCGGCGCAGTTCACCTGCAGCAGGCAGAGCTTTTCGTGGTAGTGATGCAGGCTGTCCGCCTCGGTATCAAGACAGCAGCGCTTGTCCGGGCTTTCCATCAGCCAGGTGCGCATCTTGCCGACCCATTGGTCGAGATGCTCTGGGGTGTCGATGAACTCGTAGTCCGCCGGTGTTGATCCTGCTTCGCTCATTTCAGGCCCATCAGGAGGATTTCCGCATTGTTGCTGGTGCGGTTGATGTTGCGGATCAGCATTTCAAGCGCTTCGACAGCAGGAACAGCGGCAAGCTGTTTACGCACCTGGGTGATGCGCTTGAACTCGTCCGGATGATAGAGCAGATCATCACGCCGGGTGCCCGATTTGAGCAGGTGCAGCGCTGGGTAGATCCGGCGTTCGGAGATTTCACGATCCAGCGTGGCCTCCATGTTGCCGGTGCCTTTGAACTCCTCAAAGATCACTTCATCCATGCGGCTCTCGGTTTCAATGAGCGCAGTGGCAATGATTGTGAGACTGCCTCCTTCTTCGACATTGCGGGCGGCTCCGAAGAATTTCTTGGGCTTTTGCAGCGACTTGGTGCCGACCCCACCTGACATGACGGCACCTTTGCCCCCCTGCATGGCGTTGTAGCCGCGGGCAAGACGCGTGATGCTGTCCAATAGGATAACCACGTCCTTTTTCAGCTCCACCAGACGGCAGGCACGCTCACGCACAATCTCAGCCACCTGGCTGTGGCGCTTCGGACTTTCGTCAAACGTGGAGCTGTAAATCTCGCAGCCATGCACCGTTTCCTCAAAATCGGTGACTTCTTCGGGACGCTCGTCGAGCAGGAGCACGATGAGCGTGATCTCCTTGTGGTTTTGCGAAATGGATTTGGCGATGTCCTTCAGGATCACCGTCTTGCCCGAACGCGGCGGCGCACAGATCAGGCCGCGCTGGCCTTTGCCAAGAGGTGCAATGATGTCCAGAATGCGGGAGCTGACCGCACAGGGCTTGGCAGTTTCAAGGATGATGCGCTTGTTGGGAAAAGTGGCCGTGAGCTTGTCAAAGTCCACGGGGGTCTCCCATTTTTCGATGGGCATACCTTCGACTTCGGTGATGCGGTCGATCGCCAGGTACTTGTCCCGATCCTTGGGGGCCTTGGCCATCCCTGTAATTTTCTGGCTAGGGCGCAGATTGAATTTCCTGACCAGGAACAGGGGCACGAAGACATCTTCCGGCAGCGGAGTGAAGCTGTATTTCGGATAACGGATGAGCCCGTAATTGTCCGTGCCTATTTCAAGCACCCCCTCCACCTTGAGGCGAGTTTTGTGTTCGGCCATCCAGGAGCACAGGTCATAGATGAGCTGGTGTTTCGTGCGGCTGGCATTCAGGCGGAAACCCACCGTTTCAGCGAGTTCCAGCAGTTCTGCGAGTGAGGAGTCCTGGAGATCATTGATGGAGACCTCTTCAGGGAACGGTGCCTGCGCACCGTCTGTCTTCGGCGGCTCGGCAGCCTCTCTGGGAGGTTGAGCGGGGGCGGCACATTCAGGCTGCTGCCCGGGATTCACCATGGAGGATTCGGCAACAGGGATTGATTCCGTCATTGGGGGGGCGGGGGGGGCCGCAACCATGGCGGGGGATTCGGTAGATTGGTCGTTCATGCTTGCAAGAGTGGACTTGCCAGCGTCAGCACTTGGGCCTCAAGAGAGGCCAGAGTGCCGTCATTCCAAATGACGGCATCTGCTCTTTCGACCTTGGCTTCGATGGGCCATTGGGCATCCAGGAACTTGTGAACGGTCTGTTCGTCGAGCCCCCGGGTTTCCATCATCCGCCTGACCTGCACCGACCGGCTGGAAGCCACCACGATGACAAGGTCTGCTGAAACTGTAGCTCCAATCTCATAGTGGAGGGGGACTTCCGCAAGGAAAAGATTCACCCCTGCCTTTTCAGCCCCCACACGGGCTGCTTCGAGGGCCTCAAGCACCGGCGGATGAAGGATGCCTTCCAACTTATTTCGCAGAACCGTGTCCGGCAGGATCCTTTCCCGCAGCCATTGTCGGTTCACCTCACCCGGATTCGACAGCGCCTGCATGCCAAATGCCGCCACCAGCGCCTGCTGAGTCGCCTCACTTTTCATGACCTCCGCCACCATCTCATCAGCGGAAAAAAAGGTCAGCGGCACGGAAATCTGCTCGGTCAGCAACGCCGCCAATGAACTTTTGCCACATCCTGCCCCTCCCGTGATCAACCAAGATTTCATCGAATTAAAGAAGCCTCTAGTGACCAGCCGGGATTACCGGGTGAAAAACACATCAGGCAGGATGCTTGACGCAATCCTGCCTGACGTTCATTCAAGATAAGTTGAGAGGTAAGCCCGTATTATTTCGGTCCCGCCACTGCTGGCAGCAGAGGGTTACCGCCTACATCAGCAGGTGTTGAATCAGCTGTGGTCGTTTGATTGGCGGGCTTGATGCGCTGGCCGGAAGGATCGATCAAATGGGCCGTAACAAAGATCATCAGGTTGCGCTTATAGTGCAACTCGGACTCGTTTTTGAACAGGCGTCCGATGAAGGGAAGGTCGCCAAGGATCGGCACTTTGTCCTGCACATCCTGCACGTCTTCGCGAATCAGACCACCCAGAGCCACTGTCTGTCCATCCCAGATGGAGACGCCGGTGGTCACCTTACGCACGGAAAACACGGGCTGGTTGATGATGTTCGGCGTGATCAGACGTTCCGGCTGGCTGATCGGAACATAAGCACTGTTTCCTACAGACGTGGCAGAAGCAGCTGTTCCGAGCTGAATCGGCAGCACGCTCTGGCTGGAAGGTGAAAGAATAGGTGAACCATAGTTGATAAACCCATCAAATTCCACCACTTCTGGAGCGAGGGTCAGCTCAATGGTGTTGCCGTCAGCACCCACCGTCGGTTCTGCTTCGAGGCGGACACCCGTCTGCCGCATTTCGAACGCCGTCGGAGTCGTTGGAGTAGCAATCTGCTGGCCACCACCACCGCCACCACCACCGATGTTAAGACCGCCACCGCCTTGGGGAAGACGCGGAGGATCGAATTCCGTTGGATAAATAAACTCACGCGTCACTTCCATGGTGGCACGAGTACCACTCTTCGTGGTCACACTGGGGGCGCTCATCAAATCCACGCCCTTTTTCTGACTCAAGCCACGAATCACGTTCTGGAACTGAGGGTCGGTAAAAATGCCAGCCGTGGAGAAGATACCAGGAGCCACCGAGGTCGTGCTGGTGGTTGAACCCGTGCTAAGCAGATTGTCAATACTGCTGTTGCTGAGGGCATAGCCGCCACTGCGCAGACCCGACGTAATTGACCCTCCACCATAAGGGTATGGTGCAGTAGTACCACTCGGCACCGGACCCGCAAAAGCGCCGTTCACAGGAATGGCAGGAAACACCTGCACCAAGTTCAAAGGGAAAGCATTAGTGCTGAGGGGATTGCTCACAAACTGCGCCGGTGTCGTGTAGGGTGTTTGGAATGGATAATTTCCTGTACTGTAGGGAACTCCATTCCCCGCACTGCCACCACCAACGAAGATATTGTCACCACTCACGCCCATACCACCAAGAAGCCAGTCGAAGCCGAGTTCCTCGGTGTTTTTCTGGGTTACTTCGACAAATTTGGAGGTGATGACCACCATCTTGGGAGCTGTTCGGGTGATGGATTCAACGAAGGCTTCCACCAGATCAAGATTCGGCTGGGTGTTTCTCACCACCAGCTGCGAATTGGCCGGATTGTAACTGGCCGAGGCACCCTCAGGAAAGGTAATCCCCGATGCTTCAAGGATCTGCTTGGCCGACTTTCTAACAATCAAGTTACTACCTCCTGGTGCCGCATTACCAGCAGCAAAAGGATCTGCTGCAGGAGCTGCAGCGCCACCGCCACCCGCATCGCCTCCGCCTGAACTCAAGAAATCCGGCGGCACGCGGTAGCTGCGGGTGTACTGCTCACTGGCATTTTCGGAAAGCGGCACCACCAAAACGGCATGCGCCTCAACCTTGTACTTCATCTGTGCCAGTTCGGTCACGTAGCGGAGCGCCTCGGACATTGGCACGTCTTTCAAATCAAGACTGATGGCAGCATTGCTGGGTGCCTCGCCGGGGCGGAGAATGATGTTGACCCCTTTGACCCCACCGGCGTCGGTGAAGGTATCCAAATCACGACTTTTCACCCGCAGATATTCGATGGCCTCTTCAATGGTGGCACCCTCAAACTGCACAGTCGGGAAAATGATCTTGTTCATCTTTTCCGACAAATACGCACCTGGGCTGCGCCCCACGCCATAATCAAAGCTGACAGCCGCACCTTGCACCGGCACCTTGTCCTCCCAAGATTCGGCCACTTGGGAGAGCATTTTGGAACGCTGATGGTCGTAAGCCGTTTTGAAATAGGCCTGACGCTTGCGCTCGGCATTTTCCATGCCGCGACGGGCGGCGCTGTTGTAGGGGTCAGCCCTTAGGACATCTTGATACTGAGAAATGGCCTCGTCGTATTTGCCAATTTCAACGGAGCTATTTCCAAGCAGGAGTCCCGCCTGAACTTTGCCCACGTTGGTCACATGCTCGGCAGTAAGCGCTGGCGGCCAGCGATCCGGATCATCAAGCT
>NCCR01000021.1:35697-40510 GCA_002279765.1 Verrucomicrobia bacterium 12-59-8 | reverse complement strand
ATCAAGCTGTTTCAAAAACGAAGCGGCATCTTTATGTCCTGGAATATACACCATGGCACCTTCCAGCAATTGCCGGGCCTCTTTATAGTTGCCCACCTTGGCACGTTCTTTTGCCACGGCCACACTGCAATCCGCGTACTTGAGCTGGGCAAGATCCAGCCAGTCTCGGGTCAACGGAGCATTCGGGAGGGAGTCGATGGCGGTCTTGTAGGAACCAAGCGCCCCATCGTAATCCCCCTCGCTGAACAGCTTGTCGCCACGATCCATGGCGGAGCGTGCATCTTCAATACGGGCATAACGGCGGGCGATTTCGCGGTTAGCCATCCCAGAGACGGAGCTTTGGCTTTGGGCCATGACAGAAGGCGCGGCCGTAGTCAGGACGAGAAGGGAAAGGTTGAACACCAGACGAGAGTGATGGGTCATAGGGCAAACTGACAATATTTTGTGGTAAAGAGAGATTACTAACAGATGCGGGTGAACTTTGGCGAGTTAATTCTTCAACCAGAAGAAAAAAGCGGGGCATCAGCCCTGCTTGATTTCAATGGTGTTGTTCGTTGGCTTGCCATCCGCACCAAGCAGAGAAATGATGGCTTTGTTTTCCTCCAGTTTATGAATGTAGTAGGTGATGCCAAGGCCGGGCAGCTGGAAAGTGCCCCCCTCTTTGACGCCAGGAATGATCTGACGCTTTTTCCATTGAAATTCGAATTCAGCCTCATAGTCAGCCAGATTCACCTCCTTGCCCTCCTCCAGTTCAAATTCCTTCTTCGTGGACAAATCATACATCTTCAAAATGTAAGCGTCCTTGGGCCCAAACTTCGTCTGGACGACGTCTTTCCGGCTGCTCAGGATTTTGAAGCGAATGGTGCCGCGGTCGAAACCAAACTCTTCGTTGACCGGCTTGAAGACGCTGCCCTTGGTCGGCACCAGACGCTGAATCTGGAAGGTGCCATCGCTACCGCCTTTCAACTGCAGAATGTAGTCATGGCTGATGCGCCTGCGCATCACCAGCTTGTTGGTGAACGACGGCATGGAAGTGGCGTCCCGCGGATCGGTCTTGGCCTCAAACTCTTCCAAGTTGGAAAAGCCGTCGGCGTCCGCATCCAGCTGGCCGACGTTGGGCGAGAAGATGTTTGGGAGCTGCTTTTCCGGCGGGCTTTTGGTTTGATCACCGGTCAGAAACACATTGGTCATTGGCGCACGAAGCTGCGGCTGAGGCAGCAGAAGATCGAACAGCTTCCCGCCATTCATCACCAGCAGCACGGATTTGTTCAGCGGGGCGGCCTTGCCATTTCGTACCGGGGAAAGCCACGAGTATTTTTTCTTCAGGGTATCGGTGGCTTCCACCACTTTCTGCGTGTCGGGAGAATTCAAATCATTCCTGGATGACGCCATCTGCAAGGCCAGGCTCTCTTCCAACCCTTGCGATTCTAAAATCAGAAACACCGCCACCCCGATGGCGATGAGGGAGGAAATGATCAGAATGGTTTTTTCGTAGTTGCCCTGTCTGTTCTGCATGATGCTGTAAGGCTGCGGATTTTAATGAAATGAGATCAACGATTCAGAAATTTAACCAAATCGATTTCCAATCTGACCTTCAGAAGTTCTTGTCCAAAGACGGGTATGGTGTCCGGAAACGCTGGATCAGGGGGCTTGATCTCGTCCGAGGCGGGCTCCTTGGCACCTCCGGAATTCGCAACGTTTGGATTCGCAGCGGCCGGCGATGGCAGCCTAACCTCAGAGCGCAACGGGCCGTCCTGGCGCTGGTTCTCAATGCGCAGCAGCCGCAGGCTGGTGAAATAAGGCATTTCCGACGGGCTGGCGAGGCCCCCGACCAGGAGCTGCAACGCTCCTTGATCCAAGGTCAGGTTCACCGAAATCTGCCGCTTCTCGAGAATGGCGGCTGACGCCTGCCCCTGCATCCCGGCATTGTTACCCTGCTGCGGAGTCTGGGCTTTCTGCGTTTCGATGGGCAGTTTGGAGCGCTCCAGCAAATCCACTGATTGGACATTGCACTTCAAAAAGAGCTTTATGATTTCATCCATGGCCTCCAAATAACCATACAACTCGGTGGCGGCAGCAGCGGATTTAGGCAGCGTGCGCGTGTATTCATCAAAACCAAAAGCAAATTCCGCAGGAAGCTGCATCTTCGATTGCACCGCCTTGCGGACATCGGAGATTTTGGCTTTGAGCTTGTCTTGAAATTCAATGTCATTGATCGGCTGAGTCGGCGGCTGAAGAATGAGCAGCGTTTTGCCAAGCGTCGTCACCACATTAGCATACTCCTCCACCTGCGCCTGCTTGGCCTTGCGATTGGCCTCCGTGGGTGCAAGCCGAGCCCCTTCCAGACCGGCCACCTGACCGCCTAGGCCGAGGTAGGCCTCCTTGTTCTCGTCATAGGTGCTCCAAGCATCGAACAACAGGTAGCCAAGAGCCAGCGAGCCGACGATGATGACGCCAAAGATGGCGGCCAGAGGTTTGTTTTCACGTATCCAGTCCATGGTTCTTTATTGGAATTGCAGAGGCTTGCGCAGAGGCATTTTAATTTCGAAGTGATAAGCGTAGCGGTCTTTCTCCACGCCGCTGTCCACCTTCACATATTTGTCACGTTGGCTTTCAAAATCCGGCATGGTGAAAGCGTCCATTTTGGCCAGCTTGGCGGCGAAATCATAGACCACCTTCTGTTCGCCTTCATTGTTGCTACGGTACAGCCCCTGAAGACGCAGCTCATAAACCGGCGCGGCCTGCGCCCCGTTTTTGGCGGCCGTGGACTGGCTTTTTTTCTCGTCACCGCCCCAAAGCGGTGCCGTGATGGGTTTGTCATCCTTGAGCACCTCGACGACTGGCAGCCAGATGAGGTCATTGTCGAACTGCTGATTGAGGTCATTGAGCAGTCGGACCCACCACGAGCGGTCCGTGACCACCTGTTCCAGCTGTGAACTGCGCAGTCGCAGCTCTTCCTGTCTGGCGTCAAGCTGGCGGATTTCAGCAGCCAGGCCGGTCAACTCCGCACTTTTTGCCTGCAGGACAGCAGCACGATTTTCAACCACTGCGGTCGCGTTCTGGAACCACACTATCGAGGCTCCCAGCGCTCCCATGAGGCAGAGCCCGGCAAGAATCAAGGCCGGCGCACGCCGCGCAGCATCACGCGCAGAAGCCAGCGCATCAGGGATGAGTTCGATCTCACAGGGGCAGGCCCCCATTCCACGCAAGGCCAGACCCACAAGTTCTCCAAGCGCCGGCGCATCAATCTGGGCGGCATCTGCGCTCACTCCACGATCCGTCTGCACCCCACGCAGGCCATTGAAGACCTCCACCGGCAGCTTCAGTTTTTCAGTGAAAAACTCGGCAATGTAACCAGCCGCCGAGCCACCGCCCGCGAGGAAGACCCGCTTCGGTGCGCTGCCCCCCTGCTGGCTGCGGTAGAAAGTGATCGTGCGCATGATCTCGGCATGCAGTCGGCTCATCGAATTGCGCATGACCTTCGACATCGCGTTGACCCCTTCATCCGGGTGGTCCTCCACCGCCCCACCAAGGGCGACAAAACCCTGCGACCGCTTCTGGCGCTCGGCCTCAGCAAAGGGAACGCCAAATTCCTTGGCGATCGCATTGGTCACTGCGGCACCGCCGACCAGCAGGTTGCGGGTGAAAAAGCGCTCTCCCTCAACAAACACCAAGTTGGTCGAGCGGGCGCCCATGTCCACAATCAAGGCCGGCTCATCCACATCAGGATAGCTGTAACGAAAGGCGTTGAAAAGCGCCAGTGGGCCCACATCCATTCCCACCACCTTGACTCCGCTAGCAGCCACCTCATCGTACATTTCGTTCAGCGGCTCACGTTTCATGGCGGCCAGCACCACCTCGATTTCACCGACATCTGACTTGGAGACGACTTCATAGTCCCAGGAGACTTCGTCCAACTGCCAAGGAACATTCTGCCTCGCTTCAAACTCGACAATTTGCGCCAGCTTGTCCCCTTTCACGGGGGGCAGCTTAACAAAGCGGCTGAACACCGGATGACCTGGGATGGAGCACCATGCCTTCTGCCCCTTGATCTTGAGCTTCACGGCAAGTTCGTTCAAAGCCGCCTTCAACTGCAGCAGGCGGCTGACATCCACCGAAGGATCGCCATCCAGTTCCACAATTTCATAGCGCTTGAGGATGAGATCCCCACCCGATGTCTTGCCGAAAAATGCTCCGCTGACACGTTGGGAGCCAAGACTGATGACTGCAATGCTGTTTGGGTCTGCCATGCTG
Source organism: Verrucomicrobia bacterium 12-59-8 (assembly GCA_002279765.1). Next base: position 36,256 of record NCCR01000021.1, on the reverse strand, counting down.
GATGAGGTGAAAATCGCTGAACAAATTGAATCTGAAAGGGGCGGCGGCGGTTACTTGGCTTTGACCGGCACGTCGTAGTCGCCGAAAAGATTCGCAAACGGGGTTTGCAATTTGTTGAGCAGCATCCCGTCAATGAGCACCAAAGCTTCTTTACTTTCCCACCATGGTTTATTTCCAAGGCTCGACTTGGCGGCGATCACTTTTCCTTCTGCGATAAATTCAACCCCATAGCCCTCAATGTCAGTAGAAGCGGTCACATTGTCCTTTTGAAAAATAGCCTTCATCGCAGCCGGAGAAATGTAGGCCAGCGCATGGCAGGGCTGATCCGCTGGAATTTCAAGCAAATCCATCGAGCCTACGGCAACCGAGCGTTTACCCTCCTTGGTTGTATGCTTCAAGGCCACGTAAATATTGAGCTTCATCCCCGCGTAGCTGCCTTTTCTGCCACCCACATCTACGGGAAGCTTGATGTCAAACTCCACGTCCACCTCAATCCAGTTCTTCGGCTCCCACCGCTTCATCTTGATGTTGCTCACGCTGAACTCCGGCGTCGGCTAAA
>NCCR01000021.1:0-35663 GCA_002279765.1 Verrucomicrobia bacterium 12-59-8 | reverse complement strand
CCGTCGCAGGGGCTTGAGCCTGAAGGGCGCTGGAGACGAGAAGGGATGCGAGAAGCAAGCTGATTGATTTCATGGAGAAGGCTGGTTGTTCCGGTTATTTAAAAGTTTTATCAGCAAAACACCCTGCGCATCAAGCAGGGATTCGCAGAAAGTCGCGAAAATACACCACCGAATGTGAAAATCCTCCAGCAAATGACCACAACACGCCCCCATCCGGCAAAAGACGATCACAGCCAGGCACGCCGGAAAATCCAGCGGCTCCAGTGACAACTGCGGTCTTCTTTTTGAGGTTCATTACGAGGGGATTGGGCGGACGGGAGGGCGGAGTTTGTGACATTCCCACCAGAGTGCAAGCAAAAGACTGGCGGGGATTTCGTGAACATCTCCCGCTTGTGCTAGGCAGACATTGGAGCCTAGAATGCCCTCCACCATGACGTTTCCCACCATTCGCAATGCCTCGCTGCTTCTTGGCACGCTCCTCATGACCGCCTGCGGTCCGTCCGACGGCCCAGATGTTGAAAAAGCCGTCAGTGCCACCGAAAAAGAAAACCCGCAGAAATCTGCGCCCCCGGAAAGCAATCCCGTCGCACCCACCGGCTTTTTGGCCGCCACCGGTCTCGCGGCCAAGGATGAGCGCGCGGAAATCATCCTCCTACTGCCCGATGTCCGCGTCCCCATGCAGGAATTCCAGCGCAACGGCCTCTCCATGCTCGTCAGCAGACAGGCGGGCTACCAACTCACCACCAACGATGCCGCCGGGAGCAGCACCCAGCAGATCGACCAGTTCCGTCAGGCCATCGCCGCCAAGCCCGCCGCCATCATCATCAGTCCCATTGATCCTCCTGCCGTCGCCGCCCTGATCGTCGAAGCACAGACCCATGGCATCATCGTCATCGGCCTCGACAAACGCATGCTCAACGAGGGCTGCACCAGCATCGTGTTCAGCGATCAGCGCCGCGTCGGACGCATGGCCGCAGACACCATCATCGAGGCCCTCAAGCGCAAAGCCACCGAAGAAAACCGCAGCGAGGTCACTGGCCGCGTCGTCGAACTGCGCGGCGTGGCCGACAGCTACGCCACCAATGAGATCGCCGAAGGTTTCAGCGAAGGTCTGCGCACACAGTCAGGCGTCATCCTCGTCCATGACGCCCCGGCGGACTGGAGCACTGAAAATGCCACCCAACGCACCACTGAAGCCTTCAGCCTACAGAAGAACTTTGACGCCATCTTTGCTCACAATGATGCCATGGCCGTCGGTGCCGCCAAAGCCGCCGAAACCGCCGGCCAGCGCGAAAATGTCTTCATTGTCGGCTCCGACGGACTCTCCGGCCAGAAGCGCGGCCTGGAGCTTGTTCGCCTCGGAGAGATCGACGCCACCGTGGTCCAGCCTGCCTTGGTCGATCTCGCCCTGCAGATCATCACGAAGCTGCGGAGCGACAAAACATTCAAGCCACAGACTTCCTATGAAATTCAGCCTGTGATGGTCATGCCCAAAAATGTCGAGCAGTCACTTCGTGTCGGCACCTACGCCCTCCCGCAGTTGTGATCCCCCTCACCTGCACCGCATCTCCATGACTGTCGTCCCCTTCCGCAGCCGTCACCTCCACTCCACCATGTTGCGCCCACTCGCCGCCGCCGTTTTGCTCCTTGCCGCCTTCGTGCCTATCTCCGCACAGGATGCCGCTGCGCCGCAGCCAGATGCCAAAGCGCAGCTAGAAGCCGCGCAGAAGCTCGTCAAGCAGGTCTCCCCCGGCGTCTTTGATCTCAACGGCATCCAGATCACCGCCACCACCCGCGAGCTGCGCATCCCCTGCTCCATCCTGCACCAGAAGCTACCCATCGAGTACGCGCTCTGCTACGAAACCGGCGAGAAAGTCCATGAGACCATCCTGGAGACCAAGGTGAAACCCATCCAAATCCAGCTCGCCCTCCTCCTCGCCAATTACCAGCCCGCCACCCTCGGTATTCTCGAAAAGCTCGACCCCAAAGCCGTGCGCCCCTATAAAGCCAAGGACACCGAGCCCAAAACCCCCGGAGCCAACCGCCTCGCCATCCACGTCGAATGGAAAGACGGCGACAAAACCAAGAACGTCCCGCTCTCCGACTTCATCCAGGACATTGATAAACGTAAAACGCCCGACGACCTCGACACCTGGATCTTCAATGGCTCCTTCATCGATGAAACCGGCTTCGCCGCAGAGCAGACCGGCTCCATCATCTCCACCTACGTCGATCGCGCCGCCATCATCAACTCCGCCGCCAAAGGCAACGAGCGTGACGACCTCTGGATCAGCATGCCCGCCAACATCCCGGCGGAAGAGACCCAGGTCACCCTGATCATCACTCCCGCGAAATAAAGCGCTGGCCGCTTGAGGTAGAGCTGGCTGCCCCCAGCAAGCCCCTGACATTCATTTGCCAAAGAACCCGCTAACCGGAAAACCGCTTCACGCATCCATGCTCTGGTCAAAAAGTAGTCAAGGCTGTCAGGGTATGGACAAGAATCGTCCCGTTTAAAAGACGGCCCCCTTGGCCGTTGACGTCGTTCTCTTTCCACATCCAGTGATCTCCATCATGAAAATCCCAACCTTACTCCTCACCCTGGCGCTCGGCACCACCGCCGCCTTCCCCCAGGCCGCCACCCAGGTCGCGCGCAATGAATCCCTCAAGCAGGAGCTCCGTCTCGGCGTCGAGCGCGGCCTCAATTTCCTCCGTTCCAAACAAAACCAAGCCACCGGCCAGTGGGGCGAGGCCGAACCCGTCGCCATCACCGGCCTCGGCATCATCAGCTTCATGCTCGACCCCAACCGCAAGCCCGGAGATCCCGTCCCTGCCGAAGTCGAGAAAGCCACCCAGTTCCTCATCAGCAACGCCAAGCCCGACGGCGGCATCTACGTCAAGGCACGCGGCAACTACAACACCGCCCTCGCCCTCACCGCACTCCTCCTGAATAACAAGCCCGAGAACGAAGAGGTCATGCTCAAGGCACGCCGCTACCTCGTCGGCAATCAGATCGACACCGATGAAAAGGGCAAGCAGGACAACCCGCTCGACGGCGGCATCGGCTACGGAGACGACAAAGGCATGCACGCCGACCTCTCCAACATGACCTTCGCCCTCGAAGCACTCTACTACTCCCAGACCCTCCTCGCCGACAAAGGCGACGCCGCCAAGAACGAGCCCCAGCTCAACATCAGCGCCGCCATCGACTTCATCCAGCGTTGCCAGAACCGCCCAGAGAGCAACAAATCCGCCTGGGTCAGCAAAGACCCCGACGACGCCGGCGGCTTCATCTACAACCCCACCGAAACCCGCGGTGCCAAAGTCGAAAACCCCGATGGCAGCATCGCCCTCCGCAGCTACGGCAGCATCAGCTACGCCGGCCTCCTCAGCTTCATCTACGCCGGAGTCGAAAAAGACGACCCACGCGTCAAAGCCGTCATCGAATGGCTCCAGAACCACTACAACGCCGACGAAAACCCCGGCCTCGGAGCCGCTGGCCTTTACTATTACTACCAGACCATGAGCAAGGCCCTCAGCATCGCCAAGATCGACTTCATCAAGACCAAAGACGGCAAGCTCATCGACTGGCGCAAGGACATCACCCAGAAACTCCTCGGCCTCCAAAAAGGCGACGGCTCCTGGTCCAACACCGAAGGCCGCTGGATGGAAAGCGACCCCGTCCTCACCACCACCTACATCCTCATGGCCCTCGGCCGCATCCACCAGACCCTATAGTTGCCCAGTTGCGCCGCAACTGGTTCTGTCTCTCCTCAAACGCCGCGCCTACCGCAGCGCGGCGTTTTTGTTTCGCCATCACATTCACCTCCCGCGTCAGTAACGCTGCACTGCCGAGGCAGCCCCCATTTGAACTGCTGTCGCGCAGTGAGGAACGAACGCAGCTACCGCTTTCTGCAGGCCTGCCAGTTCACTGACATGATAAGCCACTCGCAAGCAACAGCCCCCGCCCCCCATTGCCGCTCCTACCGGAAATCAGCCTCGGAAAAGGCTGGCGACATCCGTCTCGACATCCGGTCATCGAATCCGGTATTCTCACCGGCATGTCCTTCCGCACCTGCCGCATCCTTCTGCTTTTCGCATTCGTCCTTCATGTTCGAGGTGCAGAGCCACCCAAAGGCGAGATGCCGGCGCGAGACCCCGTTCCTGCAGATTCACCCGATGTCTGGAACTCAATCACCTGCGACATCCTGCGCGCCGGAGAGTAGTCTCGCTTCCCTATCACGCAGCAGCCCATGTCTAAGACCGCGCCGTTTTGCGCAGCATCAGCGCATCGCCACATACCACGCCTGCCAGCAACGTCAGCAATGAGTCCCGCCAAACATTCGCTCCGCGATCACTCAGCACTCCAATCTCACCCCCGCCGCCGACGCCGCCCAAGCACCACCCCCAGCGCCAAGGCCAGTAGCAACGCCCGTGAAGGCTCAGGCACATAAGAGACCACGCTGATAACACCACCAGCGCTACCGGCATCGAGGAAGTGGCTGATGTCCCAGGCGAGGCTGAAACTTGAAATGTTTGGCAGCACGAGATCTGTGCTGGGGTTGAAGCTGGTGGCGACCACCGTGTTCCAGTCGAACAGGTCAAAGCTGTTGCCAACAGCGAGAGTGGAGCCGGTAAAGCCGCTGGCAAAAGCCACCGTGATGGTGCCGTCCAGCGTCATCGTCCCGCTGCCCACAATTTGGTCAAACTGACCAGCCGACTTTCCGTCTATGTCCATGTGGATGGAGGGAGTACCGCCAGCGCTGCCGTCCATGAGCAGATCGCTGTTGATCGTGAGCGTGCCGGAGAGATCCCCCGTGACAGCGCCAGGGTTGATGTTGCCCGTACCGCTGACAGTCACACTGTTGCCTGTGCCAGGGCTGACCAAACCGCTCCCCCCCAGCGTGCCCCCGGTGATGCTGACCGCACCCGTGCCGGTGGCGGAACCAGTCGTGTTGCTGGCCAGCAAGGTGCCCTGGCTGATGAGGGTGCCGCCGCTGTAGGTGTTGTCACCGCTGACGGCCATTGTGCCAGCGCCCGTCTTGGTCAGTGCGCCATTCTGCAGGGTCGGGGTCACCGTGAATGTAGCACCGCTGCTGACGTCGAAGCTGCGCGTCTCGTTGTTGAGATCCACATAGGTATTGCCGGGACCGGCGTCCTTGGTGATGGAGCTGGTACCAGTAATGGTGACATCTCCCTGGAGGATGAGCTTGTCATTCACCGGGGTGGAGGGCGGAGTACCCGTGTTGGTAAGGAATTGCAAGGTGCCCTTGCTCATGGACAACCCACCGGCACCGATGGTGTAGGTGCTGTCAGCGCCATACGAGGCGAAGTTGGAAGTGCCGCTGCTGTTGTAAGTCAGCGAAGTCATGTTCCAGGTATTACCGGAGTGGGTGCCGAAGGTGGCGCTGCCCGTCACGGTGACGTTCCCCATGTTGCTGGTGGCAAAGATATCCGCCAGCCCGGCGTTGAGGGTGAAATCTCCAAAGGTGCCACCGCCCTGCAGGGTCAGGGTGCCGCTGCCTTCCTTGGTGATGGAATTGGCATTGCCAACGATGGTGCTGTTGAGCATGAGGCTGACGCCAGCGCCGACATTGAGATCGGCAGCGCCGGTCAGGGTCAGGGTGTTGAAGCGCAGGACGTAGCTGTTGCCACCCACCACATTGAGTGTGCTGGCTGCCATGTTCAGGTTGCCAAAAGCGATGGTCTTGGTCTTGGCCGTGCTGCTGATGTTGCGGTTGATGTCCACCGTGGCACTGCCGGTGAGCGTCACCGCATTGCCGTAGTTGAGCGTCTGGGCGGCGGTGGTGCCGTCGCCGTCCACGCGCACCTGAACGCCGGTAGCATCAGCCATGGTAATCGTGCCGGTGCCAAAAAGCTTGTTGGTGGCGGGGCTGGTGCCGGTATAGACGGTGGAGTCCGTCCCCAGCAAGGTGCCACCATTGAGCTGGGTGCCGCCGCTGTAGGTGTTGGAGCCAGTGGCGGAACTGATCAGTGACAGTGTACCGCTATTGTTCTTGGTCAGAGCCACGGTGCCGGTGCCATTGACGATGGCACCTGAAAAGGTGCCCGCACCATTCATGGTGAGCCGCGCGGCGGTGGAGCTGCTGTTGGTGACGCTGCCACCGGTGCCGCCAAAATTGTTCACCGTCTGGCTGGTGCCGCCAAGGTCCAGCGTACCGCCAGTGTTCACACTAAGGTCCCCTGCAATGTCCCCCAGGGTGCCGCTGCCGCTGAGTTGCAGTATACCACCGCCGATGGTGGTGCCGTTGGCATAGGTGTTGGCAGCGGTAAACTTGAGGGTGCCGGCCCCTTCCTTGTCCACGCTGCCGTTCTGCACCACGGGAGCCACGGTGAACGTGGCACCGCTCGAAATGGTGAAGCTGCGGCCGGCTCCATCAAGGTCCAGCAGGCGGATGCCCGACCCGGTGGAGTTAAGGCTGGCAGTGCCGGTAATGGAGACGTCGCTTTTCAAAATCACCTTGGTGGTGATGCCTGCATTGGCTGCATTGACCGTGATGGCCCCACCGCTCATGCTGAAGCCGCCGGTGCCGATGGTGTAGGTACTGTTGATAGAGATAGCGTTGAAGTTGGATGATGCGCTGGAGGAATTGTACGTCAGCGAATTCATGCTCCAGGTGTCGCCGGAATGGCTGGTAAAGTTGGCCGTGCCGGAGACGGTCACATCCCCCATGCCGCCAGTACCGCTCAGGTCCACATTGCCTGCATTGAGATTCAGGTTGCCAAAGGTACCCCCATTGATGGCCACGGCACCAGCCCCGGTCTTGGTGATCGAATTCGTGGTGGTGACGATGGTGCTCAGTGTCAGCGCGACCGGATTGCTGTTGGTGTTGACCACGTTGAAGGTGGCGTTCCCGGTAAGCGTGACGTTTCCAAACTTCACCCCGTAGTTGTTGCTGTCCGTGACGGTGAGGATGCTGGAGCCAATGCTGAGCGTGCCCATCTGGATGATTTTCCCTGCGGCGGTGGTACCACTGGCGCGGTCCACGTTGAGGGTGGAATCCGCCGTCACCGTGGTGTTATACGCACCAAACGTGAGGGTCTGCGGACTGGCGGTGGTGGCGGTGCCGTCGCCATTGGCCAGCACCTGCAGGGTGCCGCCGTTCAGCTTGAGAGCGTTGGAAGAGTTGCCCAGGGCTTTGATGAGGGTGCCGCTGGTGGTCGTGGTATCCACCACGCTGAGGGTGCCAGCATTGAGGTTGATGGTGCCCGTCAGTCCGGTGTTGTTGCCCGTGAGGGTGAGCGTGCCAGCGCCTTCCTTAGCAAAGCCCGCTGTGCCAGTCAGAGTGGAGGCAATGGCGGCATTCACATTCGCCGTGAGCGTGGGTGCCGTACCACCCAGCGTGATGGTGCCGCTGGAGAGGGTGTAGCTGCCTGCAAAAGGAACAGCAAACGTGATGCCATTGGTCGTGACCGCACCCACAGTCAAGGTACCTGCCGTGCCGGAGGCACCTCCGCCAAACTGGGCGATGTCCGTCGTCGCATTCGTCCAGGCGGCATCGCTGACCCCATTGTAGAAAACGGCTGAGCTGGTGTTCCAGCCAGCGCTGCTACCATCGGTGATGCCGTTGGCTGTAGAGCCATCGTCATCATAGATCAACGTGGTGGCAATCCCTGGGCATGCGGACAGGCACAGAAAAGCCGCCATCAAAAGGAGAGGGCGTTTAAGCATTATCTTAGGATTTTTTTACAAAAAACAACCCAGAGTCCAAGGGGAGGACTCCAGAGTCAAGGGGGGGGGCCGCTCTATAGCCGCTCATGCGTCACTGGCAACGTGCTTCCTTGTTAAAAAACCGTTGCAACAGTTACTCCGCCCCCTTGCCCGCCACACCAACTAAGCCGATCCTTTAATCCAAGCGCCGGTTTTTTGCCGCCGAAAACATCACTCCACAAACTCCGTAAAATGTCGCCGCCTGGGCGGCTCGGTGACCATCGCCTTTTGTTTCCAAAAGGTGGCCAGGTGCAGGTCTTTCTCACAGCCGACGCCTTCGAAATAGCAGCGGGAGATGTTTTTCATGGCCTCCACCACGCCCTCTTCCGCCGCAGCTTTGATCGCTACAAAGCCGGTTCGGCGCTCCTTGGTGGTCTGGCCATGGTTCAGGAGCACCATGCCGGCAAGATTCTTGGCAGGCGGAAATTGGTCCGCCACGCGTGAAAGCGTGTCATACACATTCTGCCACAGCGCGGGATCGTGCTCGGCTTTACGCCACAGCAGATGTGCCGCGAGGTACGCCTCCAGCGGATGTTTGGAGCGGCTCATGAAAGCCAGCACCAGCTCTCCCGCCTTCTCAACATCCGGCGATACGCCACGGCCTTGAAACAGCGCCTCGGCATAGTAGAAGCGCGCATCGCGCCGCTTGCCGCCCTCAAACGCCTGCTGATACAGCGCCACGCTACGCGCCGAATTGCGCGGCAGGCCATAACCCGCCGCATACAAATGCCCTTCCAGCAGCAAGGCAGACACGCTGCCCTGCTCGGCCAGTTGGTGTACCGGCTGCGCCCATGCCGCATCGAGCCATTTGCCATCCATGAACAACTCACGGGCCATGCGATCACACACCTTGTCGGCATACAACTGCCAGAAGGTCTCCTGGGGGAATGCCGCCACGGCGTTCATCACCACGGTGAGAGCAGGTTTGAAATCCTGCGTCGCTTCCAGACCGCGCATCTGCTCCAAAATCTCCAGCCGCGTCTCCTCCACCTGCTCCGCATGCGTGAAGGCGGGCTTCAGCTCGCGCAGCGACTCAGCGCTCACAAACTGCTCCTTCGCAGGCAGCAGTTCGGTCACCTCAATGCTGTCATGCGCATCGGTGATGCGCCAGCGTTCCGCCACATCACGCTGCACCATGCAGACCAGCACACCCTTGCCGCGGGCGATGCGTTCACCGCGCTGCACTTCAAATTGAAACGGCTGTGTGACCTTGAGGCGGTCAAACGTCTCCAGCTCTGCCTGCGCTCCCGCCGCCACACTGATGCGGCGCAGCGGCCAGCGCACACGCATTTCCTCCTCCAGGCGCAGCAGCACGTCCATCGGCGGATGATCCAGCATGAAAAACTTCCCCTGCCCCGCCGCCACATGATCGAGCAGCGTGGCCACGGACACATCGTTCCAGGAGCGCAGATACGCCGCCACACGCTCCAACGCCTCCTGTCTGGCAGAGAGCTTGGCCGCAGCACGCGGGTCTCCCGCCGCATGCGCTTTTTCAAAGGCAGCCAGCGCCAGCTTGAGGTCAGGCTCCGTGCCATTGCCATATTCGTAGCGTTCTCCCAGCGGCATCCAGGCGGATGTCTCACCGTGGTTCGCTGCCAGTTGCAGCTGCTTGAAAACACCTGACGTGTAGCGCGCAGGATTCTCCACATCATCGACCACTCTCACAAAGTCACGCAGAGCATCGCGCCGCCCGCCTTCGACCGCCTGCTGGAGCAATACGACCTCCTCTTCTCCAAACTCATCCTCAGTCCGCAGGGCGAGTGCCAGCTGATGCATCGCCGCCAGATGGCCTTGCTCGGCCAGTGGCATCAGCACCTGCGCGGCCACCAGCGGTGCTCCTGCGCGCAGCAGATCCTCGCACGCCCGGACCGTCGCCTCTGGCGCTAAAATCGGTGCCGCCACAGGCCGCGCCAATACGTCCGTTTTTATCGCAGAGAGCTGATCCAAATGATGCGGCCAGTAAACGATGCCCGCAATCATCACCCCACAGAGCAGCAGTCCCGCCAGCAGCAAAGAGGACGATTCCTCCTCATCCGGCGGCGCTTTCGTTTCCGCAGCCGGTTCCACGGTCTGGCGCGGCAGGCTGGCAGCTTGCAGCAGCTTGGGGGCCTCCGCTTCCGGGGCGGGAATGGGGGCAGTCGGCAAAATCACTCCGCCCACACGCTCGCCGGCTCGCGGCTTCAGGGTGATCGGCTTCATCAAATAGCCACGGCGGCTGGGGCGAGTCCCCGTCGGTGCCCCATGGGCTCCGTCATCAGGCTCTGCCACCAGCGTCTCATACTGGGGCGTTTCTTCCTGGGCGAGATCCACATCAAACACCTCGCCGCCGATCCCAAACTTGAACGGGGCTTCCACTTCCAGCTCGCTCGAAATCACGCCGTTCACGGAAAACTGCGCCGCCGCAAACACGCCAATGATTTGAAAAGTCCGTTCGCCTGTCCGGTACAACACACAGTGACGCGGTAAAATAGCCACTCCTTCAAAGGTGACATCGCACTCCGGGCCGCAGCCAAGCGTCAGCGATGCATGCAGCGGGCAGGAAATCCGGTGCTCGCCGTCTTGAGTACGCAATGTCAGAACCGTCAGGGCCATCGGCACAGTATGCTAAACAAGTCTTTAGCGTCGAGTCAGCATTGCGTGAAAGTATCTAGGACCTCCTTACTTTCCAGCACCCAGCTCCTGATAGTAGCGCTTCACCAGATCGCGAAACTCAGTAGGCACCGGATCACGATCCACCGGAGCCAAATTCTTGCCCGCATCCTTCTTCGACAGCTCTTCCACCACACGGTCCCGCAGTTCCATCAGCGGCTGCGTGATCCGTGTGTTCAGGTTCGCGACCTGCGGGGCTTCATTGCTGCGTTTGAGATCAATGCGGAGCGCGCGCGCTCGATCCTGCACCTTCGCAGCTTCGTTGCGCAGTTCAGGGTTGTTGAGGAGTTCTTCGACGTTGCGCAAGCGATCACTCCACTGCTCATAACCGCTGCCGGTGAAGACACCGTTGTCAGGCTGCTCCTTGCTATCGTCAAAGAAGAGCGCTTCAGGAACCGCCCCCCCGTTGATCTGCGGACGCCTACGGTCATTGTCAGAATCACGATTTCCAGTGTTGCCAGCTCCCACGCTGCCATCGGCCATTTGCGCCTGCCCCCTGCCTTCGCCACGCCCCTGATTCTGACCTTGCCCGGGCTGTTGCCCTTCACCGGGCTTTTGACCTTGGCTAGGTTGTTGGCCATCTCTAGGTTGCCGCCCGTTTTCAGCAGTCTGGGCGTCTTTGCCTTCACCCTCTCCCGCTTGCCCCTCCTGCCCCTTGCCGGGCTGTTGACCTTGTCCATCTTTCCCCGGCTGCTGGCCCTCGCCTGCCATCGTGGGATCTTGCGACTGACCTTCTCCGTCCTTCCCCTGCTTCTGGCCTGCCCCTGGCTTCTCACCTTTCCCGGCAGTTTTGCCATCCTTGGGCTGACGATCTTTCCCCTCCTGCCCCTCTCCCGCCTTTTGCCCCTTCTCCGCAGCATTCGGCTCCCCGGTATCCGCAGTCTTTTGTCCCTTCTGTCCTTCGCCCGCAGTCTCTTGCTCCTGCGCCTCCTTAATCAGCTTATCCAATTCGTTCTTCACAACACGTAATGCCTCGCTCTCACTGCCCAGCACGCTCTCAGCCGCCTTCTCGACCCCCTTTTTGAGCTCTTCGACAGCGTTGGCCGCTTTGCGCTCGGCGTCTTTGGCTTCGACCTGGGTACCATAGCGAAGCTGATCCCGCGTCTCCTGCAAGTTCTCCTCCAAGCCGCTGGTCTGGGCCTTTCGCACGGCGTCGTAAAGATTGCGGTGCAGCAGCGGTTCGCTCTGCTCCGCCTGCTCGCTTAGCTGACGCATGCTGTTGAGCAGTTTTTCGATGTTCTCCTGCTGCTCCGTCACCTGCCGGCTCTGCGCAGCGTTCTGCATGTTCTTCTCGATGTCCGACCCCGGCTCCTTCTGATTTTCGAGCGCCTCGCTGATCTTCTTCTCATTCTCAGCCGCATCGCGCGCCTGCTGGCGGATCTGCTTCATCTCCTCGGCAAACTTCTTCGAGGTCTTCTGCCGAAAATCCTCCTGCATCTTTTCGAGCTCACGCTGCGCACGCGTCGCGGAGTTGGCAGCATCGGCCAGCTTTTCCTCTTTCAACTGCTCAGCCGCTTCCCTGACCTTCTCGCGCGTTTGCTCCAGCTGCTCTTTCGCCTCCGCCATGTTCTGCGCATTCTCAGGCTTCTCCATGCGCTCCTTGAGATCATCCAGATCACTCAGCAGCTGCTCCTGTTCGGCCTGCAAACGTTTGAGCTGATTGTCGAGTTCCTGCTTCTCCTCCTCGGTCTTGGCATTGGCCAGTTGGTTTTGCAGTTCCTTGATCTTCTCCGCCAACGCCTCCTGACGCCGGGCCAGCTCCTTGAGTCGGTTCAAAATCTGCAGGTTCTCCTGCTGCTCGGCAGTCTGCTCCTCAGTGGCAGCCTTCTCCTCCTCATAGCGCTGCTCCTTCTGTTTCAACTCCAGATCCATGATCTGGTTCTTGTTCGCCTGCTGCCCTGCGGATGGACTGTCCTGGCGCAACACCTGATGCTCGCGGCTCTGCGCACGGTGCAGCCACTCAAGCGCCGTTTGTTCATAGGTGAGCGCTTGATTGAGCGGCGCACGCTTCTTCTCAGCCGAGGCCTGCTGCAGCGGCCCTTGGGCGTCCTTGAGACTTTTCCAGGCCTCGGTGAGTGCCTGCTTCACTTCCGCGTCCTCGACTTCCTCCATGGCCTCTTTGATCTTCTCCATGACGATCCCGACGGACTGATGCACCACATCAATGTCTGGCGTAGCCGCCTCGATGACACGACCCGCATTGGTGTCACGAACGATCTTCCAGGTAGCGTTGACGAGCTGTTTGACGAGATCTACGAGCTTGTCGCTCTGCGCCTTGCCAGGTTCGCTGGGCGGAGCCTCCATCTCACGGAAGATGTCCTCAAAGTGCCTTACATCGGCAAAGAACATGTCGCTCATGTTGCGCCGCACTTCCCCCTTGGGTCCCGTGTCTTCCGCCCACAGGTAGTAGCTCACGAGCTGCCGCGGCTCGGCGTTCTCCTTTTCCAGCGCCAGCTCAGCCCGCACATCCTGCTTCTTCAGCGGCGCAGTAACAGGATGCTTAAAGATGATCTCCTTGCTGTTGCCGTTGATGCTGAAAACCGCCCCGGACTTGGTAACACCGAGGTCATCCGAAACTTTCGCCTCCACAGGCAGCTCCTGAATGCTGGAAACCTGCAAGTCTCTCTTCGGAAACACCATTTCAATCTTGGCCAGTTGGTTGGACTGCACCGTCACCGTAAACCACGGCGGGTTCTTGTTCCCACGCTCTGCCTCATCCACCAGATGAAACCGATACTTCTGCGTCTTCTCAGCCATCAAAGAACCCTCAAGCACCGTGGCGTCCTCCGCAGATGGAGTCAGAGCAATGACGCTTTTATCTTCACCAAAAAGTTCCGCAGCAGTCAGATGCGGTGCAAAAGGAGAAACTCCTTTGCCCGCTGCAGCGCCCTCACCACCGCCCAGAATAAGTGGTTTGTTGACCTGGATCTTCCACGCAATCTTCGAGCCCTCCAGTGCCGTGACCTTCCGTGTGTTCTTCGTTTCCTTGGCTGCCTGCTTCGTGTATTCCGGCGGCGTGACGATCACATCACTGCGAACCAGCGCAGGAAAGTCAAAAACCGTGATCGTGTGCGTCTGCGATTTTTGATCCGCAAACTCCACCCGGTATTTCGCATCTTTCTCGACCTTGTTGATCATGCCACCATACACCTGCTCATCCACCGTCAGTCGCATGGGCAAACGCTCACGCTCTTTACCATCAGCCTCGCTGACAATCAGCGTTGCATCCGCAGGCACCGGCCCATTGAAACGCGCTTCAACGATGAGGTGAGCCCCGCGTTCGAGTTCAGCGTCTCCCGGAGTGAGCGTTGCTTTGAATTCGGTAGGTCTGGCTTCTTCGTCGACCTGACTTTTCGCGACCTCGGTTTTGTGCTGGGATGACCGTGAGCGCAATGCGAGGTCCGTAGCCAGAAAGGCGATGATGGCAATCACCGCACCCACCGCCGCACGCGTGTAAGGCTTGTTGGCCACCGTGACCGGCCAGTTCTGCGTGGCCGCATGCGCCAGCGCGCGGTCAATGAGTCGTTCATGCAGGAAACCAACAGGTCTGTCCGCCTCGGATTCATGCTCAATGGCCGTCAGCAGCAGCGCATTCAGCGAGGGATGCTTCAGCTCAATGACACGCGCAATGTCATGATCGCTCCAAATGTTACGCCGCCCGTTGATCCAGGCAATCAGCCCTAGCGCGATAAGCCCCAGCATCGACCAGCGATCAAGCCGCCTCGAAACAGAAAACCCATTCAGCGTGGCGAGCAGGAGCGCCCCCCGCACCACAATGCCAAGCGCGAAAACCGCAGCCAGATGCCGCATGAGCCGTGCGAGACGCAGTGCCTCGCGAACTTCAGCAATGCGGGCTTCGAGAATGGTGCGTGCGATCATGATCGGGTTGAATTACGCGGGTTGAAGGACAGTCTGTCGGGCGCGGCCTGCAAACCACGTTTCGAGCAGAAGTACGGCCAGAAGCATGAGAAGAATGTACCACCAAGACTGCTGGCGCTGCTCCGTATCCGTCGCCGTGAGTCGCTCGTCCGTGCTTTCGCTGGCAGCAGCACTGTCGGCACCGCTGGAGAGCTTGATGCCGTACTCAGCCAGCTTTTGCGGGCCGAGGGGCAATACCCGCCCCTCATCAGGCGCGAGATTGACGGCCAAAATCTGGGTGTGTGAGGCACTTTGAACCTTGTACAGCCCAATCTGGGTCGCGGTGAAAGACTCTCCCGCTTTGAGACTGTGCGTCTTGTTTTCAGGATCCGTAATCGTGTGCTCGGATGCCGCATCAAATGGCAGCGCCTCACCAACCAGCAGCGTCGCCGAAGGATCGTGACTGAAACCAGCGGCGTCCAACCAGCCGTAGAGCAGCGGCACAAATTTCGTGCTAAGCGCAAGTTGGCTGTCCCCCGGATGCCAGCCGGAAGCGAGAACAATGAGCGTCCCTTTCCCAATGCGTGCGCTGACAATGGCAGGCTGCCCGTTGTCAAAGCGGGCAAGGGTTTCGACCTTGTTGCCCGCGTCTTTGATCTCGATATCCCGATGCTTCCAAAAACGCAGCTTCGTAAAATCCCGCAGCTTGGGATCAGCGAAAGGTCTGAGCAGCGGATGCTCGACTTTGACATCCGCGAGCATGCGGTAGTCGTCATTGGAGTCACCCTCTTTGACGGTGAAGCCGGGAATCCCGGTAAGTGTTTGAAGCAGGACTGCATCGGCAGAGGAAGTTGCGACCTCCACCAGAAACCCGCCAGTGCTGACAAAGTCGCACAAGCTTGCGTGCATTCCCACGGGCGGCGTGGAGCCCGAGATAACGAGCAAATCCGGCATCTGCACTGGCATCGCTTTGCCCGCAGTGAGCACCGGTGCCAGCGTGGCCGTAGGTTGCAATGCCCGCGCCAGATAATACAGCGGTGCCTCAGCCTCATCCCGCGTAGCCTCATCACCCAAAAAGTGAATGCGCACAGCTCGCGGCTGCGGCGGGGCGATGAACAGACGGTTGTCGAAGTCGTACTTGTCCCCGCTCAAAGTAAGCGTCGTGGCGTTGGTGGAATTCGGCGGCGCATTCAGAATGCGCGAAGCTCCCGGCGGAATCTGCGCCGTGATGCTGTCGGCCTTCGGGGCCTTGTCCCAGGCAAGAGTGAAATCCCGCAAAGCCGAGTCGCGTGTATTGCTCAAACGTATGCGAATCAGCGCGTCCTCGTTCCCCTCCTCATCCCGTGCGGCGAGAGCCATGGAGAAATTGTCATTCGTTGCGGGATCCAAGCGATGCACGTTCAGCATGAGTTCAGCAGGCCACGCAATGGTACGCAACGCATCCAAGTGCGTGCCCTCCTGCAGATCAGTGATCAGATGAATGCGCTTCTTGAGCTTCGCCGTGCTGGTATCAAACGACGGCACCGCAGCAATCAGCGCGCGATCCAACTGCGTGCCACCCCAGCTAGGCGCAAGCTCCGCCAGACGGCTTTGCAACGCCACCACACGATTCGCAGGCGTGTTCCGATCCTCCTCAAACGTCCACACCGGCGTGAGTTCACCATCAAACACCGCCAGTGCAATGCGGTCAGTAATCTTGGCGTCTTTAAACAAACGCTCAGCCTCAGCAATCCCACGCTTCCACAACTCATCCCGCCTCATCGAAGCACTGCGATCCAGCAAGATCAGCGTGGCCTTGTCCCCAGACGACGCCGTGGCACTTTCACTCTGCACAAAGGGCCGCGCAAACATGAGCGCGAGCAGAATCAGCGCAAGGCAGCGTAGCAACAGCAGCAGCCAGTTCTCCAGCCGCCTCTTGCTCACCGGCACCGGCGTGCTCGCATCCAGAAACATCAGCGTACTGAACTCCACCCGATCCTGCGGCGGCCTGCGTCTCAGGTGCAGCAAAATCGGCGCAATGATCGCCGCAGCACCAGCGAGGTAAATTGGAAAGAGCCAGCTCATGCAGAATAAAAGGTTCGAACAACAGAAAGCACTCTCCTCACGAATCGTCCTCGTCCTCGTCCTCGTCCTCCTACTCGAACTTGTCCTCGATCACATGACTCCGAGCCCAGTAAGACGCGCCGGTTAAGAAGCTGATGAGTAGTCATGGATTGGAAAGTCATGGGTTATAAAATCGAAAATCAACCTATCCCGCCACCCTCGCCGCTGACGATTTGGAAGCCTTCTTCCGCTGACGCGCACTCAGGAAGTTAAACAACACCTCCTCCAACGGCTGATCCGTCGGACAGAAATGATATTCGACGTTATAGCGGTCCGTAGCCGTCTGAATCGTATCGCGATGCGCCTGCAGCCGCTTCAGATAATTTTCCCGCACAAGCTGCGGATCAATAAATCGCTCCACGCCCGTCTCAGCATCCCGAAAGTGCGCCGACTTTTCAAACGTGAAATCAATCTCCGCACGATCCATGAGATGAAAGAGCACAAGGTCATGCCCCATCGCACTCAGCAGCGCCAGTTGCTTCTCTAGATGCTCCACCGGCGCCAGCAAATCCGTGATCAAACAAATCACCCCACGCTTCCGCAGTAGCTCCGCCAGCTGCCCCACCGAAAGCGCCAGCGAAGTCCCCGCAGCCTTCGCCGGCCTCTCCAGCTCCGCGATGATCCGCCGCAAATGCCCCGGCCGATTCCTCGGCGGCAGATGCTCCTCAATCCCATCCGCAAACGTCGTCAATCCAGCCGCATCCCCCTGCTTCATCAAAAACGACGCCAGCGTCGCAGCCAGCGTCGCCGCATAATCTGCCTTGGTATATCCCAGCGAGCCAAACCCCATCGACTTGCTGTGATCAATCACCAGCTGACACCGCAGGTTCGTCTCATCCTCAAATTTCTTGATGTAAGTCCGGTCACTCCGCGCCAGCACCTTCCAATCAATGTACCGCGGATCATCCCCCTGCACATAGGCCCGATACTCCGAGAACTCCACCGAGAACCCATGATACGGACTCCGGTGCATCCCCTTCCAAAGCCCCTCCACCACCACCTTCGCCCGCAACTCAAGCCACTTGATGCGCATCAGCGCGGCAGGATCTAGAAAGGTGACGGCAGACATCGGGGTGAGAAAATGACAAATGAGTAAATCCGAATGACTAAATAATGTCGAAGCTCAAATGCCGTAGCGTGTTATTTGGATGGAGGAGCTTTTCGAAGAATGGCGGCAAAGATGAGGTGTAATTCCTTGGCTTCCTGCCAGATCGGTGCGGCACCATCACGCATCTGAGGTTCAGCCCGCACAATCATACGGCACCAATGCTTGGTTTCCCGCGCTTCCTTCTTGCACGTGGCGAGCTTGTTGCGGAAGTCTTTGCTGGAAATGGCATCGTCGGCTTCCCCGTAGTTGGCTCCAACACTGGTTCCCGAGCGAACGATCTGAGAAATCAACGGCTTGGTCACCTCGTTGCGAGGCACCGCCTTGGCAAAATCGATCACCTTCTCGCCAAACACCGCAGTGCGCTCCTCCAGATCGAAGCTTTTATCGTTACCAGCGCTCATCTTCGGCATTTGGCATTCGGACTTATTTAGTCATTCGGATTTACTAATTCGTCATTCTTCCTCCCTACCCCTTCACATGCTCGATCAGCCTCCCAATCACCTTCTCCACCGTCACCCCCTCCGCCTCCGCCTTGTAGTTTACCAAAATACGATGCCTGAAAACCGGCAGCGCCATCGCACGAATATCCTCTACAGTCACATGCGTCCGGTTATGCAGCAGCACCCGCGTCTTCGCACCCAGCACCAAGTTCTGGCTCGCACGTGTCCCCGCTCCCCAGCTCACCCACTGATTCACAAAATCAGGCACACCCTCGCGTCCAGGCCTCGAAGCCGCTGAAAGCCGCACCGCATACCGCGCCACATCTTCCGCGATCGGCACCTTCCGCACCACCTGCTGAAACGCGAGGAGCTCCTCTCCGGTAAACAGCCGCTGCACCGGCTCCCCCTTACCCGAGGTGGTCTTCGTCACCACCGCTACTTCATCATCCTCGCTCAGATAATCGATCACGATGTTCAGCATGAATCGGTCAAGCTGCGCCTCCGGCAGCGGATACGTCCCCTCCTGCTCAATCGGGTTCTGCGTGGCCAGCACAAAGAACGGCTCCGGCAGAGGCATCGTCTTGCCGTTCACCGTCACCTGATGCTCCTGCATCGCCTCCAGCAAAGACGCCTGCGTCTTCGGCGGCGTGCGGTTGATTTCATCCGCCAGAATCATGTTCGCAAACACCGGCCCACGGCTAAACACCAGCTTCCTTCCCTCTGGGCTGTCCTCCAAAATCTCCGTTCCCGTAATATCTGACGGCATTAAATCCGGCGTGAACTGAATCCGCTGAAAACTCAGATGGCAGACATCCGCCACAGTTTTGATGAGCAGCGTCTTCGCCAGCCCCGGCGCTCCCGTAATCAGGCAATGCCCCCCGCTCAGCAGCGCAATCAGCATTTCATCAATCACATGCAACTGCCCCACAATCACCTTGCCCACTTCCGCAAACAGCCGCTGACGCGCCGTGGAGAGCAGTTCAACAATCTGCCGTTCAGTGAGAGGGGCGGAGGACGGCGGAAGGTCGGGAGGGGCACTCATGAGATAGGTGGTGTATCAAACAGCCGCGAGGGTGCCAAGTTTTCATCCACAGAGCAGTAACCCAAGATTGATGGGAAATGACCTTTCGTAGCGCATCTCGTCCTCCCTAGTTTCAGCGAAGGGCAAAGCGCGAAGAAGGACCACAGGCCTCCGGCCAATTTTCAGTTCCCAGTTTACAATCCCCACACCCGCCGATCACGCACCAGACGCCATGCGTCACTGAGCGCCATCCAAGCCCGCTGCTACTTCGACCACGCAGGCTCCGGCTCCCACGTCTTCTCGCCGTGGCCCACCCCAATAAGCTCGGCATCCTCTTCTTCCTCGGTTGCTTCAAGAAGCGGCGCAAAGCGCTCGGACCGAAACCCCAGCTCCTGCTTCACGCTGGAGTGCGGATCATCCGGATTGTGCAGTTCCTTCAGCAGCAGCAGCAGATCAAACTCCGCACCCGCCAGCTTGATTTCCGCATCATCATTCACCACAAACTGCGGGTTAGACCGCCCGGCACGCAGCGCACGCACGGTATAAATCGAATCCTTCTTGGGCAGAGACTTGTACAGATCAAAGACCCAGGGATCGAATTGATCATCAATGCAGACAACTTGCTGGCCGGTTTTGAACATGGTTGGAAAAGATTACGGAGTGACGAAATGAATGCCGTGCTCGCCGGCGATTTCGACAAGGCGTGTCATATCAGGCCCCTCTGTTTTGGCAAATTCCACAGCGCAACGGTCAAAGAAAATCTCAAAGCCTGAAGGCACGGTAGTGATGAGCATTTTCAAAGGTGTTTCACCCGCGTTGCGAAAGGCATGCACCTCCCCCTTGGGCATGAACACCGCAGTTCCCGGCACCACCGCCGTCCACTGCCCGCCTTGGAAAAATTCAGCGCTACCCTGAATGACGTAAAAGTTTTCGTCCTCCCGCGTGTGATAGTGCGGTGGCGGCCCGCCCCCAGGATGGGTGGTCTCAATCCACTGCGTGAAACGTCCTCCCGTCTGCTCTCCAGTAATCACAAACTCGACCTCATCACCAAAGACAGAAAAGCCCCTGCCCTGTCCGGGCTGGGTGATCACAGGAATAGCGGCGCTAGCAGAACTCATGGGACGTGATCCTAGCCCAACACCAGCCACCTGCAACTTTGGCAAAGCCAAGGCGTTGAAGCTCCAAGTCTCCCCCCCCCATCCCCTCATGATCCGCCATTGCCTCCTCCCCCTCGCCCTCGCCCTGCTGGCCACCATCTCATCCTGTCCCGCCCAGCTTCCACTCCCTCAGGGCATCCAAAAACTGGACCTCACCGTGGACGGCGTCGCACGCAGCGGACTCGTTTACGCACCAGCCACCGCCAAGGAGCAGCCCGCACCTGTCGTCTTCGTCTGGCACGGCCACGGCGGCAGCGCCATGCAGATCGGCCGCAGCATCCCCATGTACAAACTCTGGCCCGAGGCCATCTCCGTCTATCTCCAAGGCCTCAACACCCCCGGCCAGCTCACCGACCCCGAAGGCAAGAAACCCGGCTGGCAGCACAGCGCAGGCGCACAAGAGGATCGCGATTTGAAACTCTTCGACGCCGTACTGGCCCACCTCAAAGAACACTACAAAGTGGACACCAAACGCATCTTTTCCACCGGCCACTCCAACGGCGGCGGCTTCACCTACCTCCTCTGGCAGGCCCGCCCGGACATCCTCTGCGCCGTCGCCCCATCAGCAGCACTCTCCGTCCGGCTCAAAGACACCCCCTTCAAACCCAAGCCCTGCATGCACATCGCTGGCACCCAGGACCCGCTCGTCAAATACGCATGGCAGGCACTCGCCATGGCCAAAGTCAAAGCGATCAACCAATGCGAGCCCGAGGGCAAACCCTGGGCCACAGACTGCACCCTCTTCCCCTCCAAAGTCGGCACCCCATTCATCGCCTTCATCCATCAAGGCACCCACAAGTTCCCCGAAGAAGCCCCACCCCTGATCACCAGGTTCTTCAAAGAGCAAGCCACCGCCGTGAAGTAGTCCCCATCCTCACCCCAGCGCCGCCCTCCTCCCTTTTCACTTCCCCAGTGCCCCCTCCCACTCCGCCTCCTTAAACCCCACCAGAAACACCTTCTTCCCAGCATCAATCGCAAACGGCCGCTTCACCAAGTTTCCATTCCCCGCCAGCAGTCCCAGCGCCTCGTCCGTGCTCATCCCCGGCAGCGTGTCCTTCAGCCCCAGGCTCCGGTAGTCCATCCCTGAAACATTGAAAAGCCGCCGCAGATCCCCCTCATACGCCGCCAGCATCGCCTTCAATTCCGCCATTGACGGCGGCGTCTCACGGATCGCGATCTCCTCAAATACAATCGAGTGCTGCTTCAGCCACTTGAGCGCGTTCTTGCACGTGGAGCATCCAGAGTAAGCATAGACTTTGAGCATAAAATAAAGTAAAAGTGGGGGCCGCTATCCCTGCACGCAGTTCATCCACCCTTCAAACTCCGTCGGCAGTTTCGCCACAAAAGCCAGCGGCTGGTCGTGGATCGGATGGTTAAACGAAAGCTTCCACGCATGCAGCATCAGCCGCGGCACCTGCACCCGCTGCTTCGCCGGATTCGCATAGATCGGATCTCCCAAAATCGCACACTGCAAAGACTCCCGCATATGCACACGGATCTGATGCGTCCTTCCCGTCAGCAGCCTGCACTGGATCAGCGCACACCCCTGATCCACCGCCAGCCGCTTCCACTCCGTCACCGCATCCTTCCCCGCCCCATCCAGCAAGTTGCTCATCCGCTTGCGATCCACCGGATGCCTTCCAATCGATGTCTGAATCCGCCCGCTCTCCTCCTTCGGCACCCCATTCACCACCGCCAGATAGATCTTCGAGATGCGCCGCTCAGAAAACGCCTCCGTCAGCCGCCGGTGCGCGATGTCATGCTTCGCCACCACCATGCAGCCGCTCGTATCCTTGTCCAGCCGGTGAACAATCCCCGGCCGCATCTCCCCGCCGATCCCGCTGAGATCACCGATGTGGTGCAGCAGCGCGTTCACCAGCGTCCCGTCAGGATTTCCTTCCGCCGGATGAACAACAAGCCCCGATGCCTTGTCCAGCACTACGATGTCGGTGTCTTCATACAAAATCGTCAAAGGAATGTTCTGGGCCTTGATCTCCACCTCCGCTACATCCGGCACCATGAGACTCACCGCATCCCCGCTTCTCAGCGTAGCCCCCGCCTTGGCAGGCTTCCCATTCAGCGTAGCGTGCCCCCCCTTGATCAAATCCTGCAAACGCGACCGCGACATCTCCGGCAAACGCCTCGCGAGGTGTTTGTCGAAACGATCTCCAATATCCAATGTTTCACTGATGAGCCAATCCACCCGACAAACTCAAGATTCAAATTAATAAGGCAAACTGTAATTTCTGGCATATCCAATGCGTCCCTGCTACTGCCAATACCCTTCACCTTGATTCTCGCTCCTCCAGAACAGACATTTCTGAGCACCTGCCCGGTGTGTCAGAGGCAGATCGATGTCACCTCCCTGGAGCCCTTCACCAAGCTCAAATGCCCCTTCTGCGGCCAAATGGTCCGCGTCCGCCGCCGCTTCGATCAGTTCATGATCGTCCGCCAGATCGGCGAAGGCGGCATGAGCCGCGTGTTCGAAGCCGAAGATGAAACCCTCGGCCGCCGCGTCGCCCTCAAAATCCTCAACCGCCAGTACTCCCGCGACTCCGTCCGTCTCGAGCAGTTCCGCCGCGAGGCCCACATCACCGCCAACGTCACCCACCCCAACGTCATCAAGCTCTACTCCGTCGGCTATGACCAGGGCTACTTCTACATCGCCATGGAGCTCGTCGGCGGCGGCTCCCTAGAGCAGCGCATCCGCCGCGAAGGCCACCTCAAAGAAGACGAAGCCCTCCGCATCGGCCGCGAAGTCGCCGAAGGCCTCCGCGCCGCCCAGCAGCTCACCCTCATCCATCGCGACGTCAAACCCGCCAACATCCTCTTCACCGAAACCGGCACCGCCAAAGTCGTGGACTTCGGCCTCGCCCTCTTCGTCGATCGCGGCGGCGATGACTCCGGCGAGATCTGGGCCACCCCCTACTACGTCGCCCCCGAAAAAGTCATCGAAAACAAAGAAGACTACCGCAGCGACATCTTCTCCCTCGGCGCCACCCTCTACCACGCCATGACCGGCAATCCGCCCCACAAGGCGGACACCAGCGCCATCGAAGACCTCCGCCGCATCAAATGCAAGCGCGTCACCCTCGGCGAATCCGGCCTCCGTTTCTCCCCCCGCACCGAGCACGTCATCAACGGCATGCTCTCCTTCAATCCCGAAGACCGCTTCGCCAACTACGCCGAAGTCGTCGATGAAATGCGCCTCGCCGAAGGCCTCCTCGATCGCGGCAGCGTCCGCCGCAGGCTCGTCAATCGCCGCACCCGCCTCTTCGGCTCCATCGCCGCCGCCATCATCTTCGCCTACGTCATGGGCTGGCTCCTGCGCGCAGGCGGCGCACAGCGCCAGGCACGCGCCATCCAGCTCGCCACCGCCAATGAGCGCGACCTCGACGGCTCCGGCGTCACCCTCAAAGCCGCCGACAAGCAGGACAAAGACAAAAAAACCGTCTCCACCCTCTTCACCGAAGCCCGGCAGCTCATGCTCGATGAGTTTAAATACGCCGAAGCCAAGCACAAGTTCACCAAGCTCGTCGAATCCAAAGATCTGCTCCAGCCCACCGAAAACTGGGCACGCTTCAATGCCGCCCTCTGCAGCATCATGCTCGACAAGAAAAAAGACGCCGCAGACCAGTTCTCCCAGCTCTCCACCGCCCCAGACCTCAACAGCCTCGCCCCCTTCTTTGCCAAAATCAAAGACCGCATGTCGAAAGGATTCGGCCTCGGCACCCCGCTCAGTTCCCTCGGCTATCAAACCACCAACGAAGAAATCCTCGGCTACCTCGTCCATGGCCTCACCGAATGGCACTTTGGCGATGCCCTCCTCGGAGCCCAGGAGCTCGAATACTTCCAGCAGCACCTCGCAGACACCCGGCAGCCCCCCACAGACGCCTCAGCCGCCACCCTCGACTGGCTCTCCCTCTACAGCGCCCTCGTAGACCGCTACAAGCCCGACTTCGCCCTCGTCCGCACCGCCCTCCAGCCACGCAACTCCGACAACATCACCGATCTCCGCTCCGCCCTCGCCGAAGTCCAGCAAACCCGCAAAAAGCTCAAAACCAGCGGCGCCTTCCTCAGCATGATCAAAGAATGGGAGACCGGCCTCCAGCGCGAAATCTCCCGCATGACCCTCGAAGACCAGCAGCGCCAGATGGAAGACGACAAAAAGCGCCGCCAGTCAGACCTCGAACTCCTCGCCGAAGTCAGCGCCCTCGTCCCCTCCCTCGTCCAGGGTTACGACTACACCCGCGCCATCGACCTCCTCACCGGCACCCGCCTTGAAACCGCAGACGTCCGCACCGCCCTCGACGGCCGCCTCTACCTCTACACCCAGTCCCGCGACTTCATCCGCCAGCTCACCACCGACCTCGCCACCAAAGGCTGGACCGGCACCATCACCCGTCGGGAGGGCGGCCAGCTCACCGGCCGCATCACCAGCAATCCCGCCGGCACCCAGATCAGCGTCACCCTCGATCGCGGTACCCTCACCCTCCCCTTCGACAGCCTCACCCCCGAGTCCCTCGTCGAAATCGCCCAATCCCTCGGCGCCCAGACCACCGACTCCACCGACTACTACCGCCGTCAGGAAAACACCGCCGCCTTCGCCCGCCTCACCGGCCTCACCCAGCTCTCCACCACCATCGCCGCCCAGCTCATGGAAGAAAACGCCACCTTCCGCATGCGCTGGATGAAAGTCATGGCCGCCGGCATTTAAAAAGTAGCGCGGGCAATCCTGCCCGCTCCGGCTCCGGCTCAGCGCCCGGCCACACCCAGCCAAAAAATGTCCTATCGCAAAGGTAGGGCGGTTGGTCCTCCAACCGCCGCCGCACGTCTCCACGCCCCCCCCATTTCGAAATCCATTTCGAAAATCGCGCCCCCCCCTCTTGGATGCCAAGTCTGCGCCCCAGCAGCCCTCTGGAAGTACGACAGACACTCCTGTTGTCTTCCACATTGTTGCACTCTGTTGCATCGGTTTGCAATCCCTTGCAGCATAAGGGATTGCGGCTGATTGCGAGTTGCACGGAGTTGCATCAAGTGGGCTTGTTTTGCTCGTTTTCAGGCCGCGCCTGTATAAAACGGCTGTATAAAATCACACTCAGAGGACGGCTTTTCGCACTGCCTACTGCAAGTATCCGTTGGCTTTGAGCCACGATGCAAGAGCCTCCGCAACAATGTCTCGTTGCGTGAAAGGGTCAAGCCTTTGGATTTTTCGTTCCATCGAAGCTCGAAGTAGCGCGGTGCTGATTTCGGGTTCGATGCGAACATTCAGGGAGACGACGCCAGCCATCTGGAATGACTGCCCTGCCCCCATTGTTGTTGCTGGCAACGGCGGTTGCGGAATGAATTCTTGTTTCAGTGCTGGTCTTTGCATTGCTGGTTCCTCCTTCCTCGTGGTTGGGTTCGGTTTGGTCTTCGGCTTGGATTTTGGTTTCGACTTGGGCTGCGCAGGCGTGCCTTTGTTCAGGAATGCCTGTTCTTCAGGCGAAAGCGCATCGTCGAGGGAGCGTCGTTTAGCCACGGGTCATCTCCTTCATAAGCTGTTGCATTTCGTGTGCTGCCAGAAGTGAGGTTGCCCCCATTTGCCAGACAACCTTCGCCTGCCCTGCGGCATCCGCGAAGCTCTGGCGCATCGAAAGTCCTGCAAGCATGGGCACGCCAAGTTTCTTGGCGGCATCCATCATCTCGCGACTCAGGCGTCCGCGTTTTTGGAGTTTATTTGGAATGAGTGAACCGGTTGGTTTTCCTTTGCGGGTTTTTTGGGCTTCACGAAGCAGATGCACGGCTTTGGAAGCAGCGCGGAGATCGAGAATAGACGGGCCACAAGGAAAGAACACGCGGTCGGCGCGGAGCATGATGGCTCTGGTTGTGGCTGAAAGCCCTGCGGGTCCGTCAATGACAATGTCATTCGCATCAGTCGATAGCTTTGCGACTCGATGAATTATCTCTTCCGGTGAATCAATTTGATGAAGTGTGATCGGAAGGCCGAGTTCCTGAATCCACTGTGAAGCTGAAGACTGCGGGTCTGCATCAATGAAGGTGACAGCGCGTTTCTTTTTGGCGAGCCATGCTGCCAAGTGAACTGCAATCGTTGTCTTGCCGACGCCGCCTTTTGAATTTGTGAGTCCGTAGATCATTCCTGCTCCTTCATGCAGGATAAACACTTGATTCAAAGCGTGGTGGAAATGCTCACGATGCAACGCCCTGTCGGTTCATTTTCTCTGCGCTGGTTGTAAACTTGCAACACAGCAAGCTGGATGGCTTGCTAGCTAGCAAGCTAGCTTTCTTCAGCCTACCCTATTGAGGATCGCCGACTGAGCCGCCAATGCGGATCAGCGGCGTGCATTCATAGCCGGAATTTTGGATTTGGTAAACCCCACTGCCATTGCTGCAAGTTGCAAGGGGGGCAACAACAATTGCCCCAGTTCCAAAGCCACTTTCGCCGATAGCGCCGGACAATACATTGCCCGTATTTCCTACACCATCATCCATTTTTGTGTCCAAGGCTAAGAGAGCAGCAGGTTCAACTGCGGAATTGGAAGATGTTGTCGGATGGAAATTATAGTTCCCAGTTTGTGCATTTGAAGAATCAAGTATCGCATAATAGTTACTTGGATTGGTAGTAGCGGCATGCCAAGAATCAGCACTCAGTGCCGAAGCTATAACAAAATCGTTGCTTTTGCCGATTTTTGCGGCGGGCACGTTCTTATTGGCACCGCTTGACTCAGCTGGAACTCCGGGAAACGAATAAGTGGAGGCTTTGAACTCCTGTGATTCTGCTTGGCTCCAGAAGTTTGCTATTTCGCAGGCGAATGCTGTGATATCAGTTCCATAAATGCATGCGGCACCCAAATCAATAAGTCCATTTCCATTCCCGCCAAATGCTGGCGCGTCCCCTGGAAGGTAATTATATTTGCTTTTGAAGTTCATTACGGCTGCATCAAACTGCCCGATCTGGCGCACTGTGGCATTAATCTTGGCAGTGCTGATCATGCTTTGAGCGGCAAGGATGCCGCCAATCAAAAGGCCAATGATCACAAGCACAATGGCAAGCTCAATGAGCGTAAAGCCTCCCCTTTGCCTCATGCAGTGCATCCTCCTTTGATGTCTGCTTAACAGATTGATAAATCAAAGACAAGCCTCATGGCGCTTGTGATCGGAATAGGACTGAAGCTGTTTTGTCAAACTCACCCTCGGCAGACGAGCCTTGCAAAAGGGCTCGTCGTCTGACGAGGGGATTTAAGTGTTTTAATTCTTAATAGTTTAAGTAAAGTTTAAGGGAGTTGAGAAGCAGACAGAGCAAGGGCTTGAGGGGTGCTTTGGTCGCTGCTCTGTCGATAGAGGGTCGCTGGCATGACGACCGCAAAGTCGTTGGCGTGACGATAACCGGTCGCCAGCATGACGATATGGTCGCTGGACCCACGATAGTGAGGGTCGTTGGCCCCACGATAGCAGAAATGTCACACTCAAAATGCCCCGAAAGGTCGCTGACCTGACGATATTGTTTTTTGTGTTCAAACATGATATGCCGATGGCATGGGCAGGAAGATAGAGGGTGGAATCAAGGAACATCAAGACTTGGAGCGGTTCACCGCCTCGCCTGCCGATGTGACCCCTAAAGAGCAGATTGATTTGATGGCGAGGTGCTGGTTCAGCCTGACTCCTGGGCGCAGTGAACCAATTGAGCACGAGTATGTAGATGGCAAAACGGGCGTAACCGAGACCGTCAAAATCACGGGTCATCCAGAACATGGAATTGCCACGATTTACGATCAGGACCTGCTCATCTTCGCGATGTCACAGTGGGTGGATGCGAAGCGGCAAGGGCTTGAGCCATCACGCAGGATTCATTTCACGCCCTATCAGTTTTTATCGTGGATCAACCGAGAGCCTGGCGGCGGACAGTATCAGCGGCTCAAAGATGCCCTGCACCGCCTCAAAACGACCAGCATCCAGACCACAATCCGTTCAGAGATTGGCAAGAGAACGCGCAATCGAATTCGCCAGTTCTCGTGGATTTCTGAGTGGGAAATTACGGAAGAACAAGGGGAGGTTCGGGGTGTCGAGGTGGTGCTTGCAGAATGGCTTTTTGAGAGCATCAAGGACTTCCATGTGCTGACTTTGGACAAACGCTATTTTGAAATTCCCGGCAGCGTGGAGCGCTGGCTTTACCTCTACGCGAGAAAGGCAACGGGCGGGCCAAATGGCGTTTGGAGAGAGACGTTCAAGAGCCTCTACCAAAAGTCGGCCTCACAACAGGAATACAAGCATTATGCTAGCACGCTCAGAAAACTGGTGCAGAAGAATGACCTTCCCGGCCTTCGTCTTGAGAAGGTGAGTTCAACTCAAGGCAAAGACATGCTGCTGATGGAGCGCACCGAAAAGCGCGAAGTGACTGCCGAGAAAGCTCAGGCTGTTCAAGCTCAGGAAGTGCAGATGGAGCTGATCGAAAAGACCCCGCTGGAAGACTCGTGGGAGAATGTCTTGGAAATCATGCGCAAGCACTTGGGCGAAGCCCTTGTGAAGTCGTGGCTGGTGAAGCTGCAACCGAAAGGACTTGAGGGAAGCACGCTCACTTTCCAAGCGCCGACAAAATTCATCGCGGATTGGGTCGCCAACAACTACAGCTTCAAGCTCGCTGATGCGTGGCGCTTGATGGGGCATGGCGTTGATGACATCCGCTTTGAAGTGGGCGGGCGCAAATTGGCGGCTTAGCCGCCTTGCTCATCCTGCGGAGTGATCAGTCCAAGTATCTCAACTGAGCCGTAAAGGAGAATTACAATCGCCGCAGCCTGCTTGGGTGGCGTTCCCTCTCGGCCAAAACGGAAACGAAAAATGTCGGGGTTGGGACATTCATATTCCTTCATGATTGAGCCGTCGTTTAGCACAGGCCCCAAATTCTCAGCGAGGGTCTTGTAGTCCAAGCCCGGCGAATAAAACTGCGGCGAAGCTGTGACGATCCGTCCGCGAGCTGGTTCTCCAAATGCGATGTAATAGGCTCCCCTCACAAGCTTCTCGAAGTATTGGTCCTGCTTCTCGGGTTCTACCGAGAAAATCCGCCTCCGTTCACCGCCGACCATGATCCACTTGCTGTATTTGGCCAATGATGCAGTGAATTTCTGTGCCGCTTCTTTTTGCAAGCCCCTGATGGTCTTGTCGGCGAACAAGTTGAAAGCATCTTCACTCATCGCTGCGCCTTGAATGTAAAAGCGAAACCTCTCGTCGAGTGTCGAGAACATTTCGTTGTGCGCCTCGCACGAAGGCACTTTGAAAAGATTGAGGTTCTTCCCTTGGGGAAAGTAGCTCTTGGGCGGCACATGGTCCGCTGATATGGCGGCAGCGCCGCACCAGTAGCACGAGGGGGGAATTGTTGATGTCATAAACCCTTATTTAGTCTGCTGCGCATCGAGAGCGAAAATACTCAATGGCATCGTTTAGCTCGGCAGCCTTCGCACCCTCTTCCCTTGTGGCATTTTTCGGGTCTGGGTGATGGGTCTTGATGAGAGCACGATAATTCTTCTCGGCTTGCTCAAGATCGTATGGAGGCATCAGCCGTAGCACTTCAGCGAAGCGTCCTTCATCGGCGCTCTGCCCTGAATTTCCGGGCGGGCGTTTCACCCTCGCCTTTCGTCCTGCGGCCTTTGGAAGTGGAGCTTCCGGCCCGACGTGGCGGCCCATCTTCTCTTCTGCGTCAGTGAAGATGTCCTGCTCCTTCTTGTCGTGGCGGATGCGATACCAGTAGTTGATGAACTCTTTCAGCCACAGACAGGCGGCGACAATCAACAGCCAGCGCGAGAGAACCAGCTCGGCAGCAAATGCCCTCAAGAGGGTTGCGGCAATGGCGATGACCAGTGGTTCCAGCCAGAGATGAACGATGGTTTCAAAACCAGAGCCGCCTTGAAGCTGTGAGAAGCCTGGCAGTCTCAAAATGTGTGAAGTGCCGGAATAGAAATCATGCCTGCCGGTGCGCTTTACCTCGCGGGAAAAGGCGGCGAAAAGATGGGCGGCATAAAGGACCACTGCCAAGTCGCCAAATGCGGCAACAGCCCAATATTTGGCCCACACGTCCTCTTCATACCACGCGTAAACTGAAAAGAGCACCTGCGCCCACCCAAAGGACAGAAAAATGATTTTGGAGCTGAGGAAGGAGAACCCGAACCCAGAGCGCAAATAAACGATGGCTGGCATCGCCAGCAAGTGCAGGATCGGGCTGACAAGTGGAATGCTGTGCTGCGGCCCTAGGGAACTGGTCTGCCTATCCTTCATACTGCTGCGGGAAGCTGTGACGAATGTAGTTCTGCGCAACTGGCTTGTCCTTCTTGGTGGCAAGCCAGCGCCGCCCGCCTTGGAAGATGACGCTATCAACGGTGAAATCTGATTCCGGCCCTCCGGTGCGCAGCATCGTGAACTCTTGAGGCTGCACGACGTATTCAACCACCATTGAGCCTCCGGCGCTCTGATTCAGTCCGCCCCCTGTTCGGGCGATGGCTTCAGACATGCCGCCATAGAATTGAGCCTGCCGTGTCTTGCCGATGGAATCTGCCGCCCAGTTGTTGGTGGAGGGGTCGCCGTTGGCGTGGAAGATTTTGGTTTGGAGATTGCCAAGAAAACTCTCGGCATCGGACCTCGCGTTGTGGCCCCCAAAAGCGGAGAAGTAGCTGGGCAGGTTTTGAGTCAGGTAAACCGTGCAGGCACGGGAGGAACGGGCGGTGCTCTGGAAAAGGGCGTCGTAGGAATTGACGAAAAACTGGGACTCGTCCGCCCACAGGAAAACGGGGCGGATGGCGTTTTGCGCCTGCCTCCGGTCAATCCCCATTGGAATCCGCCGTTCCACGGCCCGCTGCCAGATGAACTTGAAGAGCACTTGGGCGAACTGCCCCAGCTCGTTGAACTCCTTCACGGGCAGATTGAGGATGATGATTTTGCCTTTGAACGTGTCCTCGGGGGTGAAGTTGAGGTCAGAACAAAACAAGTCACGGAGCAGGCCGCGCAAAAAGCAGTCGGCCATGCTCGTGAAAGTGGAGACGATGATGGAGCGGGTTTCAGGGGCGAGGCTGGGAAATTCGCGAAGCCAGAAATCCTTGGTCAGGTCAAAATCAAACTTCCGGCCCTTTTCCGCCGCCTTGTCCTCCGCGAGTCCAAGAAGAACGAAGCAGGCAGAGGACTGCTGCCAGTCGGGGTCGGCAGCCTCCGCAGCGGAGCGCGGGGCGGAAGTGATGATGCGGTAGAGGGAGGGCAGATCGACATCCTCAAGCGAGAGGACGGCAAGGTCGATGGCATTGCGGAGAAGCTGCTTCAGGGTGCGTTGCCAGTAGGCATCATTTCCGCCACCCTGCCCCTGCTTCCGTTCGGCTGCTTCCAGCACACTGCAAAACAGGTTCACCAGATTTTCGGTGTGCCCTGCTCCGGTGCCGGGGCGCTTCAGTTCATAGCGCAGGAAGTTAAATTTGTGGGGAGACCCCTGCCCCACAATGAGCAAATCTGTCTCACGTCCTGCGGCTCTGGCGTATCGCTGCCACGAGAGCACTTCATCAGTTTTGGCGGTCAAAACCAGTCCGCCGAGATTGGACTCAAGGAAGCTTCTGGCGAGCGCCTGCCCGCTGCCGGATGATTTGCCGGAACCAGTGCCCCCAAGAATCTGCACTCCTTCAAAAGCGTCCTTCAAACACCAGTAGTTTTCGGGTGGGCACTTTCTGCTGTCTTCCCCCAGTTCGAGAAGCGCTTCGTCGTCGTCGGGCCAGTTTTTGGGAACTGGCTGGGAGGAGTTTTGGGGGCGCTTTGCGAGGGAGAACTCGTCCATGTTTCGGGGGTGATTTTGAGGTTCGCCGATGCTAGACGCGCAGCCGCTTTGCGGCGAGCAAAAACAGCCTAAGCACTGCTTAGGAGAGATGTCTGAAGATCATGTTGCAACATTGCTAGCTTGCTAGCTTCCTAGTTTGATAGCCGACTTGCTACGTCGCAAACTGGCTGGGAAGCTTGCCACGATGCTAGCGAGCAAACTTCATGGCAAGGCAGCAAGTTCGCCACCTCGCTTGCTTGCAAGGCAGGTAGTCGGCTTGGCAGGTAGCGAGCTGGCAAGCAGGCAGAATTTGCCCATAAAGCAGCCAAAACTGGAACTTCAGTTCCGTTTGTGATAAAATCGAAATATGCTCAGGGTAGTAGCGCACAAGAGCGCAGGCGCAGCTCAAAAATACTACACGGAGGGGCTGAAACGGGAAGACTACTATTCCGAAAAACAGGAGGTAGTCGGCAAGTGGCACGGCAAAGCGGCAGCCATGCTTGGCATCTCTGGGGATGTGGATCGGGAGCAGTTTGCGGCATTGGTGGAGAACCGGCATCCGGTGACTGGGGAGAAGCTGACGCCGCGCACCAAGGAAGGTCGCAGGGTTGGGTATGACCTCAACTTTCATGCGCCAAAAAGTCTCTCGGTGCTGTATGCCCTGACTCAAGACAAAGACGTTCTGACGGTCTTTCGGCGGGCAGTTTCAGACACCATGACCGAACTGGAACAGCGGGCGGAAACCAGAGTCCGCCAGAAAGGAGCGCGGGGAAACAGGGTGACGGGAAACCTTGCTTGGGCGGAATTCGTTCACTTCACCTCGCGTCCGGTGGGCGGGATACCGGACCCGCATTTGCACGTTCACTGTTTCACGTTCAACGCCACTTTTGACCAGGTGGAAAAGCGGTGGAAGGCCGCCGAATTTGGAGCCATCAAAAAAGAGGCTCACTATGCAGAAGCCGCGTTTCACTCCCGCCTGACAGAGTCGCTTGCAGAGCTGGGCTATACCATTGAGCGCCGCAAAGGGAGCTGGGAAATCAAAGGGATGCCTGCGAGCGTGATTGCCAAGTTCTCGCGGAGAACTGCGCAAATTGAACGGCTCGCGGAAGAAATGGGCATCAAGGACGCGAAGGCCAAAGACGCCCTTGGCGCGGCAAGTCGCGAGGGCAAGCGCCACGGCCTGACCTTCTCTGACCTGCTGGCGGCATGGAGCGTGCGGCTCACCGATGACGAAAAGGTTCAGATTTCAAAGGTTTGCTATGACAAGGGGCAGCCACGCACCCCGCCTGTCTCGGCAAAGGAGGCGGTGGATTATGCGCTGGCTAAAGTCTTTGAGCGGCAGTCGGTGGCCGAGCGCGGCCATATTCTGGCCGAAGCGCTTCGCTTTGGGTTCGGTCATACGAATCCGAAAGCCATCAAAGAGGAGTTTGCTAGCAGGGGGCTGATTGGCCGCAAGATTGGCGACGAGCATATTTGCACCTCAGTGGACGTGCTGGCTGAGGAAATCAGTCTCATCAACTTTGTGCGCAGCGGTAGGAACACCGCAATGGCGATGGGTGGTCGCGGCAAGCTGACGGTGGCCGCTCATCTGTCGGCAGAGCAGCAAGCAGCGGTTCGGCATATTCTGACGAGCCGCGATCAGGTGATTGCGCTGCGAGGCGGGGCCGGTGTGGGCAAGACAACGCTGATGAAAGATGCGGTGTCGGCCATTGAGAAGCAGGGGCTCAAGGTCTTCGCCTTTGCTCCGTCGGCGGTGGCGTCAAGGGAGACGCTACGCGAAGCGGGATTTGCAGGCGCGGATACGGTCGCCCATTTGATGCTGAACACGAAGCTACAAAAAGAGATTCGAGGGCAGGTCATCTGGATAGATGAAGCGGGTTTGCTCGGGGTGCGGGATTTGTGGCGGGTCATGGAGCTGGCCGGAAGCGGCACGAGGGTCATTCTGACGGGTGACACCGCGCAACATGCGCCCGTGGCACGCGGCGACGCCTTCCGGCTCCTTCAAGAATATGCAGGACTGAGGGTTGCGGAAGTGACGCAGATTCGGCGGCAAGAGCTGGAAGATTACCGCAAGGCCATTGAATCCTTAAGCAAAGGCGATCTGCGAACGGCGTTTCGCCGTCTGGATGCGCTCGGTGCTTTCGTGGAAATTGACGATGATGCGACCCGCTATCGTGAACTAGCGGCGGACTTCATCGCCCTTGGCGGCAAGCGCTGCGATTTTCCGCTGGTGGTGTCGCCCACTCATGCGGAAGGAGCCAAAGTCACGGCGGCGATTCGGGAGGCGAGAAGCGAAGCGGGGCAGCTTGGGCCTGAGCGCAAATTCCTTCAATATCACAATCTGCAATGGGAGGAGGCAGAGCGAACGCTCGCCGAAAACTACCGGCCTGGGTTGGTGGTGCAATTTCACCAGAACGGCAAGGGCATCACGCGGGGTGCATTGTATCGAGTGACAGGGCGGACGGAAACCGGTGCAGTGGAGATGCGCGGGGAAAAGGGTGAAACCCGCCTCTTGCCGCTTGCAGAGGCGAAGAAATTCCTGGTCTATGAAGAGCGGGAAATCAGGGTGGCAAAGGGCGACTTGCTGCGGATCACCCGCAACGCGCAAAGTGAGGACGGGAAGCGGCTCAACAACGGCAACGTGTTTGCCGTCGAGAAGTTCACCAAAGCGGGTGAAATTGTGCTGAGCAACGGGGCGCGACTTGCCGCCAATCACGGACATTTCGCCTATGGCTACTGCCAGACTTCGCATTCCTCGCAGAGCAAAAGCGTCCGCCATGTTCTGGTGGCGCAAAGTGAAGATTCGTTCCTTGCAGCATCGAAAGAGCAGTTTTATGTCTCGTGCAGCCGTGGGAAGCAAACGATCCGCATCTACACTGACAACCGCCGTGGACTGCAAGAGGCGGTGGGCAATTCGTCGTCTCGAATGGCGGGGGTTGAACTGGCGGGCCTGACTCAAAAAGAACTTTCCACGATGATGCAAAGCGAACTAGGAGCGAGGCAATGGCGAGAGGCTGTCGAAAGCCGGCGTGGGCTGGACAGGTCCAAGACTTTCGTGCAGAACCTCGTGGAGCAGCGGAAGGCGGACCCATTCAAGAAGGGAGAAGTCATGGACTGGCGAGGCTACATTGAAATGCGCCGCAACAATGTCACTGCCGACGGCAAGAACCGGTCCAAGGGGCATCCGGCGGGAACCTCCAAGGGCAAGACTGGCGACAAAGGCAAGAGCTGGCCGAAAATCAGCCAGCACAGCGAGGCTTTGACAAACAAGCACAAAGAGACGCACGAAGCGAAAAAGCTCGCGGCGGAAAAAGGAAAGCAAGAGCCGGTGCAAAAACGTCCTGAGCCTCCAACACGCAAGGCGTTGCTCTCGAAGGCTTATGAATCAGCGGCCAATCACTTCAAGAAAGTCGCTGACAAAGTAGCGGGCAGGGCGGCGAAACAACCTGCGCCAGCGCAGCCATTGCAAGGCAAGCAGGCCACTCCGCCCGCAGCTCGCTCGATTCAGATGGGCAATGCGAAGATCAAGGCGTTGCCTCAGAGCAACATGAAGCAAGTTGGTGAGCACGCCGCGAAGCAAAAAGCCGTTGATGCTGGCAAGAAAACCGGTGCTGACGCTAAAATCAAACAACAGGGCAAGGCACCCATCAAAGCGCCGCCACCGCCCATCAAAAAGTGATCACGTATGGCACAGGATCGAATCGACGAAATCATTCAACAGCGGCAGAGAGCCGAAAAACCTGCTGAGGCTCAGACAGAGGGAGACAAGTTCTATTCCGTCTTTGTCGGTGATGCCATTCAGGAGCACTTCTTGGAATT